>JAWLEV010000050.1:0-20641 GCA_041685915.1 Anaerolineae bacterium | reverse complement strand
TTTCTTTTGACAAATCCCCGTCTCCCCACTACCATTAGTTTTCGAGTTCTTAGAGTATTCGCGATCTGGAATGAGGGAGTGTTCATGATCGATGTGACGGATCTGTCCAAGTCCTATGGTTCCATCAGGGCGCTGGACGGGGTCAGTTTCCACATGGAGGAGGGGGAGATCGTCGGGCTGCTGGGCCCAAACGGGGCCGGCAAGACCACGGCCATCAAGATCCTCACCGGCTACCTCCAGCCCGACGAGGGCGACGTGCGCATCAACGGCCTGGACGTGTTGGAGCAGACCCGGCAGGTGCAGGCCCAGATCGGCTATCTGCCCGAGACGGCGCCCCTCTACCCGGAACTCACTGTGCAGTCCTATCTGCGCATGGTGGCCGATCTGCGGCGCATCCCCGAGGAGGAGCAGCAGGAGCGCCTGTCCCAGGCTATCTATGCCACGGGCCTGCAGGAGCAACTGACGCGACCCATCGCCGAGTTGAGCAAGGGCTTTCGCCAGCGCGTGGGGTTGGCCCAGGCCATCGTTCATCGCCCCCGCATCCTCATCCTGGACGAGCCTACCATCGGTCTGGATCCCACCCAGATCGTGGAGGTGCGCGACCTGATCCGCACATTGGCCCAGGACAGCACCATCCTCTTTTCCACCCACATCCTGTCCGAGGTGGAGGCCCTTTGCGACCGGGCCATCATCCTCATCAACGGCCAGATCAAGGCCGACGCCCGCCTGTCGGAACTGGCAGCCACCTCCAATGCCGTGCTGGTGCTGGACGAGGCGCCGGGCGATGTGGAGCCGACGCTATGCCGGTTGGATCTGGTGCGAGAGGTGGAGAGGATAGAGGGTGAGGACGGGTTCCCCACCTATCGCGTGCTGGGCCAGCTGGAAGCGAACACCGATCTCTGCCCCGCCATCTATGCCCTGGCGCGGGATCGCGATTGGCCCCTGCGCGAGCTGCGGCGCGACGTACGCACCCTGGAAACGGTATTCAATGAACTCGCGACGACTGCTGAGGTGAGCGCATGAAAGAGATACTGGCTGTCACACGCAAGGAACTGGAGGAGTACACTGGCTCGCTTATGGCGCTGATCTTTATTGGCGCCTTTTTGGCCGCCACCCTGTTCGCCTTCTTTTGGGTGGACACCTTTTTTGCCCGTGGCATCGCCGACGTGCGACCCCTCTTTCGCCGGATGCCCGTGCTGATGATCTTTTTGGTGGCCGCCCTGACCATGCGCCAGTGGAGCGAGGAGGAGCGCTCGGGCACCCTGGAGACGCTACTGACGTTGCCCGTCTCCTTTGCACAGCTGGTGATGGGCAAGTTCCTGGCCGTGTTGGCGCTGGTGGCCGTGGCCCTGGCTCTGACCCTCTTTTTGCCCCTTACCGTCTCCCTGCTGGGCAATCTGGATTGGGGCCCCGTCTTGGGCGGCTATCTGGCCTCCATCCTGCTGGCCGCGGCCTATGCCGGGATCGGCCTCTTTATGAGTTCCCGTACCGATAACCAGATCGTAGCTCTCATCTCCACCGTGCTGGTGTGTGGGGCGTTTTATCTGGTGGGGTCCAGCGGCGTCACCGACTTTGTGGGGCAGAACGTGGGCGAGATCCTACGTGCCATCGGCGCGGGCAGCCGCTTTGAGAGCATCGAGCGGGGCGTGGTGGATCTGCGCGATCTGCTCTACTATCTCACACTGACAGGTCTATTCCTGGCGCTGAACGTGCTCTCTCTGCAGGCCAAGGGTTGGAGCGAGGGCGAGCGGACCTGGCCCAAGCGCGTGGGAGTCACACTTACTGTGAGTTTGATTGCCCTGAACCTGATGTTCGTCAACGTTTGGGCCTATCCGCTGCACGGTCTGCGCCTCGATATGACCGAGGAAGGCACATATAGTCTCTCCCCAACCACTAAGAGCATCCTGGGGGATCTGGAGGAGCCTTTGCTCATCCGGGGGTACTTTAGCGCCAAGACCCATCCACTGTTGGCGCCCCTGGTGCCTACGGTGCGTGATACGCTGCGCGAGTATCAGATCGCCTCCGGAGGGCAGATCGAGTTGGAGATCATCGATCCGGCGGAAAATCCGGAAAAGGAAGCCGAGGCTAACGATGTCTATGGCATTCAACCCACCCCCCTGCAGGCGGCCGATCGCTATGAGACGTCCATCGTCAACGCCTACTTTGACATTCTCATACAGTACGGTGATCAGAGTCAGGTGTTGAATTTCCAGGATCTTATCGAGGTGGAATCGCGCCGCGATGGTACCACGGATGTACGTCTGCGTAATCTGGAGTACGATCTCACCAGCGCCATTCGAAAGGCAGTCTATGGTTTCCAAAGCATGGAGGCGGTGCTGGCCTCGTTGGAGGCACCCGCCGAGTTGACCCTCTACGTTACGCCCGATACTCTGCCCGAACATCTGACGGACGCGCCTGAAACTGTGGAGGAGGTGGTCAACGAGATAATGGGGCAATCGGGGGGCGAATTCACCTACCAGCGGGTGAATCCGGACGCGTCAGGTAGCGAACTCACGCGGGACGAGCTTTACGAGCAATACGGTCTACAGCCCATTCGCGCCTCCCTGTTCTCCGAGGAGACCTACTATTTCTACCTCGTGTTAAAGGTGGGGGACGAGGCCCGGGTGGTGGATGTAGGTGAGGAGATCAGCGAGGCCAGCGTGCGCACGGCCCTGGAATCGGCCTTCAAGCGCTTCTCGCCCGGCTTCCTTCAGGAGGTGGGGCTCTGGACGCCGCCGCAGGATTCTACAGAGGAGGATATGCTCGGACAGGCGCAGCAATCCCTCTCCAGTTGGAATACGGTGCGTGAGGTGCTGAACCAGGAGTACAGGGTACGTGATGTGGATCTCGGCGAGGGAAAAGTCCCCGGCAACGTGGATGTCCTGGTGCTCGTCGCGCCGCAGCAGATGACGGACAGGGACCGTTTCGCCGTCGATCAGTACCTGATGCGTGGTGGTTCGGTTATCGTCGCGGCGAACGATTATACGCTAACTCCCGATCAGATGAGCGGCGGCCTGGCCCTGCGGCCCATAGAGGATGGTATCGGCGATCTGTTGGCCGAATACGGCATTACGGTGGAGCCCTCGTTGGTCATGGATCCCCAGAACGAGCCTTTCCCCGTGGTTGTCGGCCAAGAGGGCCAATCGCAGGCGCAGCAGATTCAGGCCATCGACTATCCCTTCTTTGTCGATATCCGTGCCGATGGCATGGCCACAGAGAGTGCCCTGGTCTCCAATCTGCCCGCCGTGACCCTGAACTGGGCCTCGCCCGTCATGATGGATGAGACGGAAAATGCAGAACGGGACGTTACCGTCTTTCTGCGTTCCAGCCCCGATTCATGGATCCAGGAGCCATCGGGAGAGGGGGGACCTCCCAACATCCAGCCTAACTTTGAGATGTATCCCCAGTATGGATTCCCTCGCGGGGAGGAGACGGACTCTTATCCCTTGGCCGTTGCCGTGCAGGGAGCGTTCGAGAGCGCCTTCAAGGACGAGCCTTCACCTTTTGAGGTGGAGTCGTCCGAGGAAGAGGGGGAGGAGACGTCCCGGCCGGAGACCATTCCCCCCACGGTCGAGTTCTCTCCCCAGGCGTCGCGGCTGGTGGTTATCGGCAGCACCGAATTCCTGAACGACGTCGTCTTTGATCTTTCATATCGTCTCAGCGGCGATCGCTATCTCAATAATCTCCGACTTTTGCAGAACGCAGTGGCCTGGTCCACCGAGGATACGGATCTGCTGGAGATTCGGGCCCGTGGCGCTTCGGCGCGCGTGCTCCGTCCGTTGGGCGAGGGGGAGCAGTCCTTCTGGGAGGCGGCGAACTATGTGGCGGCTTTGCTCTCCCTTGTGGTTCTGGGATCGGCCATGAGCCATCGTCGGCGCAATGAGAAGCCCATGGAATTGATCCCTCCCCAGAGCGGGGGGATGTCCCGTGAGGAGGTGCAGGCATGAAACGCCATCATCAGATTCTGGCAGCGATTCTGCTGGTACAGATCACTCTCACCGTGATCGTCTTTTGGCCTCACTCGGCTGCGGACGAGGGGGCAGAGCCCCTGTTCCCCGATCTCGAGGCCGATAGCATCGTCTCGCTAAACGTCACGGATGAGAATGGGGATCGGGTTCTCCTGCATAAGGGAAATGAGGGATGGGTGCTTCCCGAGGCGGATGACTATCCCGCGCAGACGACGAGCGTCACCCCCGTGCTGGACAGTCTGGTGGAGGTGGACACAGATAACGTCGTGGCGCGCAGCGAGGACAGTCACCGACAACTGCAGGTTGGCGAGGAGAACTTTGTCAGGCGCGTAGCCTTTGAGACGGAGGACGGTCATGAACACGTGCTTTATGTGGGTTCTGCCCCCCGCTATGGCGCCAGTCACGTGCGCGTGGAAGGAGAGGACGAGGTATATCTCACGAGCGGCATCTCGCACTGGAATCTTACAGCGCAGCCCTCTTCCTGGGTGGACGCGAGCTATCTGTCGGTACCTCAAGAGGAGTTGATGCGGGTGACACTGGAGAATGAACAGGGAACATTCACCTTTGTGCGGGGGGCGGAGGGGGCGTGGACGCTGGAGGGTCTGGCAGAGGATGAGCAGATATCCGAGACGGAGATAGGCGGCCTGGTGAGCGGCGTGGCCAACCTTGCCTTAGAGCGCCCCCTGGGCAAGACGGAAGAGGCGGCCTATGGGTTGGACGATCCCCAGGCCGTGGTCACGTTGCAGACGACGGAGGGCGAGCATACCCTCGTCGTGGGTAATCACGATGCCGAGGAGGGAGGCTATGTGGTCAAGGCCTCCGACGCTTCCTACTATGTCACCGTCTCCGAGGCCAGCATCCGCCGCGTGGTGGAGGCCAGCCGCGAGGATCTGTTGCAGGAGGAACCCACGGCCACCCCGACCTCGAGCCAATGAGATAGACGGCGACATCATAGGGGTGCACGCAAAGTCTGCTAGACTGACCGGACATTTTAGAAAGAAGAAACTGACGGGGCAGGAGTAGCGTGAGTGCAGTCTTGGGCACCACCCAGATGCGTCGAGGCAGGTCGACGCCCGGCGCGAAGCGCCTCAGAAGCCGCCTTCATTGGCCGCTGGCCACCGGCGCCCTGGCGGTGCATGGACTAAGATCTCATTGCACAGGCCTACGGCCAGATGGGCCACCTTCGGTGGCCCGAACGCCTTCGCGGACGGGCAATGACTAATGATCTACGAAATTTGCGTGCACCCGCATCATAGTATCCGAACCGGGACTGTGAGTTCTGTTCGGCCAAAAGGGGATTCCCATTTAGTGGCTAAAAGAGACTTGAAGAACAAGATCGCCATCGTCACGGGGGCCTCAAGCGGCATCGGGCGCGTTACGGCCCTTCGGCTGGCCCAGGAGGGCGCTCATTTGTCTTTGGCGGCCCGTCGTGTAGAATTACTGGAGCAGGTGGCGCGTGACATTCGGGACCTGGGGCGGGAGGCTCTGGTGGTGCCCGCCGATGTGAGCCAACGGGATCAGGTGCGTGAACTCGTAGAGCGTACCGTCGAGCGTTGGGGGCGCGTGGACGTCCTCATCGCCAACGCGGGGATCTATGTGCGTTCTCCCGTAAAAGAGTTGACGGTGGAGGCCGTCGAGCGCTCCATGGCCGTGAACTTTTATGGGGTCGTGTATGGGGTGCTTGACGTTCTGCCCCATATGTTGGCGCGGGGATCCGGACACATCGTGCTCGTCTGCTCGCTGGATGGACGCAAGGGGCTTCCCCTCGACGCGCCCTATGTGACGGCCAAGTTCGCCATGCGCGGCTTTGGGGACGTGTTGCGTCAGGAACTGCATGGTACGGGAGTGGGGGTGAGTATCATCTATCCGCCGCGCGTCGATACTCCCTTTATCGAATCCCTAAACATGCCGTGGGCTTCTCCCAAGATGGACCCCGGGCGGGTGGCGGATATCATCGTGGGGGCCATTCGACGCCAGCGCGCCGAGGTCGTCATGGGCTTTTGGCCCAGGATGTTGGATCTGTTGAACGTCATCGCCCCCCGCTGGGCCGATTGGTTTGTGCGTATCCTCAATCTTGAGGGGCGCGAGGTGGTTTCGAGGACCTCGGACGAGGTATAGCGATATCGTGTGATGGTCAACGTCGAATGCACTGAAAAGGGCGTGTGAGCCGTGGCGCACTTTTTTGTTTCTTATTCTTGGCTTTTTGGATATAGAGTCTATTTTTCTGTCACGGATATTGGCAAAGGTGACGGGGGGCCGAATGTCCGACACGTCTTGTTCAGCGCATAAAATCAGTTGCCCTGAAAAAAGTAGCCAAAGGGAAAATGAGGGCATATATTGAGGTTATGCGAAGCACAACCTCAATATATAGTACCCTCCATTCACTGCAAGACCTTCTTTCAGTGAATCCAAAATTGGCTCTCCTGAAAAAAGGTGTCATGTGTTCAGCTGCCTGGCACTTGTAGCATAAATGGCAACAGAATAATCTATTCTACACGTAAAGGCAATAATTCTTGGAAGATCGATTGTAAGTGCCAGGCAGCTTTTTGTGGTTCTTTCAGTGCAGCCAAAATTGAGATTCGAAAGGTTTTTTATATGAGGAGGAGCGTCGGGTCATGAATTATTCCACCTTGGGGAACCCGCCGGCTCACACGTGGCTCAAAAAGATATCCGTCGCTTTCGATCTGGGAGAGGAAACACCTCTGCTTCATAAGGTGGTCGAGGGACTGAAAAGGGCGTTTCGGCGGTTGGGGCACAGGATACACGATGTGCCCCAGGATGATACGGATGTCCTTATCACCAGCGCGCCCTTTGAGGAGCCCCTGTCGTGGCGGCAGGCGATGTTGTTCACAGCGCGCAGGCGATATGGCCTGAAGAAACTACCCGCGCTTTATACCCTGGTGCAGGCGACCCGGGAGCGTTTCTGTTCCTTGTGGTCTCACCTTGAGGAGGCCCTGGCCAAGGATCCTCCCGATCCCGATGATTTTCGCTTTCCGGGCCTGGCCCCCGAGGCCTATCACGTCCTGCTGGAGCAGGGGCGTCGTGCGGGCCCCATCCTGGCCCTGGAGCGCATCATACAGGCCCGCACCAAGTGTCTGCGCGTGATGCTGGTGGTGGGGGATGAGGAGCCCGAGCATCTATACCATTTTGATCTGGTCGGCGCTTATCCCCGCAGCGAGGGCGGGGATCTGGAGGCTTTTTATCGTGACATCGCAACGCGCATCGTCACCGACGTCAGCACCGAGGAGGTGACGCGCCACGAATATGTGGAGGATCCGCCCATTTCGCGAGAGATGTGGGAGAGTCTGTCCACTCCCGACGCCATGTGTGCGGCCAGCGAGGCGCTGAACGCCCGAGGCTTTTTCAGTTCCATGATCCGTATCGCCGACCTGGTGCACGTGCCCGCCGTGGGCGACGCCGTCGCCGATCAATACAGCGAGGGCTGCTTTTCCACCTGGGAGCCCCAATTCGACGCGCTGATCGCCACCATCACGGGCAGTGCCGGACCGGTGAACAAGGGCAAGATCGGCTATGACGACCTGGCGGTGATCGTGGGCGTGCGGGAGGATGGCATGGGGGCTTTGGTGCGGCGTGTGGAGGGACAGGCCAATCGTCCGCCCTCCTCCGAGGGGCTGGAGATGATGGTGATGGACAGCGCGTTACCCTCCATCACTCTCGGTCCCGACTGGCAGGTGGAGGGACGCGTGCCGGTGGTACGTTCCAAACTGCATGGCCATCGTGGCGTGGCCGCTTATGATCCGGAGCGGGTGGAGTATGTGCCCCTGGATCCGCCCTACTATGCCTACCCGGTGACGTGTGGCTCGGACGCGCAGGCGCGAGGCATCAGGGATGCCTTTGCGCGCTCGGAGGCATTGCAGAATCCCAACGACGACCGACAGGTGGTTTTTACCGTCCTGCCGGGGCATGGGGCGGTCATTGCGGAGAAATGGGTGTCGGGAACCGTTCCCTTTGAGACGATCTGGAAATATATGGATCGTGGCTATCTGGTCGTGGATACGCGCGTTCCCCAGGGGGCCATGGAATATAGGCCTGCCGCAGATGGTCGCTACACGCTATGTGGGAGGAGTGAGACAGAGTCCCCCTGTTAGTGTGGGTAAAGGGACAGCGATTCTTTGGGGTTGTGAATCCGCCGCGATGCGGCGGCCTTCCCCAAAGAATCGCTGCGATTGGGTGGAGAGGAACGCGTCTTCAATCCTGAATACGCGATAGGATCTCGGGATCGAGGTCGCCGACGTCGCTCCAATCCTCATCCTCGTCCGCTTCACCCTCTGTTTCTTGGTCTTCTTCTACTTCTTTTTCTTCGGTCCCTTCTGCCGTTCCTTCCGCTTCTTCCGTCTCCGCTTCTTGTTCAACTTTTTCAGCCGCTTTGGCTTCTTCCGTCGCCTCGGCCGCTTCTGCTTCCTCCGCTTCGGCTTCCTCTGGCTCCTCTTCCGTCTCCTCGATGTCGCGCATGCTGAGACCAATCTGCTGTTTCTCGTGATTGATATCCAGCACCCGCACCGTCACCTCTTCGCCTTCCTCCAGCGTCGATAGGGAGGCCTCGCCGTAGGGCATCTCGCTGACGTGTACCAGGCCCTCAAAGCCCTCGTGGATGCGTACAAAGGCGCCAAAGCCCACGATGCTCGTCACCGTGCCCTGGATGAGGTCACCCTCTTCTACTTCCTCGACCACGCTGTCCCAGGGATCGGGCAGCAGCTTTTTGCGGCTCAGGGCGATGCGTTCCCGTTCTCGGTCCACGCTCAGGACATAGACCTCGACCTCTTCGCCCAGGCTCAATTCCTCAGACGGATCCGTCACGTGGCGATGGGCCAATTCCGAGATGTGCACCAGCCCGTCCACCCCGCCCAGGTCCACAAAGGCGCCAAAGTCGACGAGGTTGCGCACCACGCCGGTTCGCACCTGTCCTTCTTCCAGCTCTTCCAACAGTTCCTGGCGCTGGCGACGTTGTGCAGCACGCCTGGAGAGCACCAGGCGGCGACGACGCTGGTTCACCTCGATCACGGCCAGACGCATCTTGGTGCCCACCAACTCTGCCTTGCGTTCCCGCAGTTCCTCCCCACGCAGCCCCGTGGGTATGGAGGTTAGATGGGAGTTGGGCACAAAACCCCGCAGGCGGCCAAAGGAGACCAGCACGCCACCCCGGTTATAGTCCTGCACCTCGCATTCCAGAACCTCGCCCGTCTCCAGCATCTCCTCGGCTCGCAACCAGTCCTCCTGCTGCAACCCCTTGTTCAGGGATACGAGGATGCCGTCTTCCTCGCCCCACGTCTTCATGACGGCGACGGGGATGCGATCGCCCACCTGGAGGGTGTCGATGTATTCGTCATCCACAAAGCTCAGGTCTTTGGGAGGGATGATGCCATCGCGCTTTGTTCCCATATCGACGACGATATCATTCTCCCCGATGGCCAGGATGGTGGCCTCGTGTACCTCGTTGCGCCGCATCTGGGTATAGTCGTATTCCCCTTCCAGGAGATCGGCAAAACTTTCTTCCTCCTGAAAACCTTCTTCGGTGTCTTCTGGTGGTGCGGCCTCTTCGACAACCACTTGCGAGGGCTCCTCTTCGCTTTCTGCCGCTGGAACCCGTTCTTCCTCTGGGCTCTCCTGTGCGGCCTCATCCTCGGCTTGTGGCGATTCGGCAGCAGCCTCCTCTTCCTCGGTTGCCTGTGGTGCTTCCTCTTGTTCTTCCATCACTTTTTCTTCTGCAAAAGTCTTTTCTTGATCACTCATTGCTTGCTGTGTACTGTTCCCTTCCTGATCCATTGTACTCCTTCTGATAATCTGTTTTCGGGCTTTTTTGTCTCGCGGGACGCTGTATGTCATATAGTGGTGCGTCTATCCCTGGAGACAATGTGCTCCATACCGCCGCTTCTGCCCCCTCACTAGTAGCCGAAAACGGCGGCCGCTGAATCTTGTTTCTGCACCTCCTTTGGCCCGTGGGTGTAAACTCTGCCGCCATGGACAAAGGTATAACCCGCAGCCTGATCCAAGAGTTCTATATCCCCCGCCTCTGGTTCTGGATGGCACTCTATGCGGCCCACATCCTCCTCGAACGTTCCCCAGCGCTGAAGATCCATGGGGACAAACAGGGTCTTGACCTCTCCCCTTGAGGCGGCAAGGAGTATCTCTGCCACATTGTCAGAGACGACGCCGCTGCCGCTCTTGGTGAGGCGTTCGTATTCCGCCCAGGCACGTCGCTTTTCCCTGCGCCATCGGGGCTTTATGATTTCGAGCCCCCTGCGGCGGAGGATATCCTTGTCCAGAGGCTGTTCCTCCTCTCCTTCGATCTCCTCCTCCACAAGCCCGGGATAGCGGCTCACACTCCTGTATAGGAGGCGATAGTCCCTTTCCCCCGCCAGAATCAGGGGCACCTTGCCGGCCAGCAGGTCGTTCAGCCCCCCGTCCAGCCTGCTCAGGTGCGCCCGTGTATCGCCCTCTCCTGCATCGGGGTCGGGAGCAGCGAACGTGGCAGGCCAATAGCTGGTCTTCCTCCCCTGCTCCGTCGTGGGGATCTGCACCGTGGGTGCCTCCCGTCTCCATATCCCCGAGAGATCCTCGGGCACTCTTTGTAACTCGACGCGATCCAGCCCCTCGCTTGTGCCCTGCCACAATTCGATCCTGCCTCGTTCCAGCGTCAATATAAGGAAACGCCCGTCGGCGCTGACGAGGGGCAGCAGGGGGCGGATGTGGAACTGGTTGCTGACGGCGGCTTGCTGTTCAAAGGGGCGGGGGAGCCGAAAGATATGAAGCGTGTCCGGAGCGAAAAAGATGGCCAATCCTTTGCTCTGATGCCTCCAGAACGACTCGGAGGAGGCCAACCCTTGAACGGGCTGCAGCAACTCCTCTACGTAGGCTGGAGAAAGCCCCAGTGCCGTCAGGCGTTCGTCTATATCCCGCGCCATGATAGATAATCGCTCCGAGGCCTTTTCAGGGGCCTCACGATCTATGGGTATAAAGAGCGATATGGACGGATTCGGGTGATATGCGATCAGAGCGGCCAGATGAGATGCTGATAATAGATTCATACGTGTATTGACCCTTATTATAGCACATAAACCGTATAGACGTCCAGTTTGTTCTTTCGCCTTGTTGTGAGCCGAAAAGGTTGCTCAGCCGTAACGTATAGGCAGTGTTATTTGACATAGGCGCCCTTTGTCCATAGAGTGAGTAATCAATCGTAAACGGTGTTCGATGAGCAAGGAGTGGTGATGGATTTTCAGCAGGTGATCATGCGGCTGGACGAGTTCTGGGCGGATCAGGGCTGCCTTCTCTGGCAACCCCATAACGTGCAGGTGGGGGCGGGGACCATGAACCCTGCCACCGTGCTTCGCGTCCTGGGACCGGAGCCCTGGAACGTGGCCTACGTGGAGCCTTCGGTTCGCCCGGCCGACGGTCGCTATGGCGAGAATCCCAACCGCTGGCAAAAATATTATCAGTATCAGGTCATCCTCAAGCCGGACCCCGGCAACCCCCAGGAGATCTATTTGGAGAGCCTTCGCGCCCTGGGCATCGATCCCCGCGTCCACGACGTGCGCTTTGTGGAGGACAACTGGGAGTCCCCCGCCCTCGGCGCCTGGGGTTTGGGCTGGGAGGTGTGGCTCAATGGTCAGGAGATCACCCAGTACACCTACTTTCAGCAGGCAGGGGGGCGGGACCTGGACCCCGTCTCTGTGGAGATCACCTATGGTCTGGAGCGCATCGTCATGGTGCTGCAGGGTGTGCGCGGCTTTCCCGATATTCGCTGGGAGGATGATATCACCTACGGGGAATTGCTGCTGCGCGGCGAGGTAGAGTACTGCACCTACAACTTTGAGGTGGCCGATGTGGACAGCCTGCGCCAGATGTACGATCTGTGCGAGACAGAGGCCGAAAACGCCCTGGCCCGGGACCTGGTCATGCCCGCCCACGACTATGTGCTCAAGTGCTCCCACCTTTTCAACGTCCTCGATGCGCGAGGGGCCATCGGCGTGACAGAGCGGGCGCGCTATTTCGTGCGCATGCGTGATCTGGCCTGCCAGGTGGCCGACCTCTTTGCCCAACAGCGCGAGGAGGCGGGATATCCCCTGGGGAGCGGCGAGGCGCTGGAGGATGTGGGCTCTTTGCCCACACCTCAGCAGCCAGAGGGCGAGGGGCGGCATGATTTCCTGCTGGAGATCGGCAGCGAGGAGATGCCCGCCACCGACCTCGATACGGCCATGACCCAGCTGGAGGAGGCGTTGGGCGACGCCCTGACCGCGGCGCGCCTGGGCTATGAGGGAATGGAGGTCGTGGGCACCCCCCGCCGCCTGGTGGCCCAGGTGCGGGGCCTGGAAGGGCGTCAGGAGGATGAGGAGCGGGTGATCAAGGGGCCCCCTGCGGACGTGGCCTTTGACGAGGTGGGGGAGCCCACCCGGGCGGCAGAGGGGTTCGCCCGCAGCCAGGGGATAGAGGTGGCCGATCTGGAGGGGCGGAATTTCGATGGCAAGGCCTATGTGGTGGCCGTGGTTCGCGAGGAGGGCCGTGACGCCGGCCTCGTCCTGTCACAGAACCTGCCGGACGTGATTTCGTCGCTGCACTTTACCCAGAGCATGCGCTGGAATGCCAGTGGTGTAGAGTATTCGCGCCCCATCCGCTGGTTAGTGGCCCTTTTGGACGACGTGGTGGTACCCTTTGCCCATGCTGGGGTGCGCAGCGGACGCGAATCTCGCGGCATCCGCTCCCGGAATTCACCGTCGATCTCTGTTCCCTCTGCCTCCGCCTATGAGCACGTTATGGATGAGGCGGGCATCATGCTGGATGTGGAGGCGCGCGAGGAGAACATCCTGGAGCGGGGGCGATCCCTGGCCACGAGCGTGGGGGGAAGACTGGGAGAGGTGCCCGATCTGGTGCACGAGGTGGCCAATCTGGTCGAATATCCGTTGCCCATCCTCGGCGACTTTGGTCGCGAGTACCTGCGTCTGCCCGACGTCGTGCTGCTGGCCGTCATGCGCGAGCATCAGCGCTATCTGCCCGTGACCGGGGAGGAGGGCGATCTCCTGCCCCATTTCATCGCCGTGGCCAATGGCGGGAATCTGGATGTGGAGGCCGTGCGCCATGGCAACGAGGAGGTGCTCCGCGCCCGCTATGACGACGCCGTCTACTTTTATGACGCCGATACCGAGACGCCTCTAAAAGAATTCACACCTCTCCTGGAAACACTCACCTTCCAGGAGGATCTGGGCTCCGTGCTGGATAAGGTGCGGCGCCTGGAGGAACTGGTGCCGGAACTGGCCCGGATGCTGGATTATTCCCAGCACGAGATCGCCGTCGCCGGCCGGGCCGTCTCCCTGTGCAAGAGCGACCTGGCGACCCAGTTGGTCATCGAGTTCACCTCGCTGCAGGGGCAGATGGGACATCATTATGCCCGATTGTCTGGCGAGGACGAAGCGGTGGCTCTGGCCATCGAGGAACACTATTTGCCCCGCTTCATGGGCGATCGCCTGCCCACGGGACGGGCCGGCCTGGTCATCGGCCTGGCTGATCGGCTGGACACCCTCGTCGGCCTGTTCGCCGTGGGCATCCGCCCTTCGGGGGCGGCCGATCCGTGGGGACTGCGGCGAACGGCCCTGGGCCTGCTGGAATTGTTGGTGCAGAAGGGGATATCGCTATCCCTGCCCGAGGCCCTCTCCCTTGCCGCCGAGGGGCTGCCCGTCAGCGTGGACGATCGAGTGTTGGAGGAGGTGGAGGAGTATATCCTGCGCCGCTATCGGGGCTATCTGACGGGCGAGGGCTTTCGCTACGACATGGTCGATGCCGTCCTCAACGAACGGGGGCACGATCCCTATCTGGCCTATCGTAGCCTGCAAGAGTTTGCTCCCTGGGTGGCCCGGGAGGACTGGCAAGAACTTTTGGACAGCTACTCTCGCTGTGTGCGTATCACCCGCGATCTCGAGGAGACGTTTTCCGTGGATCCCGACCGCCTTGTCGAGGCCCCCTCGCGAGACCTCTATCGCGCCTATGAGCGGGCGTCGGCGCGCCTGGAGGAGGATGACAGCGTGGACGCCTTTTTTTCCGTGCTGGAGGATCTGCAGCCCTTTATTCGCGAGTTCTTTGACCAGGTGTTGGTGATGACGGACGATGTGGAGCTGCGCCAGAATCGCCTGGGGCTCTTGCAGGCCATCGGTGCCCTGGCCCACGGGATCGTCGACCTGACGGTCATGGAGGGATTCTAGATCAGGGTGGGGGCGCCCCCACCCTGATCTCCTCGTTTGCGTAACCCTTGAAGGGAACGAGGGTTATAATTTCATGAAAAGATAGAGTATTTGTATATTATGTTCATGCGTTGCTTGACGTTGTCCTGAGGAGGTCCGATGTCTTCCATCGCCGTCGTTTCTGATAGTACCGCTGGCCTGTCGGATGAGTATGTGGAGCGCCACAATATCTCCGTCGTACCCCTTTACATAAGTATGAATGGGGAGACGTGCCGCGAGGGGATAGATATAGGCCCAAAAGAGTTCTATCGTCGTCTACCCCATTGCAATCCCCTGCCCAAGACGTCACAACCCTCTGCCGGAGATTTTGAGGAGGTCTACTCGCGATTGGAAGCGGAGGGTGCTGAGGGTATCCTCTCCATCCATCTCTCCTCCAAGATCAGCGGCACCATCAATTCGGCGACGTTGGCCGCCAAAGAGGTGGATATCCCCGTCGAGATCGTGGACACCCGATGCGCCGCGGCGGCGCATCTGTTGGCCGTAGAGGTGGGGGTCGAGGCAGTAGAGTCCGGTGCGGCCCTCGACGAGGCCGCCGAGGACGCAAGGGATGTCCTGGAGGCGCAAAAGACCCTCTTTGTCGTCGATACCCTGGAGTATCTCTACAAGGGAGGGCGTATCGGGGGTGCGGCGGCCCTGATGGGTTCCCTGTTGCAGTTCAAGCCGTTGCTCTATTTCAATGATGGCGAGGTCGATGCCCTGGAGCGCGTGCGCACCTCTTCACGGGCTTACAAGCGTATAGCAGAGGTGATGGCGGAGTGGATGGGGACGGATGAACCGCTGGAGGTCGTCGTCATGGAGGCCGGTTGCCCCGAGAGGCTGTCGGATCTCGCCGCGCCCCTCAAAGCGTCCCTGCCCGTCGCCCGCATGCGCGAGACCTGTGTGCCGGCCGTGTTGGGCGCCCATGCCGGCGATGGCACGCTGGGCGTGTGCTGTTGCCCCATCTCTGTATGCGGCCAGGAGAGGGACAGCGCCCTCTAGCCCTTTTCCACGGTCACGTGCACGTCGGCCGGCAGGGCCATGCCGCTTGCCACTTCTACGACCTTGAGGATGGCCGAGGGGACGGGACAGGCGGCGTGCAGCCCGCACGTGGCCGCCGCGCAGTAGGTTTGCGTCTCCGTGATCGGTTGTGAGACCTCCTCCAGGGCCGGGACCTGGGCGAGTTGGTCTGCGAGGTCCCGAATCCGGGAACACTCGCTGCTGATCTCCAGCATCACCTGCAGCGAGGCGTCCGCAGAGCCCTCAATGTGCGTCGTAAAGCCACAGACTCCCGATGTTACCTTGGTGATCGCCATTCCCCCTCCCTTTTCGCGCTTCTGATCTTTTGCTCCATCATATGGGATGCCCCCTGTCTGTCAACTCGGGGGCCGTCGTTTGAAGTTGAGGCCCCTTTTGCGCTAGAATGCTCCATGTGTGAGATATATCTATTATGGAGGTGTGAGCGATGGAGCGACCATTTGATCTATACGGCGGCTTGGGGAGCCTTCCCCTGCTATCGGACGCCAAGACGCGCTCGATCTCGGCCGAGAATCCGGACGGCGTGCCGGGAGGCGGCGCGCGCGCCGTGCCCGAGCCCGACAGCCCGGCATCGCGCCTGGGACAGGGGTGGAAGGTGCGTCCCTGTATCACGCTGGAGCCCCAGAGCACGACCACCCTGGCTGATATCGAGGGGCCGGGTGTCATTCAGCACATCTGGATCACGGTGCGTACAGAGGCCTACCGGTCCTGCACACTGCGCATGTACTGGGATGGCGAGGAGACGCCCTCGGTGGAGGTGCCCCTGGGCGACTTTTTCGCCAACCCCCTCGGCCTGCGCTACAACGTCACTTCCCTGCCCATCGCTGTCAATCCCAGTGGTGGTTTTAACAGCTATTGGCCCCTTCCCTTTGGTGAGCATGCGCGCATCACCATCGAGAACGAATATTGGGAACCCATCGAGGGGTTCTTCTATCAGATCACCTATGCACTAGATGAGGAGGTCGCGGAGGACGCTGGTTATTTTCATGCCCAGTGGCGCCGATCCACCACCACCCGCGAGTGCCCCGAGCATACCATCCTGGACGGCGTGCGCGGCCAGGGGCATTATGTGGGCACCGTGGTGGGCTGGAACCAGTTCTCCGACGGCTGGTGGGGCGAAGGAGAAATAAAGTTCTATATGGACGGCGATGACGAGTTCCCCACCATCTGCGGTACCGGTACCGAGGACTATTTTGGGGGCGCCTGGGGATTCGGCGGGGAGACCTTTTCCACGGCCTTTGTGGGGTATCCCCTCTATCGCAAGGAATCGGGCGAGGTGCCCAAGCATGGCCTGTACCGCTGGCACGTCATGGATCCCATCCGCTTTCGGTCGCAACTGCGGGTGACCCTGCAGGCATTGGGGTGGTATCTGGACCGCAAATTCGAGCCCCTGACGGATGACATCTCCTCGGTGGCCTGCTGGTACCAGCGCGAGCCCCACGTCTCCTTTCCCGATCTGCCAGATCTGGCCGGCCGCTGGCCTCGCTAGCAGGGGGAACGAGCGAAACAACAAAAAAAGCGGGCCCTTGCGAGGGCCCGCGGGATTTGCTCCCTCGGAGCATTAATCCTTGTCTTCTATCAGTTCGGCCAGGTCGGAGAGATGGTCGGTCATGTCAAAACTGGCCCATTGTCCATCGCCGTCGCCCACATTAAAGAGGGCGAACCCGTACACGTGAGGATCGCGCCGCAGTTGATCGTCGTACCAGTTCAGTTGCCGCAGATAGGTCTCTGGCGTCTGCACAAAGAGGGGCTCGTCCAGTTCTGTCACGCTGCCGTCAAAGTCGCGCCAGCCGTTCAGTTCCATCCCCTGGGGCGGTAGGACGCCGCCGTCGACGCCGGCCTCGGTGACGATCAGAGGGATGTCCAGGTTCTGTGGCCAAAGATAGCTGGTGTACCAGTGACGATAGCGCAGGGTGAGGGCGCCATGCTCGGGCAGGGGGTCGAATCCTGATAATCCCGTTCCCACGCCGTCCTGCAGGGTGGGTGCCGAGTATTCGTGCAGCGCCAGCACGCCATCATACTTTTCCGCCGTCGACAGCGCAGGAAAAAAAGCCTCGAATTCCGCCGGCTCGGGCGTGCCCGTCGAAAAGTTGCCCACGGCGACGCGCAGTCCCAGATCGGCCATGGTCCGTGTGCGCTCGGCCTCAAATGCGGCGTACCATTCGGCATCCTCCCTGCTCTCGAACACCGGCTCGTTCCATCCCAGCCAATAGTCCACGCCATCATTCGCCAGGTAGCGTTCCAAATGGTCGTCCACGAATTGGCGCGCCCGTTCCTCGGAATCCCCGCTAAACGCTTGCTCCTCCTCCCTGAAACGCCCCACGGTGATCGTCTCGGGGGAGACCTCTTTTACGTCGGAGAGCCAGCCCAGGTCCCCCACGGCCACGATGACCGCCGGATGGACCTCCCGCACAAAGTCCATGATCTCGGGGGAACTGTTGCGAGTCACGTGGAGGCCGAGTTTGCTCGGCCCTGTGGGCTCGTCGAGGGGAGGCGGACTACCGCCGCGGGCGTCACTCGTCTGGACCATGGATTCCTCGTCGGGCGGGTCGGCGAGATAACCCTCCAGTTCCTCGCCCAATGTGACGTCCCATATGGTAACTGTCCCCGGTTCACTGCAATCCATGAGGATGACGCCCAGCCCCTCCGCCAGGTCGATCTCGATCTGGTGACAGCCGTTCTCCAGGGGGCCATCGGGGAAGGAGAAGACAAAGGACGTCGAATCTCCTGGTGCCAGGGGATCGGGCATCCACTCTTGATGTGTCTCCTCTTCCTCTACATCCTCGGGAAGGTAGCGGTCGAGCACCTGAATGGAATCCATAAACCAGGGAGAGAGGTTGGTCAGGGTGAGAATATAGTCATACGAGGTGCCCGACCAGGAGGTGGCCTGGACCGCGAGGGTGGCCGACCCCTTGGGCTCCGGGATCTCCTCGCTGATGATCACCCTGGAGTCCAGCAGTTGTGCGCCCTCTGGTGTTTCCGCGCCAGCGGCGAGGGGTAAACAGATGATCATGGCCAGGGCCGCCAACAACACGATGCACACTCGCCTCGTCGAGTTCATCCGAACATTCTCCTAGACACTCCCGTCCCCTGCCAGATCCAGATAGCGTGCCTCCACCCTTTAGGACGCAAGGGCGCATGAAAGGATACGCCCGCCTCCTCACCCCCATTATATGATATTCCCTCGTGGCGCGCAACCGTCGATTGCCAGATTCCGTAAAATGCACGTAAGAACGGAGCCTCACCGCCTGGTGTAGGAGGGAGCGTCTGCTCCGCCAGCCGTTCGTAGTTAGCTACGCAGCGGGGCCTTGCTCCGCCAAGGCCCTGCGGAGTAGCGTGAAGATGCGGGGCGGCCACGTCCACAAGGCGCGGCCCATCTAATGGCGCAGCCGTCCTCCATTGTGGAGTGCAGGCGTGCCCTAAAGGCGCATGCGGGCCACGACGATGGGCGGAATCTCGCTAAAGCGCCCGTCCCAATAGGCGGCGTTGCGCTTCCAGGCCTGGTGGGTCTCCTCGTGGGCCCGCTGGCGCTGCTCGTTGGTCATGGTACCCTCCCACAATCTAAATCCCTTCACGGCACTCCGGAAACGGTCGGCAGGCCGACCGCTCCTGCGTGCCTTACTACAAACCTACGTGCCTTACTACGAACCCACTACTCCCCAGATCACATGCCACACCACGTCCGTCCAAAAGTGCACGCCCACGGCGCCCAGGAATCCCGCCCGCCGCCACTGGTGGGCGGCAAAGAGGGAGACGACGCCGTTGAGCAACAGGATCTCCACCAGGAGGGCGGTCGGCACCTGGCCCACCCCCTCCATCCCGTAGAGGAGCATCACCGAGGGCAGGTGACCGAAGGCAAAGGCCACGCCGGAGAGGGTGCTCACGACCCAGAAGACGGCCTTCTCCCAGCGGCCGCCCAGCAGCACAGAGGAGATGAGCCACATCCAAAAGGAGATGAAAAAGAGCCGAAAGACGATCTCCTCGCCGATCCCCGCCGTGGCCGAGGCCACCAGCGAGGTGGGAAAGGGCGGATGGGGCAGGGGCCCCAGCGGATGCAGGCGACTGAATACCGCGTCGGCGGCGATCAGGAGAACGCCCACTCCCACTCCCACCAGGGCGGGCACCAGGAACCGTTCCCTGTTCGACACCGCCTCATCCCACAGGGCGGGAAAGCCCACTTTGCGTGAGAGCGTTAGCCCCAACAGCCCCAATCCCCCGTACATCAGGAGCATGATCAGGGCATTCGCCGCCGCCAGCACACCTTTGGAGGCCGGCAGTTCCTGATCGGGCACCACGGCGGCGAGATCCCCCTGGGGCAGATAGACGTTGAGGGCCGCCAGGACGGCGAGCAGAACCACCAGTAGACCGTAGACTTTGAGGGAGCGTTTGTTCGTTTTCATGGATACGATCTCCGTGGGAAGAGATGGTCGGAAATAGAATTGGTTCCGGGTAGACCCTAAGGGTCTCACAGAACAAAGGTTCAGTATCTACATTCGGCCCGTATTTCTCGCGAGGGCAGTGGATAGGACCAGGGACAGACCCTTGGGGTCTTTGGGGTCCCCACGGTTTTCAGAACACATCTGGAATATAGGTAAACACCTGTTGATAGTCAAGAGCAGCGCACATTGCCCCCCCGCACAACGCTTGCGCGAGCGGCCCGCAGGGCATATGATATGCCCATCTTGTAGGTGAAAACCAAGGATCCACCGGAAAGGAGATATCATGTTTGATACCCTC
Organism: Anaerolineae bacterium; assembly: GCA_041685915.1. GTDB lineage: Bacteria > Chloroflexota > Anaerolineae > UBA1429 > UBA1429 > JAWLEV01. The sequence goes on along the minus strand of JAWLEV010000050.1, from coordinate 672 downwards.
ATCATCGGCGGCTGGCTGGCCGACGGCACGGGCAATCCCACCTATCCCGCCGACGTGGCCATCCAGGGCGACCGCATCATCGAGGTGGGCCGGTTGGCTGGCGCCGAGGCGGGGCGCGTCATCGACGCCGGGAATAAGATCGTCTGCCCTGGCTTCATCGACTCCCACAGCCACAGCGACCGCACGGTACAGAGCAATCCCACCAACCAGAGCACCGTGCGCCAGGGCATCACCACCGAGATCGTGGGCCAGTGCGGTTCCAGCCCCGCGCCCCTGTCTGCCCGCTCCCGCGACGAGGTGCGGCGCTCCCTGCGTGGGCTCGGCTACGAGGGGCCCGTGGAGTGGTCCACCTTTGGCGAATATCTCGATTTCATCGACGACATGGGCACCTCCATCAATTTCGCCTGGCTGGTGGGCCATAACGCCCTGCGCAACGCCGTGGGCGCGGTGGGAACCGACGTGTCCGAGGCCCAGATGCAGCGCATGGAGGCCATGGTGCACGAGGCCATGCAGGCCGGGGCCATCGGCATCTCCACCGGGCTCGAGTTCGCCCCCGGCCGCCTGGCCAGCACCGAGGAGGTGGTGCGCCTGGCCAAGGTGGCCGGCGAATACGACGGCTGCTACGTGAGCCACATCCGCAATCGGGACAAGTACATCCAGGTGGCCATCGAG
>JAWLEV010000049.1:0-20662 GCA_041685915.1 Anaerolineae bacterium | reverse complement strand
GCAGTGGCTGTGGAACCAGCCCGAGGTTTCGGTGGTGCTCAGCGGCATGAGCACCATGCAGCAAGTGAGGGAAAATGTGGCCAGCGCCGACGCCTCGGCCGTGGGTTCGTTGTCCCAGGAGGAACTGGACGTCATCGCGCGGGTGCGGGAACAATATAGGGGACTGTCCCCCATTCCCTGCACCAAGTGCGAATATTGCCTCCCCTGTCCCAACGAGTTGAATATTCCCCGGCTGCTCGGCATGTTGAACCAGAGTGTGATGTACAAAGTCCTGGACGATATGCGGGAGAGGTACGACGGGATGTCGGAGGAAGAGAGGGCCTCCGCCTGCGTGCAGTGCCGCGAGTGCGAGGAAGCCTGCCCTCAGCGAATACCCATCAGCGAGTGGATGGTACATATCGACGAGGTGCTGGGCCAGGGTCAGTCCCTGGAAGCGTGTCTGGAGGCGATGCAAGGATAGCGAATGAGGCATAGGGCAAAGGGGAAGGCGCTAGCCTTCCCCTTTGCCCTGTTATTCGGAATCTGTACATCTTGCAGAAAGGAGGAGGGCATCATGTATTTTGAACGACAGGGCAAGCAGAATACAGAGCAAGTGCTGGAAATAGTCCGCGGGGAGGCGCTGGAGCGGGGTATTGAGCACGTCGTCGTGGCCTCCACCACGGGCGACACGGGCCTCAAGGCGGCCCAGATGCTCTCTCAGAACGGTCTGAACGTGGTGGCAGTTACCCACAGTACCGGGTTCCGGCAACCGGGAGCTCAGGAGATGCCCGAGGACGTGCGTGGCGATATCGAGGCGGCGGGAGGAAAAGTGCTCACCGGTACCATGATCTTTCACAATTTGGGATCGGCCATCGGCGACCAATATGGTGGATACTCCCATCAGGATCTGGTGGCCGATGTCCTGCGCATCTTTGGTCAGGGCATGAAGGTCGCCGTCGAGTGCGCGGCCATGGCCGCCGATGCGGGCCTCGTGCCCTGTGAGGACGTCATCGCCGTGGCCGGCACGGGCCGTGGCGCGGACACGGCCATCGTCGTCCGCACCATGCCCTCCAAGCAGTTCTTCGACATCAAGGTACGCGAGATCCTGTGCAAGCCGCGGGACTTTTAGGAGCTGCGAGCGATCTCCAGTCTCAGCAAGGCCTCCAAGGTTTTTGAAACCTTGGAGGCCTTTTGCGTCTTGATGTACGGCGCTTTGGCGCCGTCGATGTCATATTGTGTACGATTCTCCCGGCGCGAGGATCACCGCCTCCGCCCTGGGGCAGCGCACGGCCATCTGGCGAATCAGTTCGTCGGTATCGGCCTCCTGACCAGGGAACGTATCATAGTGGCCGGGGATGAGGATCTGGCTGTCCAGTAGTTCCATGGCATAGGCCGTCTCCCTGACCCCCATGGTGTACTTGCCCCCGATGGGCAGCACGGCGACCTTGGGATGATAGAGTCTGCCGATCAGTTCCATGTCTCCAAAGACGCCCGTATCCCCTGCAAAATAGACTGACGTGCCATCGTCGGGGGTGAGGATCATGCCGCAGGTGCCAGAGCCGGGCATGAGTTCCCCCTCGGTGACGTATTCCTGCCCCATAATGTCCGAACTATGCAGGGCAAAGACGGCGTGGATGCGCACATCCTTTTGCTTCACGCTGCCCCCCGTATGTACGCAACCGCCGTTATCGTCGTAGGGGATACCGTGCTGGTCGCAGTAGGCCGCCACCTCGGGCAGGGTGACCAATGTGGCCCCCGTCTCGTGCACGATCTCGATGGCGTTGCCCAGGTGATCGCTGTGCCCGTGGGTCACACAGACGATGTCGGCCCCGTCGATGTCGTCCAGCGCCATGGGGCAGGCGGGATTGTCCGTGATCCAGGGATCCAGATAGATGATGGTGCCCCGCGGCGTCGTCATTTTCCACGAGCCATGTCCTAACCAGGTGATGGTCTGATCCATTGTGTCCTCCCCATGATTTCAGTCCGAGATCCTATAGTAGATGTGAAGGCGGGAATCGTGTCCTAGTCCGCCGTCTGTGGCGCGATGCCCCGCCGCCTGTCGCGCTCGCCCCACAGGCCCAGGGCCTGGTTGATATAGTCCTTGCATGCCTTGGCCGATGTGCGCGGACGATAGCAACTAAAGTCGAAATCGTCCACGATCCAGCCGTCGTATCCTGCCTCCCGCAGTACGCGGGTGACGGCGGGGAAATCGACCACCCCGCGCCCCAGTTCCACCCAGCGTCCCCACGAGTCCACGCCGTAGGCGCCGCCGTCCGTGGGCGCCACCACGCCGCCGGGCCATAGTTCGCCCTCGGGACGCCCGGCAAAGGTCACATCCTTATAGTGAACAAAGGTGATCCGCTGGGCGTAACGTTCCACCGTCTCCACCACGTCGAAATCGCCCAGGGCCAACTGGCCCACATCACAGCAAAAGCCCACCAGGTCGGGGTCCGTGCGCTCCATGAGCCGCGCAAAGGGAGCCTGCAACTCAAAGATGCTGCCCCAATGCTGATGCCAGGCCAGGTTGATGCCACAGGAGTGGGCGTATTCTCCCAGGGCGTTGGCCGTCTCGGCGATCAACTTTATCTGATCGTCCAGTTCCTCCTTCGAGATGTCCGGGCGTTTGCGCCCCCCGTCGAGCAGGGCCCACTCGTATCCCAGTTCGGCCACAAAGCGGCAGCGCCGCTTGACCTCCTCCACACCCTCTTGGCGACGTTCGGGATCGTAAAAGGTCACCCCGGTATAGTAACTGGCCAGTTCCAGATCGTGCATGTCCAGCAGGTGACGCAGTTCCTCGGGGCGTCCCTCATACCAGTCGACAAGAAAGGGATAGCACATCTCGAATCCGTCCAGGCCCACCAGGGACATCTCGTCCAACATCCGATAAAAGTTCTCATAGTGATTGTCGCGCAGCCACAGCTGCGTGCCAAAGCCAATCTTCAAAGGAAGAGTCCTCCTTTTATGCTCATGATATCCGCCGTCTCAAGGGGGAATCATATAGGAGAAGGAGGGGGAGGTCAATCCGATCCCGTCCCGGCGCGCATCGTGGGCCGGGCGTTTTTCACTTGCGGCAGCCCCTTGGCTCTGCTATGATGGGCTTCAAAATGTATATCCCTTCGTTCGAGGAGGAGCCCCTATGATTAGCCTATCCCCCACAGGGTCGCCGTTCGCTGCGCGACAGAAGGTGTGCGCGGTTCTCCTCCTCTTTCTTCTAGGCGCCCTCCTGCCGGATATCCTGGCCGAGCGGGAATTGCACGAGGTCATAGAGACGGACATATACTGCGCGTTTTGCAGCGACAATTCCACTCTGGATGGGGATCCGGTTCCAGAAGGAGCTGTAATCGACGCCTACGATCCCGACGGCGTGCATTGTGGGACGTTTACCGTGGAAACGCCTGGCAAGTGGGGCATCATGCGCGTCTACGGGGACGATCCGGACACCGAGGATATAGATGAGGGGGCGGGGGACGGGGATCCCATCGCCTTTCGCGTCAATGGTTATGCAGCGACGGTGATCGAGGGCTCGGGCATCGCAATCTGGGCCCCAGGTAGTGAATTGCGTGAGATCGATCTCGCCGCTTGGTCCTATCCCACTCCTACGCCCACCAGTACGCCGTCATCCACACCCACCAGCACGCCATCTCCCACGTCGACAGCGACCAATACACCCACCTCTACGCCGACGGATACGCCCGTTCCTCCGACATCGACCGACACGCCACCGCCGACGTCGACCGCGATCGATACGCCCACCCTTACGGTCACGCCGACGGATACGCCCCTCCCTCCGACATCGACGGGCACGCCATCGCCCACGTCAACGCCGACGGACGCATCGGTTCCTTTACATACGCTGACACCCACCGAGGAGGAGGGCGTGTGCTTGTGTGATAAGGATCGCTACAACTGCAGCCATTTCGCCACTCAGGAGGAGGCCCAGGCCTGCTTTGACTATTGTTTCGAAGGGGCGGGGGATGTGCATCGGCTGGACGGCGACGGGGATGGGATCGCCTGCGAGTCGCTCCCCTCGGCGACCAGCACGTCGACGCCATCGCCGACGCAGATTGGGGTGGACACCGCTTTGTTGTGTCTTCCCCTCATTCTACGCGGGGCTCCCTAGATGATGGAAGGAGCTATTCCCTATCCTCTCCCCACTATATGTGCCCTCCCTCGCCCAGATAGGCTGTGCGTACCTGCGGAGCCTCCAGCAGTTCCTGAGAAGTACCTTCCAGGACGATGTTTCCCGTCTCCAACACATAGCCTCGACTGGCTACAGAGAGGGCCATGGCCGCGTTCTGCTCCACGAGCAGGATGCTGGTGCCCCGGGCGTTGATCTGCTCGATGATCTCAAAGATCTCTTCCACGAGAATGGGTGCCAGGCCCATGGACGGCTCATCGAGGAGGAGAAGATCGGGGGTGGACATGAGACCGCGTCCCATGGCCAGCATCTGTTGCTCCCCTCCCGACAGCGTACCTCCCAACTGCCCCAGCCGCTCCTGCAGACGGGGGAAATGGGAGAATACGCGTTCCATGGAACGCTGTATGCCCTCCCTGTCCCGGCGTGTATAGGCGCCCATATCCAGGTTCTCCCTAACGGTGAGGGTGGAAAAGATCTGGCGCCCCTCGGGGACCTGGGATATGCCCATCTTGACGATGCGTTCGGCGGGAACGTCGGTGATGCTCTCGCCCTTGTAAAGTATATCGCCAGCGAGCGGCCGCAGGAGCCCAGAGATGGTACGCAGCGTGGTGCTCTTGCCCGCGCCGTTGGCCCCGATCAGCGTGACGATCTCTCCCTCTTCGATGTGAAAACTGATACCCTGAAGCGCCCGAATGGCCCCATAGGCCACGTGTAAACCCTCAACTTCCAGCAGCATCGGAGCGCAACCTCCTCTCTTTTCTGCCCAGATAGGCCTCGATCACCCTTTCGTCATTCTGGATGTCCTGCGCCGTGCCCCGGGCGATGACCTTGCCAAAGTCCATCACCGTGATCCATTCGCAGATGCCCATGATCACGCGCATCTGGTGCTCGATGAGCAGGATGGTCAGGTCGAACTCGTCGCGAACAAAGTGGATCAATTCCATCAGTTCCTCGGTCTCGTGGGGGTTCATGCCCGCCGCCGGTTCGTCCAACAACAGCAGGCGAGGTTCTGTCGCCAGGGCACGGGCGATCTCCAGCCGGCGCTGCTCCCCATAGGGGAGATTTTTGGCCATCTCTGCACGCCGGTCATAGAGGCCAAAGACATCCAAAAACTCCTGGGCCCGTTGGGTGAGCGCGTTCTCCTGGCGGCGGAACCGTCCCAGGCGCGTTATGGACTCTAGCAGACCATAGCCGGCGTGGGTGTGATAGGCGACGCGCACATTGTCCAGCACGGTGAGATTCTGAAACAGACGGATATTCTGAAATGTGCGTGCGATACCCGCCCGCGTGATCACGGGGGGATCCATGCCCACCAGATCCTCGCCACGGAACAGGATCTCTCCCTCGCTGGGCTCGTACAATCCGGTCACCACATTGAACACCGTCGTCTTGCCCGCCCCGTTCGGGCCGATAAGACCATACAGCCCGCCCCGGGGGACGGCCATGTCGAACTCGGAAACGGCGCACAGGCCCCCAAAGTACTTGGTCAGGTTTTTGATGTCCAGAATGCGTTCGTGATTGCCCCGTTTATTTCCCACGGTCATTCGCGGGTCTCCTTTTTCGTCATATTCTCATCGTCGCCGGAGGCAGGTGTCGCTGACGGACGTTCGGGAGGGGCAGGGGCCTTTAGCCATCCCCATTCGCTGGTGCCCAGGAGTCCTTCCTGCCGCAACAACATGATGAGCAGGAGCAATATGGGATAAATCACGAAACGCCAGTCCTCGAACCCGTCCGGCAGCACGACCCGCAGACCCTCAATGATGAGGGCAAAGAGTCCGGAGGCCACGAGGGTCCCCGTCATGCTGCCCAATCCGCCAAAGACGATGATGATGAGGGGATCGAATCCCTTGACCACGTTAAAGCTGCTGGGATGCAAAAAGCCATAGAGATGGGCGTACAGCCCGCCAGCGATGCCGGCGAAAAAGCCTCCAAAGGCAAAGGAGAGGGCCTTCCATCGCGTCACACGGATGCCCATGGTTCTGGCCGCGACCTCGTCCTCCCGGACGGATACCACAGCGCGTCCGTGGCTGGAGTAGATGAGATTGCGCATGATGACGATGGTGGCCACCAGGGCGATAAAGACCCATATCCAATTGCTCAGAAGAGGGATACCCACCATCCCTCGCGCGCCCTTCATGGTGGCGATGACCAGGTCAGAGTTCTGGAGGGCAGTGTAGATCATGATCGCCAGTCCCAGCGTGGCGATGCCAAAATAGTCGGAGCCCAGGCGCAGCAGCGGCAGGCCCACGATATAGGCCAGGAGGGCGGCCAGCGTGCCCCCATTCAACAGGGCCAGGATAAAGATGACCCTTTGTCCCAGTTTGGTGGGCAGTGGGGGAATGAGACCTCCCAGGATAGCAGCGATGACACTCTTCAGTTGCCATGCTGCGACCACGCCCACGGCGATGGCGATGGCGACCAACACAAGGGAGACCAGATTGACGATCATCCATCTCTCGTGGGAGGGCAGATCGTCGCCCATCCACGTGCTCACTGCCTCCCGGATGGTCCCGATATGCAACCAGTGGCTGGCCAGCAGCGTCAGCAGGAAGCCGAGCTGCCCGGCCACGATCCACGACAGGGCGCCCACCTTTGTGCCGCTCCACGTAGCCACGAAATCTTTGCTAATCAGGGCAGATCCATAGGCGCCGATGGCGTAAAAGCCTACATGGCCCAGCGAGAATTGTCCGTTAAAGCCATAGATCAGGTTCAGCCCCAGCGCAGAGATGGCCGTGATGGCGGCCAGCTGGATCACCTGATACCAATAGCGGGATATGATGCCTGTCACTTCGGCTATAAAGACGATGAGGAACAGGCCGAGAGCGACCAAGAGGGTGAGAACCCAGGAAGGCAAGGTGTTTCCGCGTCTTTTCATGGTGCCTCCTATACCTTCTCTACCATGGCTTCGCCAAAGAGCCCCGTGGGCTTGACCAGGAATACGATAATGAGCACAAAGAAGGCAAAGAGATCCCGCAGGCGCGAGCCCATGGGTAGGAAACTTACCACCAGGACGTCCAATTGTCCCATCAGCAGCGATCCCACAAAAGCACCGGGTACGTTGCCGATGCCCCCCAGGACGGCGGCGACAAAGGCTTTCAGTCCCGGCATGAGCCCCATGAACGTCCAGATCTGGGGAAAGGCGATGGCATAGAGGACGCCTCCCGCCCCGGCCAGTGCAGCGCCCACGGCAAAGGTTAGAGAGATGATGCCGTCCACATTGATGCCCATCAAGCGCGCCGTGGGTTTATCCAGGGACGTGGCGCGCATGGCCTTGCCCATTTTTGTGCTTCTGATGATATACTGCAGCGTTACAAGAAGTAGAATAGTTATACCGATCATGATGACGCTGATGTTGGATATGGTCACACCACCGATGTTCCAGGCCATAACTCTAAAGGGCCGTCTGTAGGTGATAAAGTCTGGACTGAACACCCACCGCAGGGCGGTGAAATACTCCAAAAAGAACGAGACACCAATGGCAGTGATGAGAGAGGCGATGCGGGGGGCATCGCGCAGGGGTTTGTAAGCCACACGCTCGATGACCACATTGAGGATCGTGCACACGATCATGGAAAAGAGGATGGCGGGCACGAACCCCCAGCCATACCGGGTTATGGCGTAAAAACTGGCGAATGCGCCTACCATAAAGACGTCGCCATGGGCAAAGTTGATCAGCCGGACGATACCATAGACCAGCGTATATCCCAAAGCGATGAGGGCGTAGACAAAGCCCAGCTTTAACCCGTCGATGATGGCCTGAAAAAAGTAGACGGGGCCGTTCAGGCGGATGAGAAAAGCCAGCCCCCAGATGATGCCCACGCCCAGGGCCCCATAGGTGAGCCAGGCAATGATGCGAAGGGGAAATTTGTTAATCGATTCTTTCATATGATGTCCTTACAGAGAAAAGGGAGGGCGCGCGCGCCCTCCCGGCAACGAACAAAGGTTTAGGGCGAGACGAACTTGTGAAACTCGGGCTTGGCGTCTTTGATCTCGACGATAGCGGCGCTCTTGATGGGATCGCCATATTCATCAAAAGTGATCTCACCGGATACACCCTCATATTCGATATCTGCCATGGCGTCCTTCACCTTGGCGGGATCTTGACTGTCCGCTTCCTCGATGGCCTGTAGCAGGATCTTGGTCGCGTCGTAGCCCAGGGTGGCCAGCGCATCGGGCACAGCACCATGTTCCTCTTCGTAGGCCTCGATAAAGTCCTGCACCACAGGCCGAGGATCGGCGGGCGAATAGTGGTTGGAGTGATAGCCGCCCTCAAAGAGTTCGAACTCTAGTTCGGGGGAGTCCCACCCGTCGCCGCCCAGCAGTGTGGCCTCGATATCCTTTTCCTCCACCTGCGCCGCGATGAGGTTGTTCTTGGCATAGTAGTCGGGGAGGTAGAGGACATCCACTTCGGCATCCTTGACTTTACCCAGCACGGCAGAAAAGTCCGTGTCATCTTTGGTATAGGCCTCGGAGACGGCAACTGTGCCGCCCAGTTCCTCAAAGGCCTCCTCAAAGTACTCTGCCAAGCCCTTTACATAGTCGTTGCCCACGTCATAGAGCACGGCTGCCGTTTCTGCTTCCAGTTCCTCACGTGCAAAAGTGGCCATCACTCTGCCCTGGAACGGGTCGAGGAAACACGCGCGGAAGACATACTCTTTGTTCGAGCCATCCTCGTTGATTGTCACATCCGGGTTTGTGGATGTGCCCGAGATCTGTAGAACCTCGTTCGCCTCGGCGATCTCCGATATGGGGATCGAGGCGCTGGAGCATACGGCTCCGACGATAAATTTGACTTCGTCCTCGAATATCACCTTGTTGGCCGCGTTTGCCGCCTCCTGGGCATCGCAGCGCGTATCCTCGATGATGGTTTCGATCTCCATGCCCTCTTCTCGGGCCTCCTCAATGGCCATGAGGGCACCGTTGCGGTTCGATTCACCAAAGGTCTTTACGTCGCCACTCAAGGGGCCCAGAATGGCTATATTTAGCGTTTTGGATTGGGCCAACTCACAGCCCGACACAGCCAGCGTGGCTATGAGCAGGATGGTGATGAGAATCCTTGATTTGAGCTTCATCTTGTACTCCTCCTATTACTCAGAGAAAAATCGATATTCCTTCAGGCGACATCGCCAGGGCGGGTCGCCAACCCTTACCCCCTCTCACGAGTCCGAGCCCCATCGCTCGGGCAGATTGTGATACTGTCGTTGCGCCTTTCCCCTCCTCGTCCATGCGTCCGATGAGTTGGATGATATACAAGTGTGACGAAACCCGGCTCACCGACCAAGGTAACGAGCGATATTATACCATAAGGAAGGCATAAGCAAAACAGCGGAAAAGAGGTTCCTTGACATTGTCCATCGTTGGCGGCGGATCGGCCTTGATCAACATTTGTCGATCTTTTGTATTCTCCATTGTCTGCCCACAGGTTGGTCTATGACGGATTTTTTATTATAATATCGCCAGTTGGCGCGGGCTCGTAGGGTGGTTGGGATGGATGCCCTTTCTCGTTATCGTGGTTACATCACTCTGACACTTGTCTATGCCATCCTTTTTGGAACCTATGTGCTGTATGATCGCCGGCCCCAGCCGGAGCCGATGGAAATCGTGCAGCCTACGGAGACCCTTACCCCCACCCCGGTGCCCATTCGGATCCACGTGGTGGGGGCCGTGAACCGCCCCGGCGTCTATGCCCTTGCGCCGGACAGCCGCTGGCTCGATGCGGTGTGGGCGGCTGAGGGGATGACGGATGACGCCCATGTGGAGGCCGTGAACCTGGCGGGTTTTCTCCAGGATGGTCAGCAGGTGTGGATCCCACGAATGGGAGAGGCCACGCGTCCCCCGCCCGAATCCTCCGGTCCGGATCGGGGACTGGACTCACAGGCCACGCGACAGATAAATATAAATACCGCCTCGGCAGCCGATCTTGAGGGCTTGCCGGGCATTGGGCCCGTGTATGCCCAGCGCATCGTCGACTATAGAGAGTCAAATGGCCCTTTCAGCGATCCATCACAGATCATGAAAGTAAAGGGTATCGGTGAGGGGCGCTACGAGGAGATCACGGCGTTGATTACCGTTCAGTAGAGTAAGGAGTTAGAAATGAAAGCAGAAGTTGTCCTGACAGTAGCAGAATCGAAACGGCTTATTGCCAAAGGTGTGACACAGTTGGATAGTATAAAGAAAAAGATGCGAGAGGGCATGATCGTAGTGTGCAATGGCAGCACCAACGCCTATATCTATGAGGAATTGACGGGAGAGAGGATCGAGAAGCGCCGCTATGTGACCGGCGGCATGGCGCCAAGCCACGTGGGACGTTCCTGGCGTGTGAAACCGAAAAAGAGCCTCGTCCTGGTGGATGGAGTGCCAGATCCTACGTTGGATCGCTTCAGTGCCTTGGAAGAGATGGAACGCGGTGACGTCTATATCAAGGGGGCCAATGCCCTCAACTATCGGGAAGGCATAGCCGGTATCACCATCGGAAGTTCCACGGGGGGAACCATCGGTCGCGCCCTGGGCCCCATCATGGGCAAAAAACTCCACTTGTTGATTCCTGTGGGCTTGGAAAAGGAGGTACCCTTTGACCTTGAGAAGGCCAGCCGTCTGTCTGCCGAGCCCGACGAACATCTTGATAGGGTCTTTTCCCTCTGGCCGGTGCGAGGACACATCTATACCGAGATCGAGGCATTAAAGACCCTTTGCGGTGTCGATAGCGTGCCGGTGGCCGCGGGCGGGTTGGCCGGCGCGGAGGGAGGCGTTCGCCTGTTACTGAGGGGCGAGGAGGCGGCAGTACAAAGGGCTGTTGACCTGGTGGAGGAGGTACAGGGCGAGCCGCCCGTGATCCCCATGGAAGAGGTGGCACAAAAAGTGGGATGAGTGGACCTGTAAGCCGAATTCTGTAGCCCTTTGGGGCTGACGATCATCTATCTGGGGCGCCGATTGCTCGGCGCCTCTGGCAACCTACCCGAGGCGAACGGACGAACAGCCCGCGATGAAGGATGCAGCCGCAAAGCCACACCCATCATCCGCCTCATGCTTGGTCTTGCTCCCGATGGGGTTTGCCTAGCCGATCCAGTCACCTGGATCGCTGGTGGTCTCTTACACCACCGTTTCACTCTTACCATGACACAAAAGCGCCATGGCGACCTGTTCTCTGTGACACTTGCCGTCGGATCGCTCCGCCTGGACGCTATCCAGCATCGTGTTCTGTGGAGTTCGGACTTTCCTCACCATGGTTGTGACCACGGCGCGACCGCCCGGTCCACTCATCCACATTAACTATGATACCACCAATTGCCCATTGTGTCAAATATATTTAACATAAAAAGCCCCCTCCCGATCCGGGAGGGGGCTGGGGGATCCGTTCTGCGAACGCCGTGCGCCTACGGCTGGAATTCCGAGGGGCGGGATTGCAGCTCCACGGTGATCTGTCGCTGTTGACCGTCGCGAAGCACGGTCAATTCCACCCGTTCGTCCACCTGTCTAGAGGCCACGTTGATCAGCAGATCGTCGAAATTCTCTACCGCCTGGCCATCGATGGCTACGACAATGTCCCCGCCCACCGGCACATCCTGGCCGTCGACCCTCTCGGTGCGGGAACTGCCCTGCAGGCCAGCCTCCTCTGCGGGTCCTCCATCGATAACCTCTACGATATAGGCGCCTCGTTGTTCTTCCAGGTCGTTGGCTTTGGCGAGGATGAGGTCGACACCTGTTCCTCGCACACCGAGCCAGGGCCAGATATATTCTCCCCGTTCGATGAGCGTGGGGACGACGAGCCGTATGACGTTGGAGGGAATGGCAAAGCCGACCCCCGCGCTCGTTCCGGTCTGGGAGGCGATCTGGGCATTTACGCCGATCACCTTGCCTTCCAGATTGAGGAGGGGGCCTCCCGAATTGCCCGGGTTGATCGCCGCGTCCGTCTGGATGGCCTGCGGTATGCTAAAGGGGGTTGCGCCGGAGGGAATCGTACGCCCCCGGGCGCTCACGATCCCCAAGGTCATGGTGCTGCCCAGGCCAAAGGGGCTGCCGACGGCCACGACCCACTGTCCCGTCTCCACCTCCTCCGGATCACCCAGGGGCAGGGAAGAGACGTTCGCGGGAAGGTCATCCACGCGAATGACGGCTAGGTCGCTGTCTCTGTCACGCCCCACGGCCTCGGCCTCTGCCTGAAAACCATCATGAAAGGTGACGATTAGCCGCTCCGCCTGCGCTACCACGTGGTTGTTGGTGACGATATGTCCATCTCCGTCCAGGATGAACCCGGAGCCCGATCCCTGGCCCGTCCTGCCGGCCCGCGTCACGAGCACGTCGATCTTTACCACGCCAGGGTTGACCCGCGAATAGAGAGTAGACAGGGTGCTGGAGGTCACGTTCATCCCCTTTTGTTGCGGGGGGTCGGGTTCGTTGGGTGCTTCCTTTTCTTGTGGGGCAGGGGTCCAGGTGGGAGCGGGAAGCGCCTGACGCGTCACCTCTGTTCTGGCCGAGGGAGTTTCCGTGGGGACCATTTCCTGCACTGTAGATATCTCGCGAGGTACAAACCACAACAGGGCAAAGCCCGTCGCCACGATCAAGATAAAGAGCAAACAACCACCACCAGCAAACAAGGCGAGTAGCTTTTTATTATTCATATCTTACCTCGCTTTTTATCGGTCCTTGTAAACAAATTATACGTCGAGCTGCAATTCCTGGCAAAACCCCCGGTTGTTTGCCCGTGGCCTTATCGTCCATGTTGCGAGATCTGACTTGGTTTCTCTGAAGGGTAGCGGATGACAAAAAACCCGGAGCTCTCAATCATCCCTTCGGAGCTCCGGGCTCGTTATCACTGTGAATAGCACTTTTTCGATGGCGCGCCTTTTACCCTTCCGAAAATGGCCAGATAAGGGGATGCCAATGCCTACCGCTGAATGCTATTCTTCCACGGGCCATATCGGCGCCACGATTCTTCCATACACTTCGTTCAGCACCTCGGCCATGGCGGTGTATATGGCCGACAGTCCACAGATGATGCCTTCGAACCCGGCGATGCGGGTCCATCCCACATTCCCTGTGGCGTCTCCAATAGCCAGCAGGAAGAACAATATGGTCAGTGTTCCAAACACGAACTGTAGTGCCCCATTGAGTTTCAACGTCCCTATAAACATCAGGCCGGTGAACAGGCCCCACATAAACAGATACCAGGCCATCGCGGTATTACCCGCGGCATCACCCCATCCCATCTTTGGCATCACCAGCAAGCCGACCAGCGTAAGCCAGAACAGACCATAGGATGTGAATGCCACCGTTCCAAAGGTGTTGCCCTTTTTCCATTCCATGATCCCGGCGATAACCTGTGCCATGCCACCGTAGAATATTCCCATGGCCAGTATCATCGTACCTATGGGGAAAAATCCTGCATTATGTATGTTCAATAGCACGGTCGTCATACCAAAACCCATCAAGCCGAGGGGGGCCGGGTTGGCGGTGGTGTCCTTTATCTCTGACATTACTTTACGGATTTCGGCCATGGATCTTCTCCTTTTACGTTTTTTAGCCTCGTTTTATCTTTTGGACTGCTTTTCGTCTCTCCATAGGTCGTGACCTGAAAAAAAAGGGTTCTCCATTCCTATGGCAGACCCTTTACCGTCAAACGAAACGCGCCCAGCATCCTTTCCCGCGTTGTAACCGCGATGAGAGGATGTGAGCGCGTTTTCTGGTTTACGTTATTCTTCCAGTACTTGCCCGCGCCCCGCGATGAGATCATCCACGACGGACGGATCCGCCAGGGTGCTCGTATCGCCAAGGGTGTCCTCGGTGCCTTCCGCCACCTTGCGCAGGATGCGACGCATGATCTTGCCGCTGCGCGTCGTGGGCATCTGATCGGTGAACTGGATCGTGTCGATGGTGGCGATGGGGCCCATCTCCGAACGCACGTGCTGCACCAGTTCGTCGGCCAGTTCGTCGTTCGTCTCGATGCCCTCGCGTGTCTGCACATAGGCGTAGAGCGATTGCCCCTTGATCTCGTGGGGTCGTCCCACCACGGCGGCCTGGGAGACCGACGGATGGCTCACCAACGCGCTCTCCACCTCGGCCGTTCCCATGCGATGGCCCGATACGTTGACCACGTCATCGATCCGTCCCAAGAGCCAGTAGTCGCCGTCCTCGTCGATGCGGCAGCCATCTGCGGCGTAGTAAAGATCGTCGTACATGGTAAAGTACGTCTGGATGAACCGCTCATGGTCGCCCCATGTGGTGCGCATCATACCCGGCCAGGGCTTTTTGATGCACAGGCCGCCGCCCTCGTTGACATCACACTCGGTGCCGTCTTCGCGCAGCACCACGGGCTCGACGCCAAAGAAGGGACGGGAGGCGCTGCCCGGCTTGAGGGTGTGGGCCCCCGGAAGCGGGGTGATGATGATGCCGCCCGTCTCCGTCTGCCAGTAGGTGTCCACGACGGGACAGTTGCCCTTGCCAATGTTCTCATAGTACCACATCCAAGCTTCGGGGTTGATGGGCTCACCCACGGTGCCCAGCAAGCGCAGGCTGGAGAGGTCACACTTTTCCACCCACTCGTTGCCCTGGCGCGCCAGCGCACGGATGGCCGTGGGAGCCGTGTAAAAGATGCTAACCTGGAACTTGTCCACGATCTGCCAGAAGCGGCTCGCATCGGGATAGGTGGGCGTCCCCTCGAACATGAGCGAGGTGGCTCCGTTGGCGAGGGGACCATAGACGATATAACTGTGGCCCGTGATCCAGCCGATGTCGGCCGTGCACCAATAGGTATCGTCGTCGTGGATGTCAAAGACGTACTCGTGCGTCGTCGCCACATAGGTCATATAGCCACCTATGGTGTGGACCACGCCCTTGGGCTTGCCCGTCGAGCCAGAGGTGTAGAGGATAAAGAAGATGTCCTCGGCGTCCATGACCTCGGCTTCGTTGTCGGCCGAGACGTCGGCCATCTCTTCATGCCACCAGGTGTCGCGTCCCGGCTCCATGTGCACCTCATCGTCAGCACGCTGTACGACGATGACGCTCTCGATGGTCGGGCACGACTCTAACGCCTGATCGGCCGTGTCCTTTAACCCTATGTGCCTGCCGGCACGGACCGAGACGTTGCTGGTGACGAGAACTTTGCAGTCCGAGTCGTTGATGCGGTCGGCCAGGGCGTTTGCGCTGAAACCACCGAACACGATAGAGTGGATGGCACCGACGCGGCTGACGGCCAGCATGGCGATGGCCAGTTCGGGAATCATGGGCATATAGATGGCCACACGGTCACCCTTTTCGACGCCCTTGCTCTTTAATACGTTGGCGAACTTGCATACCTCGCGGTGCAGGTCCTGATACGTGAGGATGCGAACGTCTTCCTCCTCATCCCCCTGCCAGATGATGGCTGCCTTGTTCTTGCGCCAAGTGTCCAGGTGACGGTCAAGGCAGTTGTAAGAGGGGTTTAGTTGCCCGTCCGCAAACCATTCTATATCGATAACGTTTTCACTCGTGTTCCACGTGTACTCGCGGCCCTTGGTGGGCTTTTTGTACCAGTCCAGCCTCTCGGCCTGTTCGAGCCAGAACTCGTCGGGATTCTCGACGGATTCCTGGTACATCTCCTCGTACTGCTCCATAGACTTGATATGGGCGTCCTCGGAGAACTCTGGAGGTGGGGGAAATTCCCTGCCCTCCTCCATAAGTGCTTCCATACCGCCCCTTACTTCTTCTGCCATACGATCCTCCCTACTACAGTACCTCGAATGAAAAATCCTACCTTTTCTCCACCGTAATTCTACAATCGACACATAGTAGTGTCAAGAATCCTGATCGAATCTTTTAAAAACTGTTCAGATGCCCCACCCCAAATTATGGCGTTGAATCCTCACAAGAACATCCCAGCGCCTCGGGCGTTATCTTTTCACAGGAGGCGGGGTCGGTCAGGCAACTGAGGTCGTCGTCGGGGCTCACGATGCGCGCCAAGCGCCCGTCCACCATCTGTATGATGCGATCCACATATTCCACCAGGCGCAGGTCGTGGGTGACCATGACGCCCGCCCGCCTCTGCTCGTGCACCAGATCGGCCAGCGTCTCTACGACCTGGACGGCACGTTCCGTGTCCAGACTGGCCGTCGGTTCATCCGCTAATACCAGATTGGGCCTGTTGATCAGAGAACGGGCGATGGCCACCCGCTGCTGCTGACCGCCGGACAGTTGCCGGGGCAGGACGTGGAGACGCTCCTCGAGACCCAACAGGGTCAAGAGTTCCCGGGCACGCGCCCTGCCGGCCGCGTCGAATTCGCCGTTCAGGCGCAGCATCAACTCCACGTTCTCCAGTGCCGTGAGGTAGGAGACGAGGTTGTTCTGCTGAAAGGTGAAGCCGATGTTGCGTTTGCGAAAGCGGGCCTTTTTCGTCTCTTCCATGGCCGTCAGTTCCTCACCCCCCACAAAGATATTTCCCGAGGTGGGCCGCAGGAGGCCGGCCAGCATGGCGACGGCGGTGGTCTTGCCCGAGCCGCTGGGGCCCACCAGGGCCACAAGTTCGCCCTCTTGTATGCAGAAGGAGACGTCGTCCACAGCGCGCACCTCGCCATCGCCCACGGGATACGTCTTGACAATCGACTGTGCCTCAAGAGCGATCATGCGTCCTCCCTACGTATCCAACCCCAGGGCGATCAGCGGTTCCACGCGCAGCGAATAGCGCACGGAGACGAGACCCCCCAGAGGGCCGATGAGCAGAATAGAGATCACGGCCGTGGCCCCCGATCGCGGCTCAAAGATGATGGGGATATTGGGCGGAAAGATCAGGGCTACGCCCAAGGCGATCAGGGTACCCACGATCACCCCCAACAGGGTGACGAGGATGATCTGTATCATGGCCGCCGCAGCGACGACACCGTTGGGCGTACCAATGGCCTTGAGCATGCCGATCTGGGGCACCTTTTGCAGGGTCTGGATCTGAAAAAAGCCCCCGATGACCAGGAGCCCGATAAGCAGGGCAAAGGTGTTCTGTGTGGTCAGGGTGCTCTGTTGCGCGCTATAGCCGGGGGTGTTCTCATAGGCCGTCTTGCGGTCCACAACCTCCACCTTCCTCACCCGTTCCATGAGGCGCTGCCCCATGACCTCGATCTGATTCGGATCCTGCAGGCGTATGGCGGCCACGTTGCACACCGGTTCGTCCACGCCCCCTCCCACTGCGGCTTTTGGTCTTATCTTGTCCCAGGTGGCGATGGGCACAAAGATGGAGGGACGGATGGCGTACTTTTGGCTGCTGGTGATGCCCACCACCTGGAGAGGATAGAACTCGTAATCGGCGCCTTGCGCGGAGCGCACCGTGATCGTGTCGCCCACATCGACGTTCATGACCAGGGCCACGGTCTTGTCTACGATGACCCTGTCGGCGCTCCGCCGCGCCAGCGTGTTCCCCTTTGTGACGGGCGGTTCCCCGGGCTTGCCCGGCTCCACGCCGATGAGGGAAACGTCAAAGGGATCGTCGCCGCCGCCTCTGGGAATGGCCACGCTGGAAAAGCCGACACCGCCGACGGCTTCCACGCCCTTGATGCCGCTGAGGGCCCGCCGCACGTCGCAGTCGATGCGACTGCTGGCGATGTTAAGCCGCGCTGTATCCTGATAGGCGACCAACTGGCCGTTCAACTTTTCCAAGTACTCGCGGTTGCCCGCCCCCAGCCCCTCGCCCAGGGCGGCGATAAAGAGGATCAGGAGGGTGATGAGGGCGATGACCAGACTGAAAAGTAGAAAACGTCCCAGTCCTCGCCAGATCTCTTTGAGGGCCAGATGAAGCGCTGTGGACATTCGTACCACACTTTTATATTTACCAAAATGGACGATGAATGCTATTATACCACGAATGGGAAATAACAGATAAATGCCCGTGAGTCTCTCTGCAAGAGTGCAAATAGTGCGTGAGGCGCTGATGGAAAGGCACAGGCCGTTCTGTGCGGACCAATTAAAGACGGGGACACTTTTGCTCCTGGGGGCCATCCTGCTCCTGGGAGCGTGCCTGCGCCTTTGGGACCTTGCCGGCCCCGCCCTCTGGTGGGACGAGGGCAACAACGCTTACTTTGCCCAGCAGAACCTCCCCGACCTGGTCAGGATGTCTCGCCTGACCAACGATACCGATCCCCCGGCCCATCGCCTGGCCCTTAAATTTTGGCTGGGCGTGCTGGGCGATAGCGCCTACAACCTGCGCCTGCTCTCCGTCGTGTGCGGCGTGTTGACCATCCCCCTCGTCTTTATCTGGGGAAGGTGGCTCAGGGGCGACGCGGCGGGTCTGCTGGCGGCGCTGCTCTGGGCCGTCTCTCCCTTGGCCATCTACTATAGCCGCGAGGCCAAGGCTTATCCCTTTGTCACCCTGTTCGGCACCCTGGGCCTCTATGTCTGGTCTCGCCACCTGCAGGGGGCCCGAAGTCAGCGCCCCTGGCTCTGGGGCGTCTATGTCATCAGCGGCGTCCTCACCCTTGGAAGCCACTACTATGCCGTCCTCCTCTATGCGGCTCAGGGAGCCTGGCTGCTGGTGGAGGCCCTCCGCATGGGATTCCCGGCGATCATGAGAGATCTGCGGAACTGGCTCCTGGCCCAGGGAGCTATCCTTGGACTGCTTTCGCCGTGGTTGCTGCTGACCTACGATACGGCCCTGGGCGGGGCCCACACCCTGGTCGCGGAAAGCGGACCTCTGGATTTGGGCGCCTACCTTTTGGAGATACCCTTCTATCTTGCGGGAGGACCCCATGGGCGGGATTGGGCCGCCGGCCTGGCCCTGGCAGCGCTGCTGGTGGGGGCGGCGTGGGGCGTTCGCCGTTTTGGTGACCACCAAGATGGCGGGCACAGATGGTTGCTGCTTCTGACCGTCCTCTTGCCCGTCGTGGCCGGCTTTTTTGTGCAATTATACATTCCCTTCTTCCAGGGGCGCTTTTTGCTGTATATCACCCCCGCCCTGTATCTGTTGGTCGCCGTGGGGGTGGTGGATCTAAAGTGGTGGGCGTCCCTTTTTGCCCTGCCCCTCATCCTCGCTTGGGTGGTGCTGCTTCCGGCGGCATACACCCCCTTTGCCTCGCCCGAGGAGGACCTTCGTCCCGTGGCCCGAACCCTGCGCGACCTGGCAGAGCCCGAAGACGCCATCGTGGCGGGCTATATCTGGCAGGAGGGTATCCTGCGCATGTACGCTCCCGGGATCTCGTCCTCTTACTATTTGGGCTGGTTCGATCAGGAGGATGTGGGGGAGGCGCTGCATGCCCTCTTTGACCGCCACCGCCAGCTGTGGCTGGTGACCTATCGTGTCCCTCTGAGACACTCTATGAATGCCGGGGGAGAATGGTTGGAGCAGAACGCAGCGCGGGCCATGTACGAGGAGTATGGATACAACCGCCTGGCCCTGTACGTGCGGTCTGACCACGAGGCGGGGATGTCGGCCTTTGAGCGCGTCACCTTTGAGGAGGGATTGGCTCTTTCCTATCGTCCCCGGTCTCAAAGGGTGACGGCCGGCCGCGTCCTGCCCCTCACCCTGCGGTGGACTGTGGGCTCGCGTCCACCCTCCGACCCTTACAAGATCTTTGCCCACCTGATCGACGAGGATGACAGGATATGGAGCCAGCGGGACGGCAGGCCCCAGAACGGCATGCGCCCCTTTGAGGAGGCCGCGCCCGGCGAGACCCTGGTGGATCACCGCGCCCTTTTGATCCCCGAGGAGGCGCCCCCCGGCCAGTATAGGGTGCGGGTGGGACTGTACCATGCCCACCGCGGCGACAAACTGCAGATCGTGGGGGAAGTGGAGGAGACGCCCTGGTGCGTTGTGGCCCACGTGGAGGTAGTGGAGGACTAGATACACAAGCGCGCCACGACGTCCTTGAGCGTTTCTCTTTCCCTGTTTGACCCATTACCCTTATACTATGTGCACGATGAATCCTGAAACCCATAGAGTGGCAGAGGAGGACGTATGGCAAGGGAGGAGCATCTTCGTATCCTGAGGCAGGGTGTGCGGATGTGGAACGCGTGGCGAGACGAGATATCGGATGTGATGCCCGACCTTCAGGAGGCAGATCTGGCGGAGGCCGACCTGCAGGGGATCGACCTGTGGCGCGCCAATCTTCGGGGAGCCAACCTGCGTTATGCCGATCTGCGGGGGGCCTATTTGCGTCGGGCCGATCTTCAGGGGGCCGTCCTGCGCCGGGTCCAACTGCAGGATGCCTTTCTGGCCCGCGCCAACCTACGGGAGGCGGATCTGCGCAGCGCCGACCTGGAGGGGGTCGACCTGGAGGGGGCTGACCTTCAGGGGGCCGACCTCTGGGGTGCCAACCTGCAGGACGCCGATCTGCAATCTGCGAATCTGCGGGAGGCCAACCTTACAGAGGCCGTCAGCGTCACCGAGGAACAACTTGCCCGGGCGGCCACCCTGGAGGGCGTCACCCTCCCCGACGGCAGCAAGCACGAGTAGGGCACTTTTTCCCTATACGGCCACCTGTCCCCCTTGTCGCGGCACGTAGTGGCGAAGCGTTTGCTTCGCCAATCGGGGAAGACGAGTAACTGCTTCGCAGTTCCTTTGGCGTCTTCCCTTGGCAGTTTTGCGGAGCAAAACTG
>JAWLEV010000127.1:0-4665 GCA_041685915.1 Anaerolineae bacterium | reverse complement strand
AACCATTATAGTGGCAATGCCCGCCCGGTATCCCCCCAGGATATCTGTCTCCAACCGATCTCCCAGAATGGCCGTCTCCTCCTGTTTTGCGTCGAGCAGATCCAACGCCTGCTCAAACATGATCGGTTCCGGCTTTCCCACCACGATCGGCTCCACATCGGTGGCTGCAACCAAAGCCGCCAGGATGCTGCCCGCACCCGGTATGATATCATTCTCCAGGGGATAGGTCTTGTCCGGATTCGTCCCCACAAAGGTCGCCCCATCACGAATGGCCAGGCAGGCGGTCTTGAGTTTCTCAAAGTTGATGCCCCTATCCCAGCCACATACCACATAATCTGCATCGCGGCCGGCCAACACGAAACCACGTTTCCGCAGCTCTTTGATGAGGGCTTTCTCGCCCACAACGTTGACCCTCGCTCCGTCCGGCGCCATTTTCCGCAAATAGTTGGCCGTGGCGACGCCGGATGTCACGATCGATTCCTCCGGCACTTCGATATCCATACCCTCTAGACGATCGACAAACTCGGCAGGAGTCGACGTGGAATTATTGGTGACCAGAAGATAGTCGATATCCGCCGCCTCCAAAAAAACCAAAAGTTCGCCACTCCCCGGCAGGGGCGTCTTTCCGCGATACAGGACGCCGTCCATATCGATCAGCAGATTACGGATGTTTGCCAGTTCTGTCATATTTCACTCCATCGATGCTGTCAGCATGTAATCGACCTTGAAACCATTGGAACCATCACCGTCTCTGCCCATCCTCGACGGCTCACATCTATTCCTCCTCACACCTCTGCAGGATGGGTACAGTAGATCCCCATTCGCGCGCCCGCTTTGCGATGGCCTCCTCGTCGAGGGTGAGCAGTTCCCCATGCCGCAGGAGGACGCGACCCGCCACGATGGTGGTGTCCACGTGAACCTCCCCCATAAGCACGGCCAGATCCTCGAACAGACTCTTCTCGTCCAACACATCGACCCGGGGACGATCAAGAAAGATCATATCCGCAACAGCCCCCTCCTCAAGGCGCCCCAGATTATCTCGAAACACCATCGAGGCCATGGCCGCATTGTTTTGAAAAATCATCTGCGCGATCTGCTCTATGCTGAGCCTTCGCGCCGCACCCCACCCATGCCTATGCAAAAAATAGGCACTCTGCAGCGCGCCAAACATGTTGCTCAGGTGCCTGCCGCAGCCGATACACACGCCGAGTCCGCTCTCCAAAAGTCGCGCCACAGGGGGCGACTCCGAAGTGTGTAGAGCAGCCAGCACGGGACTATACACTGGCCACGCCTTGGTCTCTAAAATGGAATCCATTTCATAGGAGGTCATGCGCTCACATCCCAAGAGCAGGGTACGGGGAGCCAAAATACCAAACCTCTTCAGGCGATCCAACACGCTCACCCCATAGCGCTCGTGGGACTCGCGATCATCGGCCGACGTCTTGGAGGCGATGACGCTGAATCCCATATCGGAAAGCGCTCCGGTCCTGATAAAAGCCCCCAACACATCGTCGGAGAATCCTCCCGATGTTTCCAGCCCCATAGACGCGGTCAGCAACGGTTCGTCGGTGACCCGACGGGCAAACCGTGCATTCTCCTCTATACCCTCGCGCACGACGGTCGTCCCGTCATCCTCTCTGGCAACGTGGCATATACAGCCTCGCATCCCCGCCTGAAAGATGGCCTCCGCCATCGCATCCAGTGCCTGAGCGACAAGATGAGGAGAGAAATGGTAGTCAAAAACTGTCGTCGTGCCATTTCGAATGGCCCTTATACAGCCGAGAAGCGTATGGTACCGAAGGTCCTCATAACTACCTCCCGTGTCAAACGGATGCGAGGGCGGAAAGAAAAGGGAGGATGAACGGGAAGCCCCTTTCCACAGGGGTGCATGTAACAGGGTGTAGGGACAAATCATCCCCGCCATGACGAGCATCCTCTGGGCGTCGAGCCGCTTTTCTTCCGGATATCGCTCGCAGAGATCGAGGGTACCGCCGATATCCACGATGCGCCCCTTATCCAGACGCAAGGCGCAATCGCGCAATAGACGCACGCGATCTTCGTCGACCCTTAGCAGCGTGGCTTTGACAACAAGCATATCGAGTTCCCACACACATTTATATCGAAAACCCATTATACCATAGCCCAAGAGGCGTGACCAGCGCCGTTTGCCTTGTGTTGTTGTCTTATCATTCGGCTTGCCTAAGAGCGTCATCGTGTGTACACTCAGTAAAGGATAGAGGCGAATTATGGATGATAGCCACGAAGCAGAGGAGGGAAGATGGACCTCAAAGAGTACCGCGTCGTCGACCTGACCCACGTCATCGAGCCGGAGACGGGATTGCGTCCCGTACATATCGAGCGCGTACCCGCACCTCACGCCGAGCCAGATGGCCCCTGGTACATCATGCACAGAGTAGAGATAACGTTGAACCACGTGGGCACCCACATCGAGGCCCCTTATCATGTACGTAAAGAGGGGATGGACGTAGCAGACGTCGCCGCTGCGAATCTGTGCGGCCCGGGCATCCTGCTGGATATGACCTTTACCGAACCGGGGGGCACCGTCACGCCAGAGGATATGGAAAAGGCAGCAGAACGAGCGGGCGGCATCCGTGAGGACGATATCCTCTTGGCGCGCTTTGATTACGACGGCACGGACACCACGGGACGTCGCTTCGAGGCTGAGGCCATCACCTACGTCGTGGACGCCGGGATAAAGATGATGGCCGTCGATCTGGGAGGGATCGAACTCCCTGAGGACGACCCCCGCCTGGCCGGACAGTATAACCACCATCAACTCCTGGATAACGATATCTGCCTCATCGAGCGGGCAGCCAACCTGGATCAACTGAGTCAATCGCGGTTCTTTGTGTTCGGCATGCCTATCCCCATCAAGGGGTTGGACAGCTTTCCCGTGCGGCTGATCGCCCTAGAAGATGTACAGTAATAAACGGAGGGGATAATGGCAAAAGATAGAGAACCACAGGAGCAGGCAAAAAAAGAGGTCGTACAGGGCGACGAGGCGCTGGCCCGGGGCGCTCTGGCGGCCGGCGTGCGCGTGGTGACGGGGTACCCTGGCTCTCCCTCCACAGGCGTCTTTGACAATATCCTGGCCCACGCCGAAAGGGACGAGACATACGTCCGATGGTCGCCCAACGAAAAGGTGGCCATGGAGACGGCCATCGGTGCCTCCATCGGGGGATCGCGAACGCTGGTGGCCCTCAAGAGCGTAGGACTGAACGTGGGCCTCGATCCTCTGGCCACCGTGTCCCTCAGCGGCTGTCACGCGGGTTTCGTCATTCTCTTGGGCGACGATCCAGGCGCCTGGGCCTCACAGAACGAGCAGGACTCGCGGTGGTCCCTTCGCGTGGCCGAGGTGCCCGTTGTGGAGCCCCTGAGCGTGGCCCAGGCCGCCCCGCTGATGCATCAGGCCTTTACCTGGTCCGAATCCCTGGGCATGCCCGTCGTCGTACGAGTGACCCGCGCCCTGACGCTGGCCAAGGGCCCTCTCCCATCGCTACCAGAGCCGCCGTCCTCCCAAAAGGATTTCCTGCGCGAGCGTAATCGCTGGATCGCCCTGCCCTACCTGGTTGAAAATCGTCACCGCGCCCTGCATCAGAATCTCCGCCAGATACAAACGGCCTTTGAGGCTTCTCCGTACAATATTCAGGAAGGGCAAGGAGAAGTGGGCGTGATAGCGGTGGGATATGCCTTCTCCAAGCTCAAGGAACTGTTACAGGATCAGCCCTTCCCCTGTCAGATTATGGGCCTCTCGACCACCTGGCCTCTCCCCGAAAGAAAGATCGTCGCCTGGGCCCAGAGCCTGCAGCGTATACTCGTGCTGGAGGAAAATGGCCCCTTTGTAGAGCAACAGGTGCGCGCCCTGGCACAGCGCCACGCCCTCTCCCCCCACATCCTGGGTCGGGAGGAGGACACTGTCCCGTCAGAGGGCGAACTGGATGCGGCCAAGATCACCGCGGCCTTGCAGGCTTTGCTGCCCGACGCCCAATTGCCACAACAGGAAGTCGAGGAACGCAGCATGCCCAGCAAGGTCCCCCTCTGCGACGATTGTCCCTACCGCCCCACCTTTGACGCCCTGCTCACCACCATGGAACATAATGGGGGACGCGACCGCCATATTGTCATCGGCGAGACGGGCTGTATGGTACGTGCCAACCTGCCCCCCATGGAACTCTTTGACATCAAGTACTCTCTCGGATCTGGCCTGGGCATTGGCCTGGGCGTGGCCCTCAGCAACACCGACCAGCGTGTGGTAGCTATTTTGGGAGACTCTTCCTTCTTCCACTCCGATATCCCCACCATGCCTCAGGCAGTACAACTCGACCTGCCCATGCTGGTAATCGTGCTGGACAACGACGTCACCGCCCTGACCGGCGGACAGGCGCATCCTGGTAGTAGCAGGGATGAACGGGGAAACCCACGGGCCAAAAGGGCGGACCTGGTCGAGGTGATACGTGGCTGTGGCGCAGACCCCCTCCTGTTCACCCCCGAGGATCACGTCGAGATGGAAGAAGCCTTTGATCGCGCCCTCTCGGCGGACGGTCTCCAGGTCATCGTCGCTCGGGGGGTCTGTCCTCGCCACGTAGAAGAGAAATAAGAGGTCCACATGTCCACCCGCTTTCTGCACGCCGCCGATATCCATCT
>JAWLEV010000126.1:0-4667 GCA_041685915.1 Anaerolineae bacterium | reverse complement strand
GCCTGGACAGTCGGCCAGGTCCCGTAGTAGTAGAGAGGGTGCGCGTGAGATATGGGGCTCTCACGCCTCGGCTTCCTTGGGATCGCGGATGAAAAGCACCGATAGGAGAAGGGAGATGAGGGTGGCCACCACGACAAACAACCAGGGATAGGCCGGATGCCAATCATAGAGATATCCCCCGGTGAGGGAGGAGAGCATGATGGGCAAGGTCATCAAAAAGCCCACGCCGGGGCCTCCGGTGCCCCCGCTGCTCGCTCCGATCATGACGGTACCCCGCCCCAGTGCCGCCATGACACGCCCTCGCAGTTCCTTGGGAACCATATCGGCCATCAGCGCCGAGCAGGCGGGGACGAAAAAGGCATTTACAATACCTATGACAGACCGTATCAACAGCACGTGCAGGAACGTCTCGGAAAGGACAAAGAGGGGCAGAGTCACTAACGAAAGGAAAAGGGAGACTTGAATACACCTTGACCCTACTCGCCCTGTTGTCCGCCAGGTATCCGGCGATCGGAAAGGCGATCAGGCCAGCCAAGGGCCGCAACGAATTGACGAGACCGACCTGGGCGGGTTCGCCCCCAAGGGCCAGGATGTAGAGAGAGGCATAAGGGAAGACCATGGAGCGAGCGACCGTGCCCATGGCCCCGGTCACCGTCATGATCAGTATATTGTCGTGCATAAAGGCAAAGGTTTTACGCAGTGATTTTAGCATCAGCCACTCTCTTATCAGATATCGTTCGAGGAGGGGCGAGCACTCTCGTGCCAGGGGAGCACACAAAAGGAACAGATTCCCGGTAGAGAACGCTGTCACGTCCGATATCCTATCGAATGATAGGAAACTCTACAAGTCGCAAAGGGACGAATCCATCGTGTCTGTCCTATCAGACGACCCCAGTCGCATCCCGTATCACATCACCATGTGCCGGAAAGATTCGTAGCATTAAGGGAGTCTCTGGACTAGATAGGGGTTCAGTCTCGCCTTCGGCCATGTGACCAGGCGAGCGGCCAATCACATAATACCTGACTGGTCAGAGTTCTTTAGAAACGATATAATACGGCAAGTTTATAAATAGCCATGTAGGCGACAGGGATTTGTGAAATGACAGAACAAATGAAATCTCGTTTCTCGCTTCCGATCAGTTATCTATTGTGCATCCTTATCCCGACGCTGAGCGCGTGCTCCTCGCCACTTTCATCCATCTCGACACCATCGCCCGCACAGGCAGCTGTGCTTCCAGCGGCGACCACGAGCGTCCCTCAGCCCACACATACGCTTCCCGCGTCAACGTCCACATCCACGTTCACGCCGCAACCCACGCCGACCATGACCTCGACGTCCACGCCGATGCCGACGCCCACGCCGCCACCATTGCCGGAGGTCTGCCTGAAGCAAAAGTTCATCGAGGATATCGAGGCCTGCCATGAGGTGCCCCAGTACGATATCGACCTGACCGTGCAGCTGGAACCGCCCCAGGTGACGGGGAGCCAGCAGATCACCTACACCAA
Organism: Anaerolineae bacterium; assembly: GCA_041685915.1. Lineage (GTDB taxonomy): Bacteria > Chloroflexota > Anaerolineae > UBA1429 > UBA1429 > JAWLEV01. The sequence goes on along the minus strand of JAWLEV010000126.1, from coordinate 3,161 downwards.
CGCGGAGGATGTGCCGCTGGATCATCTCTACCTGCGGCTCTTTCCCAACAGCCGCGGCTATGGCGGGACCATGACCATGACCCACGTGTTGCTGAACGGGAATCCGGTCACGCCCCAGTTCGAACTACAAAACACGGCTGCACGGATACCCCTGGAGACGGCGCTTGACCCGGGGGAGGTTGTAACGCTATCGATGGATTTCACCGTCGGCGTCCCCACGTCGCCCACCTCTGCCTATGCGCTATTTTCATATCTGCGCGGGGTAATGGCCCTGCCCACGTTCTACCCCATCATCCCCGTGTACGACGATCAGGGCTGGGACGTCGAGCACGCGCCGGATCACAGCGACGATCTGCACACCGATATCGCGCGTCATCGCGTGCGGATCTCTGCGCCAGCCGACTTGACCCTCGTGGCCTCTGGCACCTGCACGAATCCCGAGCCCGGAAAGTGGATATGCCAGGCGGCGCCGATGCGGGACTTTACCCTGATCCTCGGGGAGGATTACCAACGCGCCGCGCGAGAGGTGGAGGGCGTGGTGGTCAACAGCTATTTCTACACGGGACACGCCGAGGGTGGCGGAAGAGCGCTGCAGGTGGCCGTCGACTCTATGTCAGTATTCAGCGAGCTATTTGGCCCCTACCCTTACACGGAGCTGGACGTCGTCGAGACGCCCAATCGCCTGGGTGGCATGGAATACTCGGGGCTGGTGGTCGTCGAGGATGGACTTTATGCGGAGGGAGGCGTGGAGTGGCTCACGGTCCACGAGGTGGCGCACCAGTGGTGGATGGTCGTGGTGGGCAACGACCAGGTAGATGAGCCGTGGCTGGACGAGGCCCTCACCCAATACAGCACCATGCTCTATTACGAAAAGGTCTATGGGAGGGATAGGGCGAGAGCGATCCTGCAGCAGGAATTCGAGGGCAGCTATCAGAGCGTGCTCAGACAGGGCCGCGATATGCCCGCTGGCTTACCGTCTGACGCCTATCCCCCGGATCTGTATTGGAAAATAGTTTACGACAAGGGCGCGCTCTACTTTCACGCGTTGCGAGAGGCGGTGGGCGACGAGGCGTTCTTCGAGATCCTACAAACCTACTATCAACGCCACCGCTACGAGATCGCGACCCCCGAGATGTTCCTGGACGCTATAGAGACCGTCACCGGCGATCAGCATCGGGACATCTATGAGAAATGGATCGGGGAAGACGCGGATTAGCAGTCTCTAATATCGCTCCCACAAGATCAGCCCGAACTTCTGTGCCGTTCAGCGTCTCCCAATAGGCGTAGACGAAAGCAAAAAGCGGGTTCAAACTTGTTGACACGACACGTGTCCTCGATTTTACCTCCTCATGATCTCACATTAGGGGCCTTTGGCCCGAATGTATGCCTCCACATCCACATTGTAGCGAATGTCCTCCACGGTGAACACGGCCCAGGGAGTACCCTCATCGAACCAGGTGACCGCGCCGACCGTGGGAATGGTGTACTCATCGATGGTATCCCAGCGCAAGGCCTCGTTGATCCATAACGTCTTCCCCACGCTGTCAGTGCCCTTGTAGCGCATGGACTCCAGCACGTGCAGCATGCCCGTCTGCGGATCGAAGCGAGCGACAAAGTGCTGTGTTCCCTCCTTGAAAGGGACAAAGAGCAGCGCCGTCTCCTCATCTATGGGCTTCCATCGCACCCGTGGATCGGTGACGAATATGGCAGGGAACCACATCGACTCTCCCCATAGGGCCAGGTTGGCCCCCTGATCCACCTTTGGTCCCTCTTCCACGCCAAAGGGCAGTTCCAGGCGCCCCTTGCCCTCCAAATAGTGCTCATTGACCTCCATCAGCGGCAGGCCAAAGATGGTCGTCTCGATATAGTGCCGATAGCCCTGACCGGCGATATGCGTGAAACGAAATCGCGCCGGGAAGGTGATGCCCATGACGCGCATTCGGGCCCGCCCGGTGAGCACCGCCGACTCGATCAGCGGCACATTCTCGCCGTAAATCTGATGATAGAAGCGCTCCACCGGAGCGGGCAGGTCGTCGGGCAGCGGCATAAACTCTGTCACCGAGGCCTGTTGGGGAAAGGGTGGAAAAGGCTGAGGTTTTATCTGCAGCCCCAACCAGATCAGCACAACCAGGCCGGCGACAATGCCAACGAGAATAAAGAAGATCTTCAACGAGTTCCTCCCTTTCGGCATCCGGACAAACTATTGTATGACGATAGAGCGCTCAGATTCGGAAGGGCGCCACCGGCAGAGCCTACAGGGACACGATCATATAGGCCTCGTAAGCGTTCGCCGCGATCAGGAGCGCCACAGCCAACGCAAATCCGAACCAGTTCACCCGTTCTGCGAACTTTGGTTTAGGCTGGATGGGCTCCGAGTCAGGCGGGATCAGCCGCTTGAAGCGATTCGCAGAGATGCCATAGGTCGCCGTCGCCATCAGTATATACGCTGTAATCTCATACGGGCCGGCGCGTCCGAGCACCGCCAAGGAGGGCGCCATGGGTTCGGGAAGCGGGATAGAAAAAGAGTTCGTGCCCAGCGTCACCGCATAATTCAGCGCCCAGAGCAAAGGCGGCAAATAGCCCAGGGGATAACCGCCAACGAGCAAAAGGCGGTTGGCATAGATCACAATCCCCATCGGCAGCAAGTTGATAGCGACGATACGCAAAAACTCGAGGACAAAACTGGCCGCGGCCTCCTCTCCGGCCAACGCCGCCGCGCCGCTATGACCACGCAGCACGCCCTCTGGCAAAAGATAATAGGCCACCGTCCAGGCCAGCACAAAAAGCGCCGTACTCAAACCAAGGAGCGCCAGGAAGCGGATATACCATGCTTCATGGCAGAGCAGGCCTTTCACATTCACATCCTTTCATCACGTCCTTATACTTTTCGACACGTACGTGCAGAAAGACCAGCGCGGATCTCTCACGGAATCTTGCACGCACTCGTCTCTAGAACAGAAGCCAGCTGGCGAGCAAGCCGAACATGAGGCTGTATATGACTATTTCGAACTGAAGTTTCCAAAAGGCTTCCCTGCTCAGATAACGATGCCTCAGATACACGAACCCCTCAATGTTATGAGGGAACGGAACCGCAGACGCAAAATCGGTGTACACAAACATCAATCCGGCCATGAAGGCAAATCGCAGCCCGAAGGATAGAT
>JAWLEV010000048.1:0-20908 GCA_041685915.1 Anaerolineae bacterium | reverse complement strand
GCCGCGTTGGAGGTTGGCCCCCGAGCCGTGGTTTCGGGTCTCATCAGACGCATTCATCGTCCTCTTGAACTCTATCAGGTGACGGACGCCGACAGCATCGAGACGTTGGATATGGAGACGGAATGGGTATGAGGGGTTTGCAGGACAAAGTGGCCCTTGTGACCGGCAGTTCACGGGGCATTGGGCGGAGCATCGCTCTGGAGCTTGGGCACTGGGGGTGCAGGGTTGTGGTCAACTATCGGACCAGCGAATCCGCGGCCGCCGAGGTGGTGCAGCGTATCAAAGAGGAACAGGGCTCCGAGGCCGTCGCCATTCAGGCGGACGTGAGCGACGCCGACCAGGCGAAACACCTCGTCGAATCTGCGGTGGAGGCCTTTGATGGGGTGGATGTCCTGGTGAACAATGCGGGGATCGCCCGCGACGGTCTCCTCTTGCGCATGTCTGAGGAGGACTGGAATGCTGTCCTGGACACCAACTTGAAGGGGGCCTTTCACTGTGTCAAGGCGATACAGCGCACATTTTTACGACAGCGCAGCGGCTGTATCGTCAACATCAGCTCCGTGGTGGGTCTGGCGGGCAACGCCGGCCAGGCAAACTATGCGGCGGCCAAGGCGGGGCTGGTTGGTTTCACCAAGTCCGTCGCCAAAGAGTTGGCCTCCCGCAACGTGCGGGCCAACGTGGTGGCCCCTGGTTTTGTCAAGACGGGCATGACGGCCGAACTCTCCCAAGAGATCGTGGAAGGGGCCCTTGATCGCATCCCCTTGGGACGCCTGGCGGAGCCCGATGACGTTGCCCGCGCCGTGGCCTTTTTGGCGTCGGAGGACGCCTCCTATATCACGGGACAGGTGCTCGTCGTGGATGGGGGCATGCTCATGTAATATCGCTATCATCCGTTTATCTACTCCTCCTCAGATGTGGCGCCGGTCTCGGGTCGAAAGGCCTGGGATCGGCGTCGCAGCTTTTTAACAGCAATGGGCCTGGACCGCTCGCGACCCAGGCCCATCTCGCCGGATTACTTTACCCTTTGCGCAGGCAGTTGATGTGCCTCTAGAGCACCCCCTGGCTACCGTTTCTCCCTCAGAGCCTGAAGGCCTTTGTCTCGATCCACTCGTTCCGTAGCAGGGACCACCAGTCGATGGCCTGACTTTCCAGCACGTACTTGTAGGGTAGCCAGCCATAGCCATCCTCTCCCCAGCCCTCGCCCCAAGAGTTGCGGATGAGCAACGCCCCCGTCGTCACCTCGGCTGCATCCTGGTTTTCGATCTCCATGTCGTCGTCGAATCCCACGGCGACGACGGCGTGCCCGCCGAGGCGCCGTTCGCCAAAACTTGGATACGGCACCTTTCCCGTCTCGGCGGCCTGCCCGATGGAACTGTAGACGGTAAAGCCGAACATGGAGGGCAGCCCGCTGCCCAGATTCGCCTTTACGCGCTTTAGCAATTGGTCCCTGCGTATGGTGGGAGGATCGAGGCGATAGTAACTTATGGCCTGATAGTTCCGCGCGTACGAGTAGCAAAAGGCGGACGGCTCCTGATCGAAATTGTCGATGTCATAGGGCCAATATTCCTCCGGCGGAGCACCGAAAAGGACCAGTGCCCCCATCGTCGTGCGCAGATAGGCCCCCGTGTCTCCCGTCCAGCCGAGCATGTTGCGGGAGACTTTGTAGATAAAGAGCCTGGAAACATCGATGGATTCGCCAAATGCCCTCCTCTCAAAATACTCTACCACGGCCGCGGCGGCCTGTGCGGTGCACGAGCCAAGAGATTCCTGATCTTCGATGGGCGAGCACCATCGCCGCAGGTCCGCGGACTTGTTTAACTTGACCGTCTCCAGGTCCGCCACCCCCACCTCCTTCAACATGGCCTTTATGGGATCTTTGTGTGTGGCGCGCTGGTGTACAGTGGGCACCTCCATCTGATCTACCGTGTAATCGCGAAAATCTGGATAATCTGGCAACCACCCCATCCCCAGTCCGTCGATTGTCTTTACCATGTCACTTTGCTCCTCCGCTTCTCGCGGCTAGAGAAAATCAAGAGCACACGTATCGTGTGCAAGCGCATCATATCCCCTTGAGGCAAGAAAAGCAATTCCGTTGCCCTTTCCGGTGGGGCTGGGGAAAAAGGGTTATCCCTCCGCGAATGTCAGATCTCTTCTTGTCTGGCGCGTTCTGGCGCGCCCCATCGTCCCCCGGATATCCTGTACAGAACATAGTCCCACGTGTTGCCCATCAGGTTGCCCATGCGGATCATGCCCAGTATCAACTCTATCTTTTCGACCTTTTTCTCCCCGTACAGATCCAGCACACGCTGCCGTGCTGATGGATCGGGCCTTCCGTCGGTCTCGGCCCAGTGCTGGGCATATAGGAGCGCGGGCATCTCTTCCTCGGGACTACCGGCGAGTGTGCCCTGTGTCAGTGCTTCTATCTCCTCCTCTGTAAGGCCTTTGGCCAGGGCTGTTCGCGTATGGGCATAGGAACAGTAGCGGCAGCCGTTCACTTCCGTGACCACCAGCATCAGTCGCTCTCGAAAAGCCGGGTCGATGCCCTTTCCACGCATCAAGGAGCCAATCTCTTTCCAGCGAGCGAATATGGCCCTGACGTCGGCGAGGGCGTCTCCCAGGCTGTCATAGGTTCGACGGCTGAAACTGTTCATTCTTCACCTCTACTCTGCACTATACACGAAGGGCTTCCGCCTATGAGAATGTTGTACATATCGGGAGTATATCCCCCATGTGTTCCGTCATCAAATTGTCTGGCCGCCACCCGGCCAGACAATTTGACATAAACATCATGTTTATCTGCACGGGCCAGTTCTGATGCTATAATCGTGTCTCAGCTGCCTTCTTATGAGCAAAATCGCACCGAATCCAGGTGAGCTGGCGGTGAGATATAGCAGACAAGGTCGATTCGACCTTGTCTTAAATTCTCTGCCACCCGGCGTGAGCGCTTGTTTTCGCTCCCACTTGTAGTATAGTATAGGGGATGGATGATATGCTGTGAGAGGAGGGGGCATGTTCACGCTCAGCGGATTTGCGGACGAGATCTCGGATGAACTGGACGAACAACTCGACGTCCTGCAGGAACTGGATATCGACTATCTTGAATTGCGCGGCGTGTGGGGCAAGAATGTTCTGGATCTGACCGATGAGGAGGTACAGAGAATCAAGCGGGAACTGGATCGACGTGAGATGGGCGTCTCGGCCATCGGTTCTCCCATCGGCAAGATTGACATCGATGATCCTTTCGCGCCCCATCTGGAGCGCTTTGCCCGTGCCGTGGAACTGGCCGAGTTCTTTGACTGTCGGTACATTCGCATGTTCTCCTTCTTCGTGCCCGAGGGAGAGGCCGATGCCCATCGGGCGGCGGTGATGGAGCGGCTCAGGGCCTTTTTGGACGCCGTGGAGGGGCGTCCCGTCGTGCTGCTTCACGAGAACGAGCGCCACATCTATGGCGATATCCCCCGCCGATGCAGGGACATCTTTGAAACCTGCGACTCACCACAACTGCACATGACCTTTGATCCCGCCAATTTCGTGATGTGTGGCGTGCGTCCCTTTTCAGAGGGCTATGAGATGCTCAAGGATTATATCGCTTACCTGCACATAAAAGACGGACTCATGGAGGAAAAACGCGTCGTGCCCGCGGGGGAGGGGGACGGTCAGCTGCGAGAGTTGTTGGGAGCCTTGCAGGCGGAGGGATATGATGGCTTTGTCTCCCTGGAGCCCCATCTGGCCATGGCAGGAAAGTACGACGGCTTCAGCGGCCCAGAGCTTTTCAAGGTGGCCACGGAGGCCTTTTGCGGGCTGTTGGAGGAACTGGAGAATTGAGCGGCACCTTCCAGATAGACAACTTGGGATAAGGTCGGATTAGACCTTATCTGTCACATTTCCTCGTCAATCCGTCTGATTCCAGGCATGGAAGGGCGGCTGAGAGGTTATTCCGCTCAAATCGGCCTTGAAGATAGGGCTTGTTTCGAATTGTCTGCATTCCAAAGGGAAAGGGAGGATATATGGCACGCGTTGATAGTATAGTAAAAGTCGTCGTCCCTGTGGCGGGCATGGGCACGCGCTTGCTGCCGGCGACGAAATCCCAGCCCAAGGAGATGCTCCCCGTGGGACGGCGGCCCGTGGTGCAGTATGTGGTGGAAGAACTGGAGGCGGCGGGTCTGCGACAGATCCTCTTTATCACCGGTAGCAAAAAGACGGCTATCGAGGATCATTTCGATCCGGATCCCGAACTCGTGCGGCAGCTATCGAGTGGTGGGGGGTACGATCTGCTGGAGGAATTGCGATATACGGAGACGGACGCGCGTTTCTTCTATACGCGGCAAAGCACTCCCCGAGGGCTGGCCGACGCCGTGGGGCATGGCAGGGAATTTGTGGGCGATGATCACTTTGTGGTGGCCCTGGGCGATTCCATCATCAGGGATCGTGATGGGGCCAGCTTTTTGCGTACCATGATCGAGACCCATCTGGCGAGCGGGGTCGCCTGCACCTTGGCGGTGGAGGAGGTGGATGCGGATGACGTCCACCGCTATGGTATCATCGATCCCCGGAAAAAAGCCCGGAACGGAGGGGCCATGGTGGTGGAGGACGTGGTAGAGAAACCGCAGCCGGATGCCGCACCCAGCAACCTGGCCATCGCCGCCCGCTATGTTTTTAGCCCCGCCATCTTTGAGGCCATCGAGCGCACGGCGCCCGATCCGAGAGGCGAGCTCCAGTTGACCGATTCCATCAGACACCTCCTGCAGTTGGGACATGAGGTGCAGGCCATCCCCTTGCGACCAGGAGAGCGTCGCTACGACATCGGCAATTTCGAGAGCTATTTCAAGGCCTTTATCGATTTCGCCATCGCCGACGAAAAGTACGGCTACCTTGTGCGTCAATATCTAAAACGTAGAACGAGAGAGTTCTAGGCTTATGAAGACAATTCATTGTTCTGCACCGGGTCGATGTGGCATCATTGGCAATCCGACCGATATGTACGGCGGCACCGTGATCTCCTGTTCCATAGATTACCGTGCCCATGTACGCGTGGAGCCCTGTGATCAACTGCGCCTCAAGGTGGCCGAACAGGAGACGGTCATCGAGAGCCTGGATGATCTGATCCTGAACGGCGACTATTTTGACGTGGCCCGGGCCGTCCTGGACTATTTTCACGAGGACGATCTGTGCTGCGAGATATCCTATTGGACCGACATTCCCGTTCGGGCGGGGGTGGCCGGCTCCACGGCGCTGACGGTGGCCATCCTGTACGGGCTTCTTCACTTCAAAGGCCTGAACTATAGCCGTTATCGGGTGGCCGAACTGGCGCGCTACATCGAGCTCAATCATCTGCGTGTGGTCTGCGGCTACCAGGATGCCTATATGTGCACCTTTGGGCGGCTGAACTATATGGATTTCCGTGGCAAGCAGTTCTATCGCGAGGCCTCCGAGGAACTCTATGCCACCATCGAGCCCCTTGACGATTACGTCCCCGCACTGCCCTTTGTGCTGGCCCATACGGGCGCGTCCCATTCCTCGGGGGCGGTGCACAAACCGATTCGCGAACGTTGGCTGGAGGGAGAACGCGAGGTTCGTGAGGGATATGAGCGGATCAGTCACCTGGCCCGCGAGGGGAAAAAGGCCTTGCTCGCCGGGGATTGGGAGCGTTTGGGGCGCCTGATGAACGAGAACCATACCATTCAGCGGGACCTCGGCGGCTCTGGCGAGGCCAACGAGCGACTCATCAGCGTCGCCTTGGAACATGGGGCCCTGGGCGCCAAACTGGCCGGCGCCGGCCACGGGGGGACCATCATCGCCCTTCATCCTCAGCCCGAGGAGATGATCGATGTGCTGCAGGAGGCAGGCTGTGAAAGAATCTTTTATCCCACCCCCAGGCCCGGCGTTCGTCTTGAGCCTGTGAAAGAAGGGGAGGGGTCAGCCTAGCGAATGCCCTGTGAGGGGGACGCCTGATCACACAAAAAAAGCCACCAGACCTCTGGTGGCTTTTTATATGGGCAGGATAGGACTCGAACCTACGGCCTCCACGATGTCAACGTGGCGCTCTAACCAACTGAGCCACCTGCCCGCCTACTCTTTATTATATGCAGGTGCCCTTAGAATGCAAGTTTGGCTGCCCTGAAGAAAGGCTGACCAAAGGGAAAATGAGAGCGTATATTGTGGTTGTGCGAAGCACAACCACAATATATAGTACCCCCTTCTCCACTGAAAGACCTTCTTTCAGTGGAGCCAAGTTTGGTTTTACTGAAAGGATCTGACGCGCCTCTCTGCGTGGCGCCTTTCTGAGGCCATTTGTGTTGCACAAATGCCATACTTGTTATATTATTGTAGTTGGAGGACAGTATGGTGGAAAATGTTCATCTCGCGGACCAACAGGATCTCGTCGAACGCATCGAGGAGTTGTATCCCGACGACCTCGATGAGGTGCGCCGTGCCATCGCTTATGCCACAAAGGCCCACGGCGAGCAGCGCCGGGCCTCAGGGGAGCCCTATGTGGTGCATCCCCTGGCCACGGCCGCCATCCTTGCGGATCTCCATATGGACCTGCCCACCATCATCGCCGGCGTGCTCCACGATGTGGTCGAGGACACGGACGTGAGCCTCGACGAGTTGGAAGAGCAATTTGGCGAGACGGTGGCGCAACTCGTCGACGGTGTGAGCAAGTTGCTTCGGGCCAGGCGCAGAAGCAAACTGGAAGGGGCTGGTCTGGGCGGCGAAAAGCAGGCGGAAAACCTGCGCAAAATGTTCCTGGCCATGGTGGGGGACATTCGGGTGGTGATCATCAAACTGGCGGATCGCCTCCACAATATGCGCACCCTCCAGTTCTTGCCGGAGGATAAGCAAAAGGAAAAGGCGCGGGAGACCATGGAGGTCTATGCGCCGTTGGCCAACCGCCTGGGGATCTGGCAACTCAAGTGGCAGCTCGAGGATTTAGCGTTTCGTTATCTGAATCCCGACAACTATTACGAGATCGGCCGGCTTTTGGCCGAGCGCCGGGCGCAACGGGCCGCCTACCTGGAACGCGTGATGTCGGTGCTTCGGGAGCGGCTGGAGGAAGAGGAGATCGAGCCCCGTATTATGGGCCGCCCCAAGCACATCTATAGCATTTACCGCAAGATGCAGGAGAAGGATCGTGATTTCGATCAGATCTATGATCTGCATGGCGTGCGTATCATCGTGGATAAGGTGCGGGAATGCTATCACGTGTTGGGCATCGTGCACAGCCTCTGGAGCCCCATCCCCGGTGAATTCGACGACTATATCGCCATGCCCAAGGATAACCTTTATCAGTCGTTGCATACCGCCGTGGTGGCGCTGGACGGCAGGCCCCTGGAGGTGCAGATACGGACAGAACGCATGCATAGGCTCGCCGAGTTCGGCGTCGCCGCCCACTGGCGGTACAAGGAGGGGGTCGAGCGCGATGAGGCCCTGGAGGCCAAGATCAGATGGCTGCGGCGGACCACCGATTGGCGCGAGGAGGTGGAGGATGCGGATCAATTCGTGGATTCGCTCAAGAGCGACGTCTTGCCCGAACGGGTCTATGTCTTCACCCCCAAGGGCGATATCATAGACCTGCCCAGAGGGGCCACTCCCGTTGACTTTGCCTATGCCATCCATACGGAGGTGGGGCATCGCTGTCGAGGCGCCAAAGTTGATGGAAGGCTCGTATCCCTGGATTACAAACTGCAGATGGGGGAACAGGTCGAGATCATTACCGCCAAAGAAGGGGGACCGAGCCGCGACTGGTTGACGCCCCATTTGCACTATGTGGCCACTCAGCGGGCGCGCCAAAAGATTCGCCGGTGGTTCCGGCGACAGCAACGTCAGAAGAATATCAGTGCCGGACGCGAGATCCTGGAGCATGAACTGAGGCGTCTGGGGCTCGATCATGAATCGTATGCCGATATCGCCGAGCTCTTCAAGTATGATGACGTCGAGGACTTTATGGCCGCTGTGGGCTATGGCGATATCAGTCCCTCCCATATCGCCAACAAGATCGACGATGCGAACGCCGACGTCGAGGGGCTCAAGTTCGAGGCCATTCCAGAAGAGGCGGTATCGGATATCAAGGTCACCGGGGTAGGGGATCTGCTGACCCGCCTGGCCAACTGCTGCAAACCCGTTCCCGGCGATCCCATCGTGGGCTATATCACGCGGGGCAAAGGCATCACCGTGCATCGCAGCGACTGCCCCAACATTGCCAATCTAAAGGACACGGAGCGTCTGATTTCCGTTTCCTGGGGGCGGGCGGAACAACTTTATCCCGTCATGATCCACATAGAGGCCTTTGACCGCAGCGGGCTGTTGCGGGATATCGCTGGCGCCGTGGCGGATTTGGGGCTGAGCATGAGCGCTGCCAACGTCTCCACCGACGACGATCACATGGCCCACATTACGGTGACGGTGGGAGTGGAGAACGTCAGCCAGCTTTCGGCCGTATTGAACGAGATCCAGGCAGTATCAAATATAGTGGATGTGCGCCGCCAGCGGTACGCCTAAATTCCCCCGATCTCCTTTCTTTCTTCCTCGATGGTCTCCAGCAGGCTCCTGAACGAGTCGGCAAACTGTTTCACGCCCTCATTCTGCAGATCCTCTGCCACGGCGTCGATATCGATGTCCAGTTCATCCAGGCGCGCCAGATATTCCCTGGCCATTTGTATGCTGCTATATATCGTGGTTGCCACCATGCCGTGATCACGAAAGGCCTCCAGGGTCCTGGGAGGCATGGTATTCACCGTGTGCGGCGCGATGAGGCGTTCCACATACACGGTGTCGGGGTAGAGGGGGTTCTTGGTGCTGGTGCTGGCCCATAGGGGACGCTGCACACGGGCACCTTGCTTGGCCAGCGCCTCCCAGCGCTCCCCGCTGAGAATATCCTGGAAGCGCTGATAGACCATCTTGGCGTTGGCTATGGCGATCTTGCCCTGGAGATCGGTTTCGCTCCTCTCCTCCAGTATCTCGTCCACCGCCGTGTCCATGCGGCTGACAAAGAGAGAGGCCACCGAGGCCAGGTTTGCTATGGTCTCGTCGCTCTCGACGCGCTTTTCCAGCCCCCTTATATAGGCCTTGGCCACGGCTTCATAGTGGGCCTGGGAGAAGATGAGGGTGGCGTTGACGTTTACCCCCTCTCCGATGAGCTGTTCGATGGCCGGGATGCCCGCCGGGGTGGCCGGCACCTTGATCAGGAGGTTGGGACGGTCGATCTTGTCAGAGAGACGCCTGGCCTCGGCCACCGTGCCCTCTGTGTCGTTTGCCAGCAGGGGGTCGACCTCCAGGGAGACATAGCCGTCCAGGCCCTTTGTCTCTTCGTACACGGGATGCAGGATCTCGAGGGCCTGATGGATATCGTCCAGCACCAGCCGCTCATAGATCTCCTCCGTGCTTCTACCCGCCCTCGCGGCATTCGCCAGATCCTCCGCATAGGCCTCGCTGCCCGCGATGGCCCGCTCAAAGATGGTGGGATTGGACGTGACGCCGCGAATTCCCTCCTCGACCAACCTGGCCAGATCGCCCGAGGTGAGAAGGGGACGATCGATGTAATCCAGCCAGATCGCCTGACCCAATGCTGCCACCTGCTCTATTTTCGTCACGGGTTCCTCCCCAATGGGCTAAGGTGTATCCTGTTTGCCTATATCCTCCATCGCCCCCGATCTGCAAGGCTAGGGTTGGCGGGGTGGCGTGGGCCTCTCCTCGGGCACCATGCTCGAATCCCAGTGAGTCTCGACATCTTCCGATTCTCTGCGCTCCGCGAACCACTCCTGTACCGCCTGCTGCTGCATCTGTTGCAGTTCGCCTTCGCTCAACTCTCGGTTTTCGTCCCGTTCCTCGACCTTGATGATATGGAAGCCAAAGGAGGTCTCCACCACGTCGCTGATTTCGCCGGGTTCCAGATCAAAGGCAACCTCATCAAACTCGGGCACCATGCGTCCCCTGGCGAACCATCCCAGGTCACCCCCCTCCTCTTTGCTGCCCTCATCCTGTGAAACCTCGGCGGCCACGGTTGCAAAATCCTCGCCTGCCTCCAGCCGCGCCAGCGCCTCCTCGGCCTCCTCTTCCGTCTCTACCAGGATGTGGCGCGCGTGGATCTGCTCGGTCGTGGTCGGCACCTGGGAACTGATCTCCTCAGCCCACTTTTCGTAGTAGAGCGACTTTTCCAAAAGATCGAGGAAATCGTCCTTGGTGAACCCCGTTTGCTCCGCCGTTATCTCGAACCAGTTCTCCGATTGCTCCACGTATTCCTCATATGTCATGGGCTCTACGGTAGGTGTGGGAGTGATATTTTCGGTGGAGGTGATGGGCGTCGGTGCCGGTGCCGGCGTTGCCGGGTCGCGATCGTAGCCGAACTGCCGCTCCAGTCTGGTCTCCACTTCCTCCGAGGAGACGGTGATGTCTTCCTCCTCGCATTCCTGGCGCGCGAGTTCATAGTTGATCAGTTCGTTCAGGACGCTGACGGGCAGGTTTTCCATCTCTTCCTCGATCTGCTGTATCTGCTGATCCAGGTACTGCATGTAAAATTCCTGCGTCTCCTCGTCGCTGCCACTCATTTGAAGTTTTTGATTCTCCAACTGATTCAAATAGTTCCGATAATCCCAGCGCCGATACCTGACAAAGTCCTGATACGTTTCCAGGGGGATGGGTACGCCCGATACGGTGGCCACGGGCTTTTTGGGTTGCAGCATATAGTGGTCGTACAGTCCCCAGGCCAGGATAAGGACGGCCAGAACGAGGACGGTGGTGGTTCCGATGATCAGTATTCTTCTAAGGCGCCTTTCTCGCGCCTGCTTTGATGACTTTTTCGACATATCAACCCCTATATTGCAATGAACTTTAACAAAAAGGGTATAGGAAAGTTTCCTATACCCTTTGGTGATTCATAGATGTGCCAAGGTCCCAAGGTGGCAGGACACGCGGGACTAGGAAGTGCCTCCCCGCGAGTGTTCGGCCGTGTATGGTAGCATGGCCAGGTGACGGGCCCGCTTGATCGCCCTCGTCAACATTCGCTGGTGCTTGGAACATGCTCCTGTCCTGCTCCTGCCCAGGATGCGCCCACTCTCGGTCACATACTTTTGCAGGAGATCGAGATCCTTGTAATCGATATGATCTATTTCCTCGGCGCAGAACTCGCAGAACCTCCTGTTGTGACGCGTATAGGAGCGCTCCTGCCGTGGACGCCTTCTTCGTCCTGAACTGCTTTCTCTTTCTTCTTGATTATCAGCCAACGTAATAGCCTCCCTATTTCAAGCCAGACCCCACGGATGCCCGTCGGGCCCTTGTCTATTCCTCTTCTTCCCGTCGAACCAACAGATAACGCAGTATATCTTCCCGCAAGTTCAATTCGTGTTCGACCTCGGTGACCGTCGCCGGCTCCAGGTCGGCCTGGACGAGAACATAATACCCCTCCCATCGGTTGCGGATGGGATATGCCAGTTGCCGCCGTCCCATGTGGTCGACGTCGATGATGTTGCCGTCGGCCTCGGTCACCACGTCCCTTACGTGATCGACCAGTCCTTGCAGCCCTTCCTCGTCAAGGTTGGGGTGAGCGATGAAAATCAACTCATACGTGCGCAAAAAATTGCCTCCTCTCTGTGGGATTGCCCCCGAACCTCTCGATCCGCTTCAGGCAATGTGCGGACACCCGTCCGGGAGCAGAAAGGCTCCCTAAAATGAATTTGTATCCTCAAAAGCGTGACATATTATATCATCGAGGACGACAGAAGCCAAAATGGAGCGGGGGAGCGACTCACGCCTCCCGGATCTTGCGTGCCAAATAGTATCCCACGCCCCATTTGGTCACGATATATTTGGGCCTGTGAGGGTCGCGCTCGATCTTTTTGCGCAGTTTGTGAATATATAGGTTGAGGTTTGTGGAGGAGACGCGCTCTGCATCGGCGCCCCAGACGGCACGGCGCAACTCTTCCCGGCTGACCACCCCGCCATCATGTTGCATCAGGCAGTGCAAAAGGCGGTATTCGTTCCCCGTTAACTTGATCTCCCGGTCTCCAAAGGCGAGGGAACGGGAGACGGGGTCGACGACGGGGGGACCTGGCGGATTTGCCTCGTTCCACTGCCAATAGCGCCGCAGGTGGGCCTTTATACGCGCCAGCAGCTCCTTTTCCCCATAGGGTTCGCAGAGACAGTCGTCGGCGCCGAGGCGCAATACCTTTACGGCAAACTCTTTGCAATGGGAACCATCGGCCAGCACCAGGATAGGCACGTCGACCACGTTGCGCATGTGGACAAAAAGTTCCTCGGCATGGGGGGAATCGGAAGGCCAGTGATAGACGACCATCTCTGGCATGGACGTGTAGATGTCCGTGTAAGCCTTGGGGGCCGAGGGCACATCACTGACCTCATAGCCAGCCTGGCGCAACAGGTCAGGTATATCTCCCTCGAGCGTCTCCTGCCCGGCAACGATGGCGAGGTGTGCCTTCATTGAGCGCATCTCATTGCGTGCATCCTTGTGCTTGGTAGTTAACGCACAAGAAGTATAGCATATCAAAGTATCGATACGGTATACAAAAGGTTACAAATTGGTTACGCTTTCGTGCCTTTCGAGATATGACTATGCCAGTTCGATCTCCGTCACATCGCCGGCCAGGGCATCGAAGAGGAGCATCCTATGCCGCAGTACCTCTCCCTGCTCCAACAGGATCTTGACCACCTCCTGGGCCTGCCAGGCAGAGACCATCATGGGTGTGGCTGAGGGATTCCCCAGTTCGGTCTCTATGCCCCTCTCGGAGCTTGGCTGCTGACCGTATATGGCTTCCAGGCCCAGATCGCCGGGGAATATGGTGGTGATCTCGCCCGTATAGCCGGCGATGGCCCCGTGTACCAGGGGGATCTGGAGCGCGGCAGCCGCCTCTTGTAATATGAGGCGGGTGGGCACGGTGTCCAGGGCATCCACCACCACTTTGGCGTCGGCGATCAGGTCTTTTGCATTGTCCTCATCGAGCCATGTCTCTTTTTCTGTGACCTCCACCGCGGCATTGATCTTTGCCACGCGCTCTGCCAGGCAGGTGACCTTGGCCTCTCCTATGGTATCCTCTGTGCAGCCCAACTGCCTGTTGAGGTTGTTCTCCTCAAAGCGATCGCCGTCGATGAGGATTAGGTGCCCGATGCCCATGCGCGCCAGGGTCTCGATGACCCAGCCGCCCAATCCCCCCGCGCCAACCACGGCCACGGTGGCCTGGAGGAGTTGCGCCTGGCCGTCCCAGCCGACGGTGCCCAGGTTTCGCTGATAGCGCTCGGGGAGGACGTGCATCTGGAGGGCGAGCAACTCTACCTCGCGGAGGCTGCATCCCGCTTCCTTTGCCAACTGGTGCGTTCTCGCCAACGATATCAGGGGAGGTGTTTCTCCGCGTTCTTTTTGGGCCCTGCGATGTTGGGCCAACGCGTCGTGTAAAGCATTCCTGTCCTGTTCGTCCCTCATATCTCGTCTCCTTTTTTTCTGGTGATGGATACGAAACCGGGTTATGCCATCCTATGTATGGGCGCTTTGCTCCTGGCACGTGGGGCAATAGTGGGTTCCCCGTCCTGCTACCACGTCGCGTACGATAGTCTGGCCGCAGCGGGGACACGCCTCCCCCTCACGTCCATAGACGGCCAGTTGCTCCTGATTCCGCCCGCGCCTGTTGTTGGGATCCCGATAGCTCCTCAGCGTGGTGCCCCTGTTCTCCACGGCCGAGCGCAGCACCTGCCGGATACTGCCGTGCAGGCGCTCTATCTCCTCAAAGCCGAGGTCGTCCACGGGGCGACAGGGATGAATGCCCGCTTTCCACAGGGATTCGTCCGTATAGATATTGCCCAGGCCTGCCAGCACGCGCTGATCGAGAAGCAAGGACTTGACCCGCGCCCGCCGCCCCTCGAACAGTTTTTCCAGGGTCCTCGCGGTAAAGTCCTGCGCCAGGGGCTCGGGCCCCAGGTCTCCCACGATCTCGTCCGCATCATCGACGAGGTAAAAGCGGCCAAACTTGCGCATGTCCCGAAAGTACAGCACGCGGCCGGAAGCGAAGAGGAGGATGACGTGGACGTGCGTGTCCTCCTCCAGGGCCTCGTCGGGACCGTCACACACCAGCAACTGCCCCGTCATTCGCAGGTGGATCAGCAGGCACTCCTGCGAAAGGTCCACGATCACGAATTTGCCCCGTCGTCGCACCTCGCGGATCGTCTGTCCGCAGAGTTGCTCCATAAACGTCTCCACGTCGGGCCTGTCGATGGAGTGGGGCCAGCGCACCCTCACGTCGCCTATCGTCTCCCCCAGGGTCCGCCGGCCCAGGCCCTGTACGATGACCTTTACCTCGGGCAATTCTGGCATCAGGGTATCCTCGACGTCATGGATACCTTTTTGCCCTCGCGGCCAGGGCCGCACTCCCCAGGGGCAGGACCATCGCCCCAAGGAGGGAGGGACACGATACCCTCTCCTCCTTCGTTCTTTCCTCCTCCTCTTTGGGTTGCGGCGAGGAGCGTTCTGTGGGCCGCGGACGGGGCTCCAGGCCCAGGCTCTCCCGCCAGCGGTCGTCCAGTTCCTGGAGGCCAAAATCGTAGGCCTCCTGTAGGGCCTCCTCCTGGCGCATACCCCTGGAAAAGAGATCCAGTAGCCGCCGTATGTCCTCGCGGCCATATTCCTCGAGGAGAAAACTGACGATGCTGTAGGCTTCTCCATAAAAGAGGTCGACCTCGCCCGCGCGCCCCGTATAGCTGCTCATGGAGCGGACGGAGAGCAGGGCGTCCTCCTCGATGGCCCTCTCCAATGCCCGGCGATTGCCCGCCGGGAGTTCTCCCTCGGCGTACATGGCCAATCCCTCGTCCAGCCAGCGCGGCAGGTCCGTATAGGGGTTGTCGGTGCTCAGGCCTACCACGATATGACTCAGTTCATGGGCCATGGTCGACGTCACGTCACGGTGGGATCCCAGCAGCAAAAGGGTGTCCTTACCGCTCGTCATGCCCAGGGTCATCACCCGCTCGTCGTATCCTTCACTGCGGGGCGAGACGGCGCGCTGCATGTCCCGTTGGTCGTTGTACACATAGATGCTTATGCGCTCCTCGACCGCCACTCCTACCTCGCTTTCCAGATGGGCGAGGGTGTCCTCGGCGCTGGTCACGAGTCGTTCGGCCCGCGATTCGCCATCACCGTACCAGTAAACGTCCACCCGCGGCCCCTCGACCTTGTGCCAATCGTGGTTATTGTCCGTATAGGTGAACTGTTCGATCTCCGTTTCAAAGGTGGTATCCGTCGTGTGCAGTTCCCACCAGGTGCGAAGGCGGGTGCCCGGCGCGAACTGGCCCCTCTCAAGGGTCTCCGTGTGTTCCACCTGCACGCGTTTGCCGGGGCTAAAGGAGGGGTAGATACGCCTGACGAGGGGCTCATCCGCCTGGCCGTAAAAGAGGATGATCTCTGTGATGGGCGCCTCGGCCTCGGCTTCCAGGCTAAATTGCAGGAATTCGGAGAAGGCATAGTCGTTCTCTCGGGAGAGGATGCCTACGGACCCCTCGGCCGAGACGGCAGGAACGACGCAGAAAAAGAATATGAGGGTGAGGACGACGAGCCGTCGATGGGAGGGAAACAGGGAGGAGATCGCCTTCCCTATTCTCTCAGGGCTCCATCTCCTCCAGATCTTCCACTGCCACATCGACGTATTTGTCCCCCTCCTCAATGAGCATGATGGGTATATCGTCCTTGATGGGATATTTTCGCCGACACTCGGGATTCTGACACACGAGCCACTTGTCGGCGACGAGTTCCACGCGCGTCTTGCAGGCCGGACAGGCCAGGATGGCCAACAGATCCTCGCTCAGCATCTATCTTTTCTCCATATATTCGAGAATATTCGACATCAACGCACATAGCATAGATGATGAGGGCCTCCCTGTCAATAGAGACGATTCTGGATGAGGTCGAACGGATCTCATCTACCACGTCTCGCCGCTGATTCGTCTCAACTCCAGGGGATTCTGCTCAGGGGAAGGCGACGCGGGCGACGGCGGACTGCCCTCAGGCCTGATCGCACCCGAGTTCTTCCAGCAGGCCTTTCTCCACGTGGGCGGCTGCGGCATCCTGGAGCTGTGCTGTCAGGCCCCCATCCACCACCAGCGCATGGCCGGTGACAAAGGAAGCGTCTTCGGAGGCCAAAAAGAGGGCCGCCGAGGCCGCTTCACCCATGGTCCCTGGGCGGCCCAGAGGATAGACGAATTTCTGCCGCCGCACCTCCTCTGGGTGGGCCTCAAGCATCTCCACCTTCTTCTCTGTGACGATCCTGCCCGGGCACAGGGCGTTCACGCGGATGCCGTATTGCCCATAATCCACGGCCATCTGCCGCGTCATATTGATCAGCGCCGCCTTGACCGCGTCGTAGGCCACATTTTTCCTGCCCCCTAGAAGGCCGTGTACCGAGGAGGTGTTGATGATGACCCCACCTCCTCCCTGGATCATCTTGGGGATGGCGTATTTGCTGCCCAGGAATGCCGCCTTGACCGTCACGGCAAAGATGGCATCCCAGGCCTCTTCTTCCATCTCCACAACGGAGGCGCTCTTACCGGAAAAGGCATTGTTCATGAGGATGTCGAGCCTGCCGTGGGTGTCCACGGCAAAGTGGACGAGGTCGCAGAGTTGGTCCCCCTCGCTCACATCAGCCTGAAAGTAGTGAGCCGTCCCTCCTCGACTGCGGATACCTTCTACCACCTCCTCCCCCAGCCCTTTGCGGCGGCCATTGACGATCACTCGCGCGCCCTCTTGGGCGAATCGCTCCGCGGTGGCGCGGCCGATGCCCGAGGTCGACCCCGTTATTACGGCTACTTTGCCCACAAGTCTGTCTCCCATACTGCTCCTCTCGTTTCTACGTCTATCCCCTTCCTGTCCTATTCTATTCGCCTTTGCGACGCCGCGTCAAAAGGCGTCAATTTGTGTTGACATGGACGGTGAATCGGGGCATAATAACGACACTGTTTGATAGGGTTTCCCCGAGGGCGGCTATATGGCGGACCTCACGCTCAGCGGACAAGAAAAAAAGGCCCGGGAATTGGTGCGCGCGGGCGACCTCGAGGCCGCTGGAAAGCTCTGTCAACGTATACTGGAGTACTATCCCAGGTATGTGGGGGCTTACAGTGTTCTGGGCCAGATCTGCTTGCAGGCGGGGGAATACGAGATGGCCGCCGATCTCTTTCAGCGCGTGCTGGGTGCCGATCCCGAGCATGCCCTCTCTTATGCCAGCCTGGGCCAGATCTATAAAGAGCGGGAGCAGCCCGACGAGGCTATATGGCACTTGGAGCGGGCGCTGGAACTGTCCCCCACCGATGATGCCGTGCGTGTGACCCTGTACCATCTCTATGAAAAATGCGATATGACCCACAGGGCCGACGTGGGCATGAGCCGCGCCGCCCTGGCGCGGACCTATCTGCGGGGCGGCCTCTATGCCAGGGCCATCGGCGAGTTGGGGGCACTCGTGGCTGACAGACCCCATCGCTTCGACCTGCGAGTCGCCCTGGCCGAGGCGCTGTGGCGGGATCGCCGCTACGAGCAGGCGGAGGCGGTCTGCGTGGACGTTCTGGAGGAACTGCCCCATTGTCTGAAGGCCAACCTCATCCTGGGCCAGATACGGTTCAACACCGAGGGGGATCGGGAGGCGCGCGCCATGCTCCAAAGGGCGCAGGCCCTGGACCCGGAGAACCGCGTGGCCCAGGCTGTCCTGGGGCCCGATTCGCCGCTCCCATTGCGCCGAGTGCGGCTTCCCCTCGCAGAGGAGAACGCCTCCTGGGAGCCGCCTTCCTACCTGCTGGAGGACAAAGGGGGAGAGGAACCCCTGACCATTGAGGGCTCGTCGAGGAGGCTGCCTTCCCGCGAGGAGGAGGACGTTCCACGGCTTGTAGGAGGTGTTTCCACACATGAGGAGGACGGGGAGGAGGATGAGCCGGATGAACCGGAGGAGGCGTCGGATCCCGACAGGGGCGCCGCGCCTGCCGAGTTCCTGTGGTTGCGAGAGGGGCTGGCGTATCTGGCTGAGCATCCGGGGGACCATGCCACGCGGCTGGATCTGGCGCGCAAACTGGGGTGCATGGGCCGCATAGACGAGGCGGCCGTCCAGTATGATCAGTTGAGTCAACTGGAGGACAGGGCGTTGCTCTCCAACGTCATGGAGGACCTCACCCTGTTGAACCGCTGGCACTCTGACCACCAGCGCCTGGCCGCCGTGCTATCGAAAGCGAGGGAGCATCTGGAGAGCCTGGAGGCGGGGGGATAGCGGGCGTGGTGCACGCACATATTATTGACACGGTCGCTGTGTTGAGTATTGCCCCTTGCCTGTGGCCTCTAGTCCTCGCAGAGGGCGGGGAGCCGCGCAAGAGTCCTGCAGCCTTCTGAGCCCGTTGGATTCAGTCCTCGGGTTTCATGTCTGTACGCGCGACCGGACGATCGGGCCACCTGTGGTGGCCCGCTTTAGCCCTGCGCGATCAGGGCATAGAGAAGATGGACCATCCTCATAAGCACGATAGAACTTTTGTTCTGAAGAACTTGTATTAAGGGTAAAGAGGTATTATGGGCCCCGGAGCGGGGCCTTTGCATTGTACAGGGAACATCGAATTCATACAGGAGGTAGGACACAGATCCATGGAGAGAACACTGATCATCGTGAAACCGGACGCTGTACAGCGGGGGCTGGTGGGAGAGATCATCTCCCGTTTTGAGAGGCGTGGCCTCAAGATCGTGGGCATGAAACTGATGCAGATCGACGAGGCGTTGGCACGGCGCCACTACAGCATACACGAGGGCAAGCCCTTTTTCGAGGGCCTCATCCAATATATAACCTCTGCCCCCGTGGTGGTGATGGTACTGGAGGGCAACGACGTCATCCCGATCGTGCGCCGCACCATGGGAGCCACCAACCCGGCCGAGGCCGCCGCGGGTACCATCCGCGCCGACTATGGGCTGGAGATCGGCCGCAATCTGGTGCATGGCTCCGATGCCCCCGACACGGCCGCAAGGGAGGTAGCCCTCTTTTTCGAGGACGACGAACTCATCTCCTGGGATCGCGACGTCGACCCCTGGGTATTCGAATAGGCTTTCGCTCTACCACAAAGCGAGAATCCATATGGATTCTCGCTTTCTATTACTAGGCGATGCGCACCACGGTTCGCGCCTCGCTCCACAACTCTTCCAGGCGGTAGCGATCGCGCTGTTGCTCGGAGAACAGGTGGACCACGGTGCTGCCATAGTCCATCAACACCCACCCCGCGTCCGCCTCACCCTCCACGGAAAGGGGCAGCATGTTGTGTGTCTCCTTGATCTCCTGGCGCACCGCACTGGTCAGCGACCTTATCTGCCGTTCGCTGTTCCCCGTGACGATGACGAAATAGTCGGTGATGATGGTAAGCCCGGAAAGATCCAGCAGCAGGACATCGCTGCCCATCCTCTCCGTAAGGACGTCGACGATGGATCTGGCTATCTCGATTGGTTCCAGTGTTTCCCTCCCGCAGTATGTCAATAAGGGATTCCCTACGGCCCACAGTATACCACGGGGCGCCCCCGGTGTAAACCACCGCGACAATCGCGGATGCCCGCCAAGTCTGTTAGAATGACTCGAAACATCAGCAGGAAGAAACTGACGGGGCAGGAATAGCGTAAGCGCACCCTTCGATGCTGTCCAAATGCGTCGACGCAGGTCGACGCCCGGCGCGGAGCGCCTTTGCGCCGGGCTTTAGGCCGAGCATCTTTGGCCGGCCAGCGCGGGGCTAAAGAATAGCCCTGAAGGAGCTTTGACCAATACCACCGCAGGTGGCCCGCTTTCGCCGTCTGAAGCCAGCTCGTGAGGCCTATCGGCCAGATGGGCCACCTTTGGTGGCCTTGCAGAATGGCGCTGCCATCTGCAGTCCTAGAGCGCCTGCGCCGACGAGCAATGGCTAATGATCTACAACACTTGCGTGTACCACCAATCCAACCATCACGACAGCAGCCGTTTGATTTCCAGGACCAGGCGCCGGGGGCTAAAGGGCTTGCGGAAGAAACGCAGGGCGCCGAGTTGTTGGCTGCGTTCCCGACTCTTGGCGTCCTGCGTGGCGGTCAGGATCACCACGGGCGTGTCCCAGGTGACAGTATCCTGGCGCAGCCGCTCCAAAACCTCCAGTCCGTCGATGTCGGGCATGAGGAGGTCGAGGACGATCAGCATGGGGTGAGAATCTCGGGCCAGTTCAAGGCCCCGGTGGCCGCTCTCCGCCGTGATGACCTCAAAATCCTCCCTTTCCAGCCGTTGCTGCAGGGCTTTGAGGGTATAGTCATCGTCCTCAATAATAAGGATTCTCGACACGTGGCTACTCCCGAAACGCCAGAATAAGTCTATCTACCCCTATGATACCACATCAAGGTTTCAATAAGGTTACAAACAGGTAGCAGAATCGTTACACTTTTGTCTCGGCACCCCCGCTAGATCTTGGGCGTCGTGTACAGCACTTCGTCGCCCACGCGAATCTCTGCGTCCACCAGGTACTTTTGCAACGTCTGGGGATCGGATGTCACCCCCAGCCCCGGCCCCTCGGGAACGTGCACCCGCCCCTCATCGTCGGGGAGGATCTTTTCTCGCGTCAGGTCCCTGGCCATGGCGCTGGGCTCCACGGGGTATTCGCAGATCACGTCCTCCTCCAGCCCCGCAAAGGGCTGCAGGGAGGCGCTCAGGGCCAGGTGGGTGGTAAAGGTATGGTTCACATAGGTCAATCCCCTGGCCTGCGCATAGTCGGCCACCCGCTTCCCCTGGCTGATGCCCCCTATGCGCCCGGCGTCGATCTGAATGTAGCCCAGCCCGGCCTGATCCATCATGCGCCGGGCCATGTGATAATTATGGCAGCCCTCGCCGCCGGCCAGTTCCACCTGGTCGCAGCGGGCTGCCAGTTCCCCATAGGCCTCCAGGGCCTCGGAGATAAACGGCTC
>JAWLEV010000047.1:4852-20964 GCA_041685915.1 Anaerolineae bacterium | reverse complement strand
AGTGAAGAGGAGATATGGGACAACTATGCTCATTTTATCGAGCAGGTGGTTCCCGTGGCCGAGGATGCGGGTGTCTTTATCGGGATCCATCCGGATGATCCACCGGTGCCCGTCCTGGGCGGCGTACCGCGCTGTATATTTGCGAGCTTTGAGGGCTATAGACGGGCTTTGGAGATGGCCGATAGCCCGAATATTGGCATGTGCCTGTGCGTCGGCTGCTGGTTGGAGGGTGGGGAGCAGATGGGCAAGGACGTCGTAGAGACCATCCGTTACTTTGGGGAGCGGGGGAAGCTTTTCAAGGTGCATTTCAGAAATGTGACGGCTCCCATACCCGAAGGAGGCTTCACGGAAACCTTTATGGATGCGGGATATATGGATATGTACCGCGTGATGCGCGCCCTGCGTGAGGTGGAGTTCGACGGTGCGGTGATATCGGATCACATGCCCCACATGGTAGGAGGGAGGCGCCTGGGTGAAGCCTATTCCATAGGATTCATGAAGGCCCTGATTCAGGCGGCCAATGACGAGGTGGAGGGCATATAACACGCCTTTCATCTTATCTTGTTTTGAATATTTTTGCCTTTCTTTGTATACTTTTTGGTGAGGTCATAATGTGGGCTGAAATTGTAGGAGGCTAATATGGCACGTTCGTTTCATAACAAGATTTTGCGGGTGAATCTTACCGAGGGGACCGTCACAATCGAGGAGCCGGGGGAATCCTATCTCCGGCACTATTTTGGTGGCTGGAACATCATCGCCGATATCCTGTTGCGCGAGGTTCCGGCGAACGGGGATCCACTGGGTCCGGAGAACAAGCTGGTCTTTGCTCCGGGCGTCTTGAGCGGGCTTCCCCTTTCCGGTGCGGCGCGGAACGCCATCGGTGCCAAATCGCCCCTGACCGGAGCCTTTGGTGCAGCCGAGGTGGGTGGATTTTGGGGGGCGGAGCTCAAGAGGGCGGGCTTTGATGCCGTCATCGTCGAGGGAGCATCAGACGAACCCATCTATTTATGGATAAATGACGGCGAAGCCGAACTGCGCGATGCCTCGGCGCTCTGGGGCAAGAGGACAAAGGAGACGGAATCGGGCATCCGCGAGGAATTGGATGATGACGGTATCCGCTGCGCCATGATCGGTCCGGCCGGTGAGAATATGGTTCGTTATGCCTGTATCATGAATGGGCTAAAGGATGCGGGGGGTCGTACGGGCCTGGGGGCCGTGATGGGCTCGAAGAAACTCAAGGCCATTGCCGTGCGTGGCACCATGGATATCAGCGGCGTCGATGCGGACAGGATCCGCGAGATGGCGCGGGATATGGGCATGGCCGTCCGGGAGGGAGAAAAGGCCGAGAGCCTGCACGAGTGGGGGACTGGCGTAGGACTTGAGGGGTCGGTCCTCACCGGCAATCTGCCCATTCGCAACTTTCGCGATGGCGAGTTTGAGGGCGCAGGCAATATCAGCGCCGAGAACTATATGCCCGAGATTGGCATCGGCATGGAAGGATGCTACGCGTGTGCTGTGCGCTGCAAAAAGGTCGTGGATGCCGATTCTCCCTATGATCTGGACTCGGACTATGGCGGCCCGGAGTACGAGTCGGCAGCGGCTCTGGGTTCCTGTTGCGGGGTGGACGACGTCGTAGCCGTCTCCAAGGCCACGGAGTTGTGCAATGCCAACTCGCTGGATTCTATTGGGACGGGGGTGGTCATCGCCTTTGCCATGGAATGTTTTGAGAATGGATTGCTCACCCTAGAGGACACGGACGGCATCGAGTTGCACTTTGGTAACGGCGATGCCCTGGTAAAGATGGTGGAAAAGATCGCCCAACGCGACGGACTGGGGGATCTACTGGCCAACGACCTGCAGACCATCGCGGAGGAGATTGGTGGGGAGGCAGAGCAGTTTGCCATGCACGTCAAGGGCCAGCCATACCCCATGCACGAGCCACGATTCAAGCGCGGATTGGCCATCGGCTATGCGGTCTCACCTACGGGCGCCGATCACGTCCATGCGCTGCATGATTCGGGGCTCGTTGAGCCCGATGAGGATGGCTTTATGCCCAATGAAACGCTGCGGACCATGGGCATTCTGGATGCCATCCCTCTGGAGGATCTTGGGCCGGAGAAGGTGAGGGCCACACTTTATAACACCATCGCCTCGGTGACCCTGAACTGCCTCACCACGTGCCTTTTTGTGCCCTGGACGGCGGAGGAGTTGGTAGAGATCGCACGAGCAGCCACCGGATGGGATGTGAGCGCCTACGAGTTGCTCAAGGTGGGCGAGCGCGCCCTCACCCTGGCTCGCGTCTTTAACGTGCGCGAGGGCTTTGACGTCAGCAGCGACCGTCTTGCGGAACGCAGTTATGGGCCCACGACTTCTGGTGCTCTGGCGGACGGCGGCATCGACAGGGAGGTGCTGCACGAGGCCCTGCAGAACTACTATGGGATGATAGGGTGGGATGAGGAAAGCGGCGTACCCACGGTGGCCAAGCTTCACGAGTTGGGCGTTTCCTGGGCTGTAGACTATTTGCCAGACAACTGAACCGTCTCCTTCACGTGACACGATCCCTGCCGGGATTCAGGTGCGCGAGATCGCCTGAACCCCGGCTTTTTTGTGTCATCGAACATGTCCTTTGATTGTACGAAAGTCGTAGTTCAGTAACATAGATATTACGATTTATCATTTATATGATATAATACTGTACGAAATACGCAGAGGACAAAGGCTTTGCACCGGACCAGAGATTCGTTGGTAAGCAGGGTGCAGCGGCTTTCTGTCCATTTATCCAACAGAGGGAGGGCAAAAAGATGGAGAACTATGATGTGGTTGTCGTTGGCGGAAGCGCGGCAGGGATACCGGCGGCTATCACCAGCCGCAGGCATTATCCGCACAAAAGCGTGCTTGTGATTCGTCAAGATGAGGAGGCGGTCATCCCTTGTGGTATTCCCTATATTTTTGGCGAACTGGGGTCCTGTGATCAGAATGTGATCCCCGACGCGGTGCTCTCGTCCAACGATATCGATCTCCTGATCGGTAAGGTCGTGGGGATCGAGCCGGATGAAAGGGTGGTCGAGGTGGCCGACGGAGAGCGCATGGGTTACTCGAAGCTGGTGCTGGCGACGGGCTCGCTACCCGTGGTGCCCCCCATTCCTGGTGTGGACAAGGAGGGGGTCTTTGCTATCGAAAAGTCAGCGCCGTATCTGGAGCGCATGGCGGAAGCGGTCGATGAAGCCGAACATATTCTCATCGTGGGATGTGGATTCATCGGAGTAGAGATCGCCGAGGAGTGCAAGAGGCGCCGGGATGTGGATATCCATATCGTAGAGATGCTTCGCCATTGTCTGCAACTCACCTATGATGAGGAGTTCTCCATCAGGGTGGAGGAGGTGCTGGGCGAGCAGGGGATCACCATCCTGGGATCGGAGAAAGTGGAAGCCTTTGTGGGGGACGAGCATGTGGAGGGGGTACGACTTTCCAGTGGCCAGGAGATTGCCACGGATATGGCCATTCTAGGGATTGGCGCCAGGGCAAATGCGACGTTGGCCGAAGAGGCTGGTCTGGAGATCGGTCCCACGGGAGGAATTCAGGTAAACCGCTATATGCAGACCAGCAATCCGGACATATATGCCTGTGGCGACTGTGCTGAGAAGGTTTCCTTCTATGACGGCAGGCCCAGTGATTTGAAACTTGCTTCCATCGCCAGCATGGAAGCCCGGGTTGCGGGGGCGAATCTCTTTGGGTTGCGACGGGCGAATCAGGGCGTCATCGGCGTCTATTCCACCGTGCTCGGCGATACGGCCTTTTGTGCCGCGGGGCTAACAGAGTCGAGTGCCAGGGACAAGGGCTATGAGCTGATTGTGGGGACGGCCGAGGCGCCGAATCGCCATCCGGGGAGCATGCCAGGAATGGCCATGCTCAAGGTCAAGCTTGTATTTGAGGCGGGCACGCGCATTCTCCTGGGTGGCCAGGTAAGCGGGGCCAAAAGCGGTGGAGAGCTCATCAACGCCATCAGCGCCTGCATCCACAACCGCATGACGGCAGACGATATCGCCACCTTTCAGACCGGGACGCATCCCGGGTTGACGGCGTCGCCCATCTCCTATCAGCTCGTGAACGCTGCGGAGGTAGCCATCGCCAGCTCGGGATAGGGGCGGAGGGCCTCTCAGCCCGTTTTCTGTTTTGGCATAGTATAGAGTGTGGTGTTGAAAACGGGCGCAGACAAGTTGACGGGGTATCCTAGCTGCCACGTTTCCGTTCGAATCGCGTACAAGGTGGCCGGAGACGTGGCAGTTACTGTTGAGAGATCATTTATCTCGCTCCAGGTGCAGATTGATAGATGATGGAATGGGGGGCGAAAGATGGGAGAGGGGTTCGTTGACAGGGCCAGGACCCCCGATTATACTAGGTGCCAGGTGATGTGAGCGTGGTTAAGGAGTCCGTTCCCGTCCCGTTGCTCCTATGGGTTCACGTCTTGGGTTTGGCGCGGTGGATGGAGGAAATCGTTCGTGGATGATTATGCAGAGATTGTACGGCCGCTGGTGGAATTGGAGCCCCAGTTCGGATTTTTTGTAGGAATCGATTCGGATGGCTGTGTTTTCGATACCATGGAGATCAAGCACAAGGAGTGTTTCATTCCCAATATTATCAAGTATTGGGGGTTGCAGCCCGTCTCCAAGTATGCGCGTGAGGCGGCCGAGTTTGTCAACCTCTACTCGAAATGGCGGGGGGTAAACAGATGGCCCGCGCTGATAAAGGTCTTTGATCTGTTGCGCGAGCGCCCCGAGGTGCGGAGGCGAGGGGCTACGATTCCCGAGACCCCCAAGATACGGGAGTTCGTCGTCTCCGATAGGCCCAAAAGCAATGATTCTCTGGCCAACCTGGTGGCCGATACGCAGGATCCGGAACTCGTCAAGGCGCTGCGCTGGAGCAAGGCCGTCAATGCGACCATTGCGGATATGGTGCATGGCGTCGCGCCTTTTCCCTATGCGCGGGAGAGCATCGAGTTGGTCTCGCAGTCTGCCGATGCCATCGTCGTCTCGCAGACCCCGGTGGAAGCTCTGGTCCGCGAGTGGAGAGAACATAATATAGACGAGTACGTGGAGGTAATCGCGGGGCAGGAACTGGGGACCAAGACTGAGCACCTTCGCCTGGCCTCCGAGGGCAAATATGCGCCCGACCACAAGCTGATGATAGGAGATGCTCCTGGTGATATGAATGCCGCGCGGGCAAACGAGGCCTTTTTCTTTCCTGTGAATCCGGGGCATGAGGAGGAGAGTTGGGAACGATTCTACAAAGAGGCTTTTGACCGTTTTTTGTCTGGAACATATGGAGGGGAGTACGAGGCCGCGCTGATCTCTGATTTTGAAAAAGCCCTGCCCGAGACGCCCCCCTGGAAGAGGTGATAGATGACTATTGGCAAAGGATATACAGATCGCTTTTTAACAGAAGAAGAGGCGCGCGATGTCTTTCAGAAAGGCCTGGAGCAGATCGAGGTCGAGGATAAGAAGGTGATGGTAATCGTGCCCGATAGCACGCGCAGTGCGCCGTTGCCCCTCTGCTTTCGCTCGCTCACCGAACTCTTGGCAGCTAAGGCGCAGGTTCTGGATTTTATGATCGCCCTGGGGACTCATGCTCCCATGAGCGAGCGGGCCATATGCGACCACCTTGGCATCACGTTGCAGGAGTGCAGGAAAAGGTATGCCGAGATCGGTCTCTATAATCATAACTGGCAAGAGGGACTGGAGGAGATTGGCGTGATTCCCGCCTCCAGGAGCCGTGCCCTCAGCGAGGGCTTGCTTGAGGAAGATGTGGTTGTGGAGATCAATGGCCGCCTTTTGGATTATGATCACCTCATCATCTGTGGGCCTGTCTTTCCCCACGAGATCGCCGGTTTTTCGGGGGGAAATAAGTACTTTTTTCCAGGGGTCAGCGGCCCTGCCGTCATCGATTTCACTCACTGGTTGGGGGCCCTGATCGGGAACGTCAACATCATCGGGCATCAGGATACACCGGTGCGTCGGGCGCTGGACGAAGCGGCACGTTTTATCGAGATACCCACGTCCTGTTTCAGTATGGTGGTCAAGGGACACACGGATCTGGCGGGATTGTATTTCGGTACACCCGAGGCTTCCCAAGCCGAGGCTGCCAAACTGTCGGCAGAGGTGAACGTGACCTATGTGGAGCATACTTTTGATAGCGTCCTGGCCGTCATGCCTGAACTGTACGACGACGTGTGGACTGCTGGCAAGGGGATGTACAAGACGGAACCTATCGTGGCCGATGGCGGCAAGGTCATCATCTATGCTCCTCACATCGACGAGGTATCCTATACACACGGTAAGATCCTTGATCGTATTGGCTATCACGTACGTGACTATTTCCTGGCGCATATGGATGAGTTTGCCGATGTGCCACGAACGGTGATGGCCCACGCGACCCACGTCAAAGGGGCGGGGACATATGAGGATGGCCAGGAGAAGCCACGTATACAGGTGGCCCTGGCCACGGGGGTGCCCAAAGAGCGCTGCGAGCGTATCAATTTGGGCTATGCGGATCCGGAGACCATCGACCCGGCCGAATGGATGGGGCGGGAAGAGGAAGGGTTACTCGTCGTACCGCGTGCTGGCGAGGTCCTGTATCGACTAGAAGAATAGGGGGGAAAGATGGGTAGCGATTTGGGACTGATCGGTTTGGCGGTGATGGGACAGAATCTGGTGCTGAATATAGAGCGCAACGGTTTTTCCGTTGCCGTCTACAATCGCACCCGGGCGCGTACTGAGGAGTTTGTCGCCGGTCCCGCAAAGGGGAAGGATATCACACCCTGTTATTCCATAGAGGAACTGGTGGAGGCACTGAATAGGCCACGGAAAGTGATGCTTATGGTCGCGGCGGGCTCTCCTGTGGATCAGGTCATCGCCCAAGTCAAGCCCCTGCTGTCGCCAGGTGATCTCATCATCGACGGGGGCAACTCTTTTTACAAGGACACAGAGCGTCGTGCCGCGGAACTGGCCGAGGATGATATCAAGTATATCGGCACAGGAATCTCTGGCGGGGAATATGGGGCTCTTTGGGGGCCCTCCATCATGCCTGGGGGGCAACCGGAAGCGTATGATATGGTGAAACCCATCTTTGAGGCCATCGCGGCCAAGGTGGATGGCGAGCCGTGCGTCGTGTATATCGGCCCCCGTGGGGCGGGACACTATGTGAAGATGGTACACAATGGGATCGAGTACGGGGATATGCAGTTGATCGCCGAGTCCTATGACCTGATGCATCGGGCGCTGTCACTGTCCGCCGAGGAGTTGCGTGATATCTTTGGTGATTGGAACGACGGCGAGTTGGAGTCCTATCTTATCGAGATTACCAGGGATATCTTTGCCCAAAAGGACGAGGAGACGGGTGAGCCACTGATCGATCTCATCCTGGATGAGGCCAAACAAAAGGGGACGGGCAAGTGGATGTCCCAGGACGCTCTCGATGTGGGATCGCCCACGCCCACCATCAACGCGGCTGTCGAGTCGCGGTTAATTTCGGCGCTGAAGGAGGCACGGGTAAGGGCCAGCGACGTACTTGAGGGGCCGGCCATAGATTTTGATGGGGATGGAAAGCAGCTTATCGAGGACACGCGGCGGGCGCTTTACGCGGCCAAGATCTGCTCCTATGCCCAGGGGATGTCCCTGCTCCAGGCAGTCTCTGAGGAAAAGGGGTACGGGCTCAATCTTGCCGATGTCGCCAGGATATGGCGTGGCGGATGCATCATTCGGGCGCGCTTTTTGAACGACATCGCCGAGGCCTATGAGCGCGACCCAGCATTGGACAATCTGATGCTGGATCCTTATTTCAGCGACGCCGTGCAATCTGGCCAGGCGTCGCTGCGCCGTGTGATCCGCACGGCGGTGGATCTGGGTATCCCTTGCCTGGCATTCAGTTCTGCCCTGGCCTACTTTGATGCCTACCGCACCGCGAGGCTACCGGCCAACTTGACTCAGGCACAGCGCGACTATTTTGGGGCACATACCTATCGGCGCCTTGACCGGGAAGGGTCCTTTCATACAGAATGGGGCGCATAGGCAGGGATATGGGGAAAGAAGGACTGCTGTCGCGCGTCTTTGCAATGGCATTTGAGGGAGTTTGGGCTGTGATTTTCCTGATACAGATGGGTGTCGCGATCCCCGTTGGGGTCGAGTGGTGAGCTGACCATGCCCAGGGAGGAATCCCAGTTTGAACCCCTCGATCTTGATATCTTGCCGGAAAAATACCGGCCTCGGGTGGTTCCTTATGTTATCAAAATACTCGGCGCTGCGGCGGGCGTTCTGTTCTTTCTGACCATCTTGGCCTTTATGCTGCTGCGCCGCACACGGGGGCGCGTGGCGGAATTGGACCACGATCTGGAAGTGGCCCAGAGCACGCTGGGTGCTGTCAGCACGCCGCCGCCTACGGTCGTGGCTCTGAATCAGGAGTTGAGCAGGACATTGCATGCCCTTGAGGTGATGGAAGAGCTTTCCCCGACCATAGCGGCCGGACGGCGGGATTGGGAGGGTGTCTTTCAGGCTATCCTGTCTTATGACAGCGAAAGGATGCGCCTCGCCGAGCTCTATCAGGATGGATCTGAACTCACCCTGGCCGGGGTTGCCTTGAACCGCGACGATGTCCTGGCGTATGCGGGGAGGTTGGAACGGGCCGAGGTGTTTGAGGAGGTCGTCGTCGAGTCCCTGGAGAGTTCGGACAAGTCCATAGAGCCGATCACCCCTACGCCGTCGCCGACCGCCACGGCCACGGTGACGGGTACGGTGGTGCCCGAGACGCCAACGGCGACGCCTACGGCTATGCGTTACGATAAATACGAAGTGGACGATTTTACTCCCAGACTGATCGCCCTGGGAGAAGAGCAGTGGCATAATTTCAATCCCGTGCACGATGTGGACCAGATAGAGTTCATGGCCAAGGGAGGGCGACGATACTGTGTCGAGGCTGTCCCCCAGGCGTTGGGAGTGGACACATCCCTTGAGGTGAGCGTGGGGGACGTAGGGTACGTGAATGAGGATTGCGCCTCTCAACGGGACGAGTATCTGGCTTGTGAATGTCCAAGGGATACGGTGACGGGCAGCCTGGCCTCCCTCGTGGAATTCCAGATTCCCAAGCAGGAGGAGGATCAGCGCGTGGTGATCAAGGTGACCAACAAGGGTCAGTATGGTCCCGACAAGTGGTACACGGTCCGTGTCTATAAGGGCGAGGTCAAGGATCTGTATGAGCCCGACGACGATTCACCCAGGCCGATCGCCGTCGGGGAGGCGCAACCCAGGGCCTTTTATCCGCAGGGCGATGTGGACCGCGTTCAGTTTTCGGTCAAGTCGGATCGCGCCTATCGACTGCGCACGGACAACCTGGCGGTGGGGGTTGACACGGTGTTGACGGTATTTATCGGGGATCAGAGGTATTCCAGCGACGACGTGAGCCCCAACGACCTTTCTTCCCGTGTGGAGTTTCAACCCAAAGAGGATGGGGTGGCCAGCGCCGTGGTGACCAACGAGGGAGAGTTCGGTCCCGATATGACCTATGACCTGATCCTGGAGCAGGCGGGGGGTGACGAATACGAACCGGACATGGAGGTCAAACGCTATATCTCGGTGAACGAGGTGCAGCGACACACCTTTTTCCCCAAGGGGGATGTCGATCGGGTGTATCTGCGCGTCAAGAAGGGGAGACATTATGTCGTAGCCACCTGCGGTTCGCCCACCCGCCCAGGCGATGATGAGGAGCCAGTGCGTCCTGACGTTCTCGCCGACTGTGTGAAGCTGGTACCTGGCGTTGACACAGTGCTGGTGGCGACGGGGCCCATCCATGGTTGTGAACCAACGGGCTGTCAGAGCGATGACCATCGGCCGGGAACGGGATACCTGAACTCCCGCGTCACGTTCGAGGCGTCGCAGGATGGAGAGGTGGTAGTCATCGTTCAGAATCAGGGCCAGTTTGGGCCGGATAAGGAATATTATTTGTTCGCCTGGGAGGTGGAGCCAGCCACGCCTACCACTACTGCGACATCTACACCTACCGTCACCAATACGCCGACAGCCACTGCTACCATGACGCCGACAGCCACGGCCACCGATACACCGACACCCACTGCCACCATGACCTTCACGCCCACCCCTACTTCCACGTCGTCATCCTCTTTTGATATTCCCCCTCGGGAGGATCGCTTTGTTGCGGCTTGTACCCAGGAGGGGGTGGGGCGGTCTATCTCCCTTTCTCCTCTGCGTTTCCTGCCAAGGGCGGCTTTACGGACTACTGAGAAGGATGAAAATGTGACTGTGCAGTTTGTACTTCTTCTCAAGATGCGGTCCATACAACCATGAATACGGATATTGGCGAACTGGTTGAGCGTATCGAGATAGAGAACCCTGTCAACGTGGCGATCGTGGCCGGGTTGGTGGTGTCCCTGGTACTCTTTGGGGTGGTGATGGTCTCCCTGGTGGGGGCTCTGAGGGAACAGAGTGCGCTCCAGAGCGACTATGAATCGACCATATCCTCCATTGAGCGCATCCGCACCGCGCAGCAGCAGAGTCCGGAGACGTTGCGCCAGCGTATTGCCGAAGCCAAGGAGGAACTGGGGACTCTACTGGACGGTATGCCGACGCGGG
Source organism: Anaerolineae bacterium (assembly GCA_041685915.1). Lineage (GTDB taxonomy): Bacteria > Chloroflexota > Anaerolineae > UBA1429 > UBA1429 > JAWLEV01. Next base: position 10,330 of record JAWLEV010000047.1, on the reverse strand, counting down.
GAGAGGTGCGGGCGGAAATCGTCAAGTACTATACGTATGCCAGTGACGTGGATGTAGAGCTTGTGCGTATGGAAAGGGTAGCCGTCTCTGAGGAGGAGGGGGAGGATTACTATGACAGGCAGCGTTTCCTGATGGAGGGGCGAGGTCTGGCCCATAATTTGATACGCTTTTTTGCGAGTGTGGGGAGCGGACCTTATGATACGTTTATCCTCAACGACATCCGCATCGGTCCCGACGGGCCATCGACGGCTGAAGCTGAGCTGGAGATCTTTTCCTCGGAACTTTTTTTGGATGAGCCCTTGCCCGCTCCCGCCGATGTGGAGACGTCTTCCCCGGAGGAGGAGGGGTGGTTGGGTCCAAGGCATGACCGAGCATTGGAACTGGGGGATGATTTTCAAAAAACCGCTGGCTTGGAGGAGTGGTGATGGTAAGAATACAAGAGTTCCTTTGCTTACTGTTGGTGTGTTTTATCGCACTGGGAATTGCCGTGCCGCGGCGTGTAGAGGCGCGTAAGGATTCTGGGGAGGAACATACTGTTCCGGGTATGGCTTATGGAGTGGGAGAATCCCCCTCATCTCCCTCCCGCCTGTTGCGTCCGCAGCAAGCAGATCCGACGCCCACCCTTACAGAGGAAGAAAGGTTGCAGGATCTTTCCGAACAACTGGAGGCTGCGCGGGACGAACTCGATTGGGCGGAAGCACTGCGTCTTATAGACGAGATCATGGCTATCGATCCCGAATATGATGATATAGAGGAAAAGAAATATGACGCGCACATAGGCTATGGTTATCATCTGTTCAACGAGGGAGACTGTTCGGGAGCCCTCGCGCAGTTTCGCGCAGCTCTGGAATTACAGCCAGAGGGAGCGGAGGCCGAGTTGGGATTGGATTTGCTAAATCGTTATTGTGCCACACCTCCCCCACCCACATCCACCCCCACGGCGGGGCCCACGCCGGTGCCCTCGGGCACGCCCGCGGCTGGTGCCACGCAGACACCACGGCCTGGGACCTCTCCCATCACCTATACGGTACAGGACGGAGATACTCTATACAGCCTGGCAAAGCGCTATGACACTACGGTGCAAGCGATCATGCAGGCGAACGGTATGATGACTTACCTGATACGTGTGGGCGAGGTGATCTGGATCCCGGTCAGCGGGGCGGCACCCCCCGGTCCCATTGTGCATATCGTGCAGCCGGGAGAGACACTGTTTTCCATCGCGCAGCAGTACGGAACGACGGTCTGGGCCATCAGAATGGCCAATAATCTCCCGGGATACACAATTTGGGCCTACAGTGCCCTATTCATCCCCACCACGGCCCAACCTGGAGCCATCATACATATCGTGCAGCCGGGCGAGACCCTTTATTCCATCGCCAAACGGTACGGCACGACGGTCTCCCTGCTGATGATGGCGAACGGGCTGCGCACCTACGAGATCCGCGTCTATCAGAGACTTTTCATTCCCTCGGAGGATTGGGCTACCTGGCCGCCCAACGGGTCCCCGAGGCCTCCTGATGCACCGTCGCACCCCCGTGTATACACGGTAGAGCGGGGCGATACGTTGTACAGTATCGCAAAGCATTTTGGGACCACGGTGGAGGCCATCAAGTCGGTCAATGGTCTATCCAGTTCCCATATCGTGGTCGGCATGAGGTTGCGGATACCGTAGAGGAGGGAGTGCATCACATGCGACTGTTTGACGGATTGGGCGCGCGGGGGGTGGTCACCCTGTCCTTTGAGACGGAAGAACTGCGTTTCTTGGCCGCAGAGGGCGACCGTGTGACCAAGTGGGGGCGCGTGCCCCTGCCCACCGGTCTGGTTTCCGAAGGGCTGATCACGAGTGCTGTGGAGATGGGTGAGATTCTGGATGATCTTTTTGAGGAACAGGGATTGGATCGCGGACGCGTCATCACTAGCGTGAGCGCCCTGCGCTCCGTGCCGCGCATGATCACCATGCCCCGCTTACAGGCCTCCGTGTTGCAAGAGGCGATGTCTCGCGAGGCCAAGAAGGAGATGCCCGTTCCCCTGGATGATTTGTATCTGTCGTGGGAACCCTTAGGCGATGCAGGAGAGCAGCAGCGTGTGTATCTATTGGGGGTGCCCCGCGAGTTTATCGATGCCCAGGTGCGGTCCCTGGAGGCGGCGGGTATTCGTCCCTTTGTCATGGATCTGAAACCCCTGGCCCTGATACGGGCCGTGAGAGAACCGGAGGCCATTCTCGTCAGTTTGGAAGCCCATGCCCTGGATATCGTGCTCGTCGTGGACTATTTGCCAGCCATCATGCGCGCCTTTTCCTTTGCAAAGGAAGGTGTGAGTCAACAGGCCAAGCGCGATCGGTTACTGGAGGAGCTGACCCAGACGGTCCGTTTTTATAACGACGGGCACGGCAACGCGCCCATCAGTTCCACCACTCCCGTGTACGTCACGGGCAAGCTTTTGGGTGGTCCCGAGGCGGCCAATTATCTTACAAACGTGCTCGACAGGCCTGTGGAGCTTCCCCGGGCTCCCATGGACTGTCCAGAGGAGTTGCCCGTGCCGGAATATCTGACAAACCTTGGACTGGCCTTAAAAAAGGTATAGCGGTCGATGCGTGGGTATCTGATCGTCGTCTATGGTCTGGTGGGGCTCGTGACAGGGAGTTTTCTCAACGTGGTCATTGACCGCCTGCCGGCCGGGGAGTCCCTTTTGTATCCTCCCTCATATTGTCCCGCCTGTGGCCGCGAACTGTCACCCCTGGAACTGGTCCCCGTGCTCAGTTACGTGGCGTTGGGAGGTCGCTGCCGGACGTGCGGCACTCTCATTTCCCCGCGCATCCTGCTCGTGGAGGTGCTGACGGGAGGGCTGTTTGCCCTTCTCTATGGGATATATGGTGCCACCCTGCAGCTCCTTATCACCACGGTATACACATGCGTGCTCCTGGTGGTGACATTCATCGATCTGGAACATATGTTGATCCCCGACATCCTCATCCTGCCCGCGACGGGGTTTGCGCTGTTGATGGTACCTTTTCGGCAGTCATCCCTGGCGTCGGACGCGCTGAGCCAGCTTGTAGGAGGACTGGTGGGTTTTCTGATCTTTTTGCTCATCTGGTTCGTAAGCCTGAGGCTCATGGGCGTCGATGCCATGGGTTTTGGCGACGTAAAGCTGGCGGCCTTTTGTGGACTCGCCACCGCGTTTCCGGGTATTCTCGTCGCCATCTTTGGCTCGTTTATCCTCGGTGGTCTGGTGGGTGCCATACTCCTCGCCAGTGGGATGGCCGACCGCAAGACGCCCGTCCCCTTTGCCCCCTTTTTAGTGGTGACGACCTTTGTCGTCATGGTGTTTGGTAAATCCCTACTCTTCTTTGTCTGAGTCGGGCTCTCCCTTACGGCATTGTAAGTCGACATAACAGGGGCGAATTTATATGACTTTTACTGAAAAGGGCCGCCAGACGTTCCTCAGGGCTTGACAGTATCCTCTACGTGTTCCATCATCAACTTATCCTTGAATAGGGCGTGCTATGCATTGTGGGGCTGCGAGGCAGTGTATGGCGCATATTTTTGGGAGGGTTATGCTTATGGATTCCCCTGTTGGCGAGGGACAAAAGGTAGAAGGACGGACTGGAGAGGGCAAGTCGTGTAAAGATATCAGCGAGTTGCTGCGCCTGACGGCGCGGGAGGAAGCATCCGATATCCATCTCAAGGTGGGTAGCTGTCCCGTGCTGCGTATCAATGGCGAACTCGTGCAACAGTCTCAATATGCCCCTCTTTCCGTGGAGGCTCTTGAGGCCTTTTATGAGCAACTCACCACGCCCGAGCAGCGGGAGCGTTTTGATCGAGATCTAGAGCTGGATCTGTCGTACGGCCTCAAGGGGGTAGCACGGTTCCGGGTCAATATCGCCAGTCAGCGTAATACCCTGACCATCGTCATGCGCCGTTTGAGTTCGGAGGTGCCGGGCATCGACGAGTTGGGATTACCCGGGGCCTGCAAGGAACTGGTCATGCGCCCTCGAGGACTGATTCTGGTGACCGGTCCTACGGGAAGCGGCAAGTCCACCACGCTGGCGGCCATGATCGACTATCTCAATCAACGTGAGGCGCGGCGCGTCGTGACCATCGAGGATCCCATCGAGTATCTCTTTCCCGACAAAAAAAGTTTTATCACCCAGCGCGAGTTAGGAAGCGATACCAGGAGTTTTGCAGATGCTTTGAAGCATGCCCTGCGTCAGGACCCGGACGTGGTCCTGGTGGGAGAGATGCGCGATCTGGAGACCATCGCCTCGGCCATCACGGCGGCGGAGACGGGGCACCTGGTACTTTCCACCCTGCATACGGCGGGAGCGGCCCTCACGGTAGACCGCATTGTGGACGTTTTCCCTCCCCATCAGCAGCAGCAGGTGCGGGTGCAGCTGGCCAACATCTTGGAGGGGGTGCTTTCCCAGGCCCTGGTTCCCACGGTGGATGGTGAAGGGCGAGTGGCCGCTGTGGAGGTGATGCTGGCCACGTCGGCGGTGCGCAATATGGTGCGCGAGGGCAAGTCCCACCAACTCCCGGGAGTGATAGAGACGGGACAGCGGGCGGGGATGCAGACGCTGGACCAGGCTCTGATGGCCCTCCTGCGGCGGGGACTGATCACCCGGGAGGCCGTACTGGCCCGGGCCAACAATCCCGATTACCTGCGTTCGCGCATGGCACAGGAGGGGGTGAACGGCGGCGCGCGGCGGCGCTGAGGAGCCATCGAGGGTGGTGCGTTCTAATGCGAAGGGGGGGCATGGAATCGGTGTCTGCAGGGAGAGAGCGAATGGCAGAGCAGGGGGGATTCACCCTGATGGAACTGTTGATGGTGCTGGGCATCCTGGGCATTCTGGCGGGGATCGTGGCCGTGGGGATGGGGGGCATCGTGGAGATGGCCACGCGGCGCGCCATGCGTTCCGAGTGGGAGATCGTGAACAAGGCTGTGGATGCCTACAATATCCAGGTGACGAATGCCGAGGAGGTGCCGACCATCGCACCATGTACGACGCCCTCGGTGATCACGGGTTCCCAATCCCTGGGGTTTCGCGAGTATCTCAGGCACGATACCACGTACTATTATATGTGGGAGGCCGAGGGAGAGAATCTGGTGGTGCAGGATACAGGAAGCATAGTGGAAGGGAGCCTGCGCTACAGCGACACGGGATTTTACGAATACAAGTCGGGCCAGTGGCTGAGGCAATAGCCCAGAGGCAATCGGCGTCCTTTATAGAAACTTTAGTTGCGATTTATGTCCTCCTTACGCAAGAGTTCCTCCTCTCGTGCTATGATAGGGGTGAAGAGGAAAGGGAGAGGCCCCCATATGAGGCGTGTGCGGGAAAGGAGGAGCAGTTTTTTGAGGTGGTATGACGGTTAGGGGAGAGGGGAGGCGGGGTGTCGTTCGTACGGTAGCAATTGACTATAGTATGGAGGAAACAAGAATGCGTCAAGAACGGGGATTTACGTTGATCGAGTTGTTGATCGT
>JAWLEV010000047.1:0-4752 GCA_041685915.1 Anaerolineae bacterium | reverse complement strand
CTGGACTTGTGAACGGCGCCCCGCCCGGGTATAATGCAGGGCAGTGTCGCCGCGTGGATTTTCACAGCACATGGGAAAAGGAGGATCGTTTATGGACATTTTTGATCGGGTCAAGACCATCATCGTGGAGCAGTTGGGCGTGGAGGAGGCCGAGGTCACCGAGGAGGCGCGCTTTCGCGAGGATCTGGAGGCCGATTCGCTGGACCTGGTGGAGTTAATCATGGAGTTCGAGGACGAGTTCGGCGGCCAGATCTCGGACGAGGACGCGCAGAGCATAGAGACGGTGGGCGACGCGGTGGAGTATATCGAGGAGCATTTCGCCTAGGCGCGCCCCGATTATCTATAAGGGATGGGGATGCTGAGGGATAGTCTCCTCAGCATCCCGTTTTCTTTTTGTCAGCACTTTTTGTGGGAGGGTGCCCTTTGTCTGGTGTCGCCATCGTGACGGACAGCACGGCGAGCCTGCCCCGGGAGATGTATGGGCGATATCACATCTCTGTGGTGCCCTATTATCTTCAGATCGGCGGGCAGAGTTTTCGGGACGGCGTGGATATCTCGCCCGCCGAGATCAACGCTCACATGGAGCAACTTTCCACCGACGATGACGTCCCCACCACTTCCAATCCGGGGCCTGGCGACTATGTGCGGGCCTATATGGAGGCTGGGAAATGGGCTGAGGCCGTCGTCTCCCTGCATATGACATCCGAGGGCAGCGGGGCCTATCAGTCGGCGGCCATCGGTCGTCGGATGACGCAGGAACGGGATCCCGACCTGCGTATACGCGTCGTCGATACGCGCAACGTTTCCATGGCTCACGGATGGATCGCACTGCAGGCCGCGCGTCTGGCGGCGGAAGGGGCATCGCTGGAGGAGGTCGTGGGCCTCGTGGAGAGGATGATACCCCGTGCGCGGATGATCCAAACGGCCGACACCTTGCGCTATCTCTATATGGGGGGACGCATCGGCAGGGCCCGCCATCTGCTCGGCTCGCTGCTGAACATCAAGCCCCTGATCAGCATGGAGGATGGGGTCATCACCACCCTGGGGGTGGCCCGCAGCCGCAACCAGGCGTACACGAGGATCGCCTCGCTGTTGACCAGGGCGGTGGGTGAAGGGAACGAGGTGAGGGTGGCGCTCACCCACGCCGCGGCGCTGGGTGAGGCGGAAAAACTGTATGGGGAGATAGAGGAAGGGGTCGTTCCCGTGGAGGTGTTATACTGTGATCTCTCTCCCGCGCTGACCGTACACAGCGGGCCGGGAACGGTGGGGGTATGCTACGTCCCTGAGGCGGTATTGGGCGAGGATTAGAGAGGGCCCTCGGCCAGTTTTTGGATGGTGGACAGGGTGTCCGGCCAGGCAATCTCGGAGAGGCCCAGACGTTTTCGCAGGCGCTCCTCGTCCATCCCCTCGCGATAGTTCCTGACCGCGCACGTCCAGCGCAGCATCTCGAAGGTGATGTTGCGCCGCAGGTTGGCCAGATCGGATATCCTATGCAACACGTATTCCAGGTTGCGGGCCGTACACTCGAAAAGTTTTTCTTGGGGCTGATAGCGCCTCAGATATGTCTCGAGGGTGTCGATCCAGTCCTCCGGCAGGGCCAGGCGCCGCCGCTTGAATAGCAGGCGGGGTTCGTCATAGTGGATGTATACTGAGGGAGGCGTGTCGGGTCCGCCCGCGTCGATGTGCTCGAGGGCGATGTCCATGCACTCGCCCTTTTTTATTCCCGTGGAGAGGATCAGCGTGATCAGCAGATGGGGGCGGGCGTCGGGCGACTCGTCGGCATCGCGCATGGCCTGGGTGATAGAGAGGATGGCTTCGATCTGGGCCTCGCTGAGGATATGGGGCAGGGGAGAGTGTGCCTGACGGTGCTCCAGGGCCTCGGCGGGATCATGGGGCAGGATGTCATAGTTGGCCAACCACTCGAAAAAGACCTTGAGGGTGGTGATGCGCCTATCCAGGGTTTTCGGCGAGCAGGGGGCGTCCCGCTCCTCCTGCAGATAGTGCAGGAACTGGCGCAACATTTCCGTGGAGCAGTCGCTCAGGGGCGTCGTGGGGCCAGCGAACTCGACAAAGAGCCGCATATCGCTGAGAAAACACCTGATGGTGTTCCCGGTGAATTCTTTCTGCTCCATATATTCTTTAAAGGGAGCAAAGGTATCCTTGAGAGGAGATGAGACAGAGAGCTCAGGCCCTTTGGGCAGATCGAGTTCTTTCAGGTTTTCCAGGGAAAAGAGTTCGAACTGTTTCGCCGACATAAGACGCCTCCCTTGTGGACTGGATTCGACATAAACTTATAGCGAGAAAAGGATTTTGTCAAGAATGGAAAGGAGAGGGAACGATGTCAAGGCCCGTGGAGATGGTGTTGCTGGGGGCGGGGAATCGGGGAACTTTTGCCTACGGTCGCTATGCCAGGAGGAATCCCCATCGGGCGCGCTTTGTCGCCGTGGCCGAGCCCGATGAGAGGCGGCGGCAGCGCTTTGCCCAGGAGCACGAGATACCCCCGGAGGGTCGTTTTGCTTCCTGGCAGGAACTGATGGAACGGCCCCGGATGGCCGAGGCGCTGGTCAACGCTACCATGGACCGCATGCATTATGACTCCACCCTGGCGGCGCTGGAGAACGGATACGACGTGCTTTTAGAAAAGCCGATAGCCGCCACGGCAGAGGAGTGCGTGGGCCTGGTGAGGGCGGCCATCGACGCCGATCGGATCTTGCAGGTTTGCCACGTGCTGCGTTACACGCAGTTCTGGCGGACACTGTACGACATCGTCACGTCCGGCGAGTTGGGGCGTGTCGTCAGTGTGGACCAGCGGGAGAACGTGGCCTACTGGCACATGGCGCACAGTTACGTGAGGGGAAACTGGCGTAGGGCGGATACCAGTTCGCCCATGATCCTGGCCAAATGTTGTCACGATATGGATATACTTTATTGGATACTGGGGCAGAAGGTGCGCTCGCTGTCCTCTTTCGGTAGCCTCACGGTATTTCAACCCGAGCACGCACCGGAAGGCGCTCCACCCCGCTGTACTGATGGATGTCCCGCACAGGAGGAGTGTCCATACTATGCGCCGCGTCTGTATCTGGGACGGGACGCCGGCTGGCCGGCCAACGTGATCTCGTTGGATCAGAGTGTAGAAGCGCGACTGGAGGCCCTGCGCGAAGGGCCTTATGGGCGCTGTGTCTATCGTTGTGACAACGATGTGGTGGATCATCAGGTGGTCGACATGGAACTGGAGAATGATACGACGATCACGTTTACCATGCATGGTCATTCGCACGACAATGTGCGCACCATGCGCTACGATGGTACAAGAGCCACGCTGCGGGCCACAGGCGCCTCAAACGAGATCGCCGTGTACGATCACCTTACGAGTGGCGAGAAGGTGGTCCGACCTGGCGAGGCGCAAGGCGGTCACGGCGGGGGCGATACAGGGGTGATGAACGGCTTTGTCGCCGCTCTGCGGGGTCCTGATTATTCTGCGCCGACCAGCGCTCGCGAATCGCTGGAGAGCCACCTGATGGCCTTTGCCGCCGAACGGGCGCGATTGACGGGCCAGATCATCGATATGGCCGCATACCGCAAGGAGCTCGGTGCGGTTGACCCCCTTGACGTGTAGCTATCAAAGAATCTTTCGAAGCTGCTGGCGATAGTACACAAAGTTGTCCCAGGGCACGTCTGGGGGGACATAGTGATCTACGGCGGGCACATAGCCTCCCGTTCCGATCACGGGGGCGATGCGCTCCAGTTCCCTGTCTATGGCCTCTGGTCCTTCGGCCAGGGCGTTCTTGTCGATGCCTCCCAACATCTGGAGGCGGGGATATTCCTCTCGTACCTCGACCACGTCCATGCCAGCGCGGACCTCAAAGGGGTAGAGGCCGGTCACGCCGCCCTCCAGGAAAAGGGGGATGAGTTCCCACACCTTGCCGTCGGTATCCAGGAGGACGATGTCGATATCATGGGCGGCGAAAAAGCCATTGATCTCCTTATAGACGGGCATAAGGAACTCGCGAAAGATGCGTGGGGAGACCATGGGGCCAGCCTTGTAGCTCATGTCTTCCCAATAGTAGGCATAGTCGGGCTGTACCTGGGCAAAGACGTTCTCAAAGATGTACAGCCAGAGTTCCGTCAGATGGGAGAGGACGTCACGGGTGAGGTCGGGGTCGTCGAAAAAGGTATACATCAGATTCTCAAAGCCGAACAGGGTGCGCAGTGAGGAGAAGACGCCCAAAAAGGGACCACCGATGACCAGAGGCCAATTCCTTCTCGCGTAGCGTTCCAGCTGCTGCTCCCAGTCAGGGGGCAGGCGTCCCTCCATGTCCAGGCGAAAGCGCTCCGCCTTTAGTTGTTCCCAATCTTCTCTGCCTTTTACCGGCCACTCTACAATCTGAGGTAAGCTGGCTGTCCTCTTTCCCATGCGCACGACGGTGCCATCGGGTTCTCGGCGCTTGACGGAGTTTTCATCCTCCCAAAGGATCTTGGTCTCAAAGGGAGGGCATGGGCCGGTCTCGCAATCGACCTTCTCTGCGCCCTTGTCCAGATTGAGGTACTTGTGCACGGCATAGTCCCTGGGTTCGGTGCGCAGGCGGCAGGCAAAGGCCTCACCCTTGACCTCATCGCCCGGGAGCAACCCTTCCGTGGGTGACTCGGGGGGGCGGGGCAGCCCCTCTTCGTACCATCTTTCGAGGGTGTCCACCCAGTAGCCCGACTCCCAGTTCGGCACGCGATCCACCGGTTCGAACCGCATGCAGGCGA
>JAWLEV010000046.1:1401-20982 GCA_041685915.1 Anaerolineae bacterium | reverse complement strand
AGAGGGCACCGCCAACACGCTTTCTGACGGCGTGGGAGTGGGCTGGGGGGTGGATGGGGGGGTGGCCTCCATGACGACCACCCGTTCGGCGCCTTTGGGCAGCCATCCTGCGTCGCGCAGTTCCTTGTCCATCCAGGCTTCCGATTGTCGACGGGTTATCTCTTCCCGGAATTCTTTTTTCTGTCGCTCCATCTGGGCGATCTCGCGTTCGAGTTGGTCGCGCCAATTTCGCAAACGATAGGCTTCTGCCACCTTGGTGACAAAGGCCACCAGGAAGAATAGGGCCAGGGCAAAGACGAGCACGCCGATTATCTGTGCTGTGGTAATACCGTGTGTAGTCTGCTTTCCATCCATCTGCTCTCTCCTCGGGCACTGAGCAGATGATATAGCGTAAGGGGCGCGTCGTCAATTTTCGCTCTTTTTGCACCCGGTACTTCCATGACCGTTGGGGAGGAGGAAATGGGCGCAGTTAACGTTGTCTTGAGTTTTGAAACTGGTATAATAGGGGAGGATAGCATCCCGTGTAGTAAATCTGCCACTGGACAATGAGGGGGAGGAGATATGGAACCCTTGGTTCTCGTCGTCGATGACAATGAGGATGTTGCCGAGACCATTGAACGTACACTGGGGCATACAGGATTCGATACGCTTGTGGCCCATCGTGGAGCCGATGCTTTGGAGATAGCCCGTCAGAGACATCCTGATCTGGTTGTTCTCGATATCATGATGCCGGGCATGAGCGGCATCGATGTCTGCCGTCACTTGCGTTCCAACCGTGAATTGGGTGACATCCCCATCCTCTTTCTCACGGCAAAGGCAGAGATTGGCGACAAGATAGAGGGCTTTGAGGCCGGGGCGGACGACTATCTCACCAAACCCTTTAACTTGATAGAGTTGGAACTGCGGGTCAGGGCTCTTTTACGACGCAAGGAACAGACGGAGACGCCGACGGATCGAGAGGAACTCGAGGTGGGATCCCTCACCCTCGACTGTCGGGTGTTCGAGCTCACGACGCCCGATCGCACGGTCCTTCTCACGCCTGTGGAGTTTGAACTCATGCACTTTTTGATGAGTCATCCCGATCGGGTTTTTTCCGCCGAGCAGCTTTTGCAGGAGGTCTGGGGATATCCACCCGGCACGGGCATGCCCGATCTCGTACGTGTACACGTCAAGAACATCCGCGACAAGATAGAGCCAGATGCCAGAGAGCCCGTCTATCTTGTAAATATTCTTCGCCGTGGCTATATGGTGCCCAGTGACACCTGACCGATAGCGTGGAGCCCGAGAGAATATGCCCGACACCCGCATTCTGGTAGCCGATGATGATAAGGCGGTCCTTGCCATGTGTGTGCATGCGCTGGAGCGGGCCGGCTATGAGGTGGTCGGCGTAGAGAGCGGCTCCGAGGCCCTCTCGTGTGTTCGCGCTCAGTCCTTTGATCTCTTTATCACTGATCTGAGAATGCCCCGGATGACGGGTCTGGAGGCCTGTCGCGCCATACGTGACCTCGATCCCAACGTCGACATGATCATCATGACGGCCTTTGGCAGCATGGAGGCCGCTATCGAGGCATTGGAGATTGGAGTATCAGAGTTTGTGCGCAAGCCTTTTCAGCCGTGTGACCTCTTTGAGGCAGTGGAGCGCACTCTGGACAAGAGGCGGCGGGAGCGGGAAAATGCCCGCTTGAGAACCCTTCTTCCCCTTCTCGATCTGAGCCGTGCTTTTATGCACTCGGTCGACCTTGCCGATATTCCCGAGCGTGTGGTGCGTATCGCCAAAGAGGAGACTCAGGCCAGCAGCGCCTCGGTCATGTTGCTGGATGACGATATTTTGACCATTCATGCTGCTGAGGGACTCCCGCCCGACGTGATCGCCGAGACGCGCCAGAGGGCGGACGAGGGTATCGCCGGCTACGCCATCACCCATCGTGAGCCGTTGGTGCTCGAGGGGGATCTCAAGGATGATGTGCGGTTTCAGTATCGAGAGGGCACACGGCAGATCGAGACTGCCGTGTCTTTGCCCCTCATTCACAAGAATGAAGTATTGGGGGTCCTGAACGTCTCCAAGACGGAAGAGGGGGCTGCCTTTACCGAGACAAACGTGGAGTTCCTGTCCGTCCTGGCCAGTCAGGCGGCGGCCGCCATCGATAATGCGCGCCTGTTTGCCGAGATTCAGGACGCCTACGAGCATCTGGAGGAACTGGATCGGCTGAAAAGTGAATTCATCAGCATCGCCTCTCACGAACTGCGGGCTCCTCTCACTGTTCTGCTGGCTTATGCCACGCTGCTGGAGGATCAGGCGCCTGGCTCTATGCGCGAGCATCTGGATCAGGTGGTGGGTTCGGCAGTACAACTCAAGTCCATCATCGACGATATGATCAGCCTGCAGCGTATAGATACGGGCGAGGCCCAGATGAACCCGACAGATGTGGACGTGAGATCGGCCCTGGATCACGCCCTCGATGATCTGGAGCCCTTGGCGAGTGGCAAGGAGCAGGCCATCGAGATGGGGTCTGTATCCCAGGTCACCGTCCGTGCTGACAAGCAGATGCTCGATCTCGTCCTTCGCAACCTTCTCTCCAACGCCATAAAATTCACTCCCGAAGGGGGTACCATCTCCCTTGCCGTCGAGCAGGGGGAAGAGGAGATCGTCATTGTCCTAAGCGACACCGGTGTAGGGATTCCAAAGGACGAGTTGGAGCGTATTTTCGAGCGCTTTTATCAGGTCGAGGATGCGCTGCGCAGGGAACATGGTGGCATCGGCCTGGGGTTGGCCATCGCCCGAGAGATGGTGGAACTCATGGATGGGCACATCTGGGCCGAAAGCGAGGCGGGGGAAGGGTCCACCTTCTATCTGGCCCTGCCGCGAGAAGATTGAGCGAATGAGTTGCTCCGTATAAAACGACAAACCCCCTCGCGAGAGGGGGTTTGTCACCTTCTTGTCCTAGCAAACACCCGGAGGTGATGCTAGGACAATACACGTACTGCTGATTGAATCCATACACATCACCTCCTTTTGTATTGGGATGGCAAAGTTAAAAAAGCAATCTTGATTCTCGGAACCAAGTGTCCCTAATTATGGGTGATCATCATTCCCTTGTCAAATATGGCATTTACACTTTGAAGGCCCCAACCGTCGCCTGTGGGGACCGATCACCTTTTTGCGACTGTCATCGCACGCTGTCATAAGTGCTTTGGTTGTAGTATAATGCATAGGAGTAAGAATAGTCATCGTGGAGGCATTGTGCAACTATTAGAGTCTATAGAGCCAGACTTTCCAAGTCCCGAGCGCTGGGACGACTGGATCGCACAGAGCCCCAAGGGACACCTGCTACAAACATGGGCGTGGGGGGAGCTAAAAGATGCTTTTGAATGGACCCCCAGGCGTCTGGCATTGGTTGAGGGCGAGACATTCCTTGCCGGTGCACAGATACTGTATCGGGATATTGGTCCCTTTACCCTCGGTTATATTCCCAAGGGCCCCGTATTGGCCGAAAAGAGTCCCGAGATCGAGGATGCCCTATGGCAGGCGATCCATCGCCGCTCGCGCCGCATGCGCGCCATCGCGTTGAAGGTGGAGCCCGAATGGTATGACGATCAGGAGCACAGGCATACGTGGCTTCGGGAACGTGGGCTCATTCCCAGTTCACAATGCATACAGCCACGCCGCACTATCATCGTCGATCTGGAGGCGAGCGAGGATGATATCCTGATGCGCATGAAGTCCAAGTGGCGCTATAACGTGCGGCTGTCCATACGCCGAGACGTCGAGGTGCGCGAGGGAGAGGTGGAAGATGTGGATACATTCTATGCTATGATGCGCACCACGGCCGAGCGTGGGGATTTTGCCATTCACAGCCGGGATTATTATCGGCGCGCCTGGGAACTCTTTGCCCCCGACGACCGCGCCCGCCTTTTCATGGCCTACTATGAGGGAGAGCCGTTGGCGGGAATTATGGCCTATGCTTTCAACAGGCAGTCATGGTACATGTATGGCGCCTCCTCGAATCGGCATAGGAACCTGATGCCCAACCATCAACTCCAATGGCGGGCCATGCAATGGGCCAAAGCCAAGGGGTGCACCCAGTATGATCTCTGGGGCATCACGGACGTGGATCCCGACTCGCCGACGGCGGAACTAGAGGGGGTGGAGCGCTTTAAGGCCGGCTTTGGGGGAGAGATCGTACGCTACGTAGGGGCCTATGACTATGTATACTCGAAACCCCTCTACTGGTTGCTACAAAAAGTATGGGCTCGTCGCCAAGAGGCGCGTGGATAGATGGGGCTGCGGCCTGGCATGATACGTATAAAAATCAACGGGGATGGATTTCCTTTCCATCCCCGTTGAGAACAGCCCTCGGCGTGAGGGGGAGGCTAGAGGCCTTTTTCGGCCATATAGACCATCAAATCGGCACAGCGCATGGCATATGCCCACTCGTTATCGTACCAGGTGACAACCTTGACCATGTTCCCCCCCAGGACCTGACAGGAATCCACATCGATGATGCTGGATCGAGGATCCGCTTTAAAGTCCGAGGAGACAAGGGGTTCCTTGTTCACGCCCAGGATACCCTTCATCGGTCCCTCGGCGGCCTCGTCAAAGGCGGCGATGAGTTCCTCATCGGACAAGGACTCTGCCGTCTCTGCCACAAAGTCCACGACAGAGACCGTCAGCGTCGGCACGCGCATGGCCATGCCATCGAACTTGCCCTCAAGATCGGGAAGGACCAGGGATACGGCTTGTGCGGCCCCTGTGGTGGTGGGGATGATATTCTCCGCCGCCGCGCGCCCCCGCGTGGGCTTTCTGTGTGGCATATCCTGCAGTGACTGGTTCGAGGTATAGGAGTGAATCGTGGTCATCAAACCTTTCACAATGCCCCAATTATCGTGAACCACCTTGGCTGCAGGCGCCAGGCAGTTTGTGGTGCATGAGGCGTTGGAAATGATGTGGTGGTTAGTGGGATCATAGGCCTGCTCGTTCACGCCCATGACGATGGTGATGTCCTCATTGGTAGCCGGCGCACTGATCAACACCTTTTTCGCGCCGCCCTCCAGATGCGCGGCCGCGTCCTCGGCGTCACGGAAGACGCCCGTGGATTCGAGCACGATATCCGCTCCCATGTCTCCCCAGGGAATATCGGCGGGATCGCGCTCTGAGAAGAATTTGGTTTCCTTGCCGTTCACGATCAGGCTGTCCTCCGTCTCCTCGACGGTGCCCTCAAAACGCCCGTACGCGCTATCGTAGCGGAGCAAAAGAGAGAAGGCACTGGGAGGATAGAGGTCGTTGATTCCCACCACGTCGATCTCGTCCCCATACTTGGTCACCATGCCCTTGAAGGCCTGGCGCCCAATGCGACCAAACCCGTTAATACCAACCTTGACTGCCATCACACACTCCTTTTCCTTTTACAAGGCACTAGACGGAATTCTACAAGTCTTATCTATCGTGCGAAACAGAAAACCAAAGCACAGCGTACGTCACTTGACGCCAACTCGCAGTATAAACTATCTGAGGTTACAAGTCAAGGCGAAACCGTCTTGATTCTGAAAGGTCCGAATGTCGGCCATCACATCTTGATTCAAAATATCATAGCCTCTGTGAATTCCTGCTGGAAATCCGCCCTGCCAGAAAGCTCCAGATATTCCACATGCGTCAGAATCTCGACTATTTCCTGCCGCGAAGTCCGGGAGAGAAGGACCTCTTTGGCTCCCGAGCCGGCCGCGTTGCCCACGGGGATGATCTCGGCCTCGGGAAAGTCGGGGATCAGGCCGATGCCCAGAGCGCTCTCTGGCTGAATATAGTTACCAAAGGCCCCGGCAAGATACACTCGCTTTACCTCCTCAGGGGCACAGCCCATCTCCTTCAGAAGGATCTCGATGCCGGCCCGAATGGCTCCCTTGGCCAGTTGTAGTTCGCGCACGTCCCGCTGCGTTACGTCGATGCCCCGTCCCTCGGCCCCCTGAGAGGGATCGACCAACGTAAAGGCGCGCTGTCTTCCCCGTTGCTTTATCCGCCGCGCCAGTTCCTTGTGACCATCTCCTCGGAGTTCTCCTGCGTCCTGCATCATTCCCGTGGAAGCGATAATGCCCTCGCGGAGCATCTCGGCCACCATGTCCACCAGCCCCGATCCGCATATTCCTCGCGGAGCCGTCTCGCCAATGGCGTGCCATTCAACGTCCTTGTCTATGTGGATCACGTCGATGGCGCCACCGGCGGCCCGCATACCGCAGCTGATGTGCGCGCCCTCAAAGGCCGGGCCGGCGGCCGTGGAACAGGTGATGAGGCGCTCCCGCGAGCCCAGGGCCATCTCGCCGTTGGTACCGATGTCGATGGCCAGCGCGATCTCGTCGCTCTTGGCAATGCCTGTGGACAAAAGGACGCCCACCGTGTCCGCTCCCACCCATCCGGCTATGTTGGGAAGAGTATAGACTATGGCTTCGGGATGGATGTCAAGTCCCAAGTCCGAGGCCCTCGAAGAGAGAGGGGAGGTGACCACGGGAACATAGGGGGATTGGGCGAGTGCGGCCGGGTTAATACCCAGAAACAGGTGGTGCATGGTCGTGTTCCCCACCACGGTCAGGGCAAAGATATGCTCTGGGCGGACAGAAGCCTCCGCCGTCGTATCCATGACGATGCGATTCAAGGCCTGGATGACCTCTCGCTGCAGTATTTCCAGGCCTCCCTCCTCGCTGTTGGCAAAGTCGATACGCGAGACCACATCGTCTCCATAGCGCGTTTGAGGATTCAACAGAGAGGAGATGGCCAGTTGTGCCCCCGTTTCCAGATCCAGCAGATAACCCACGATGGTCGTCGTGCCGATATCAAAGGCTATTCCCAAGACGTGCTCGGGACCATGCCCGCCTCCCACATGCACGACACGGCCATCTATCTCGATGAGAGTGATTCGCCCTTCCTCGACGCGCAGCGCCTGCGGAAGCTGATGAAGAGCACGCAAAGTGAAAGAGAGTTCGCCGCCTCCCTGGGCATGCCAGGCCCGACGCACATTCTCTGCGTCGCTTATCTGATCTTCCAGGGTGGCCTCGGGGACCTGCAGCGTGTGGCGACGCACCCAGGGATCCAGTTGTACAGAGCGCTCGATCCCTTCCGAAAGGATGCTCACCTCGGAGATGCGTGATGCCTCTGGCACTGTCACCTCGACGTCGGAGAGGGGAACGGTCTGACATGCCAGGCGATACCCGTTGTCCAGTTCCCGCTGGGTCAAGCCCTGCAGTTCGAGGGGGGTAGGAGACGACACGTGGCCGTGGACGAGCACTTTGCATTTGGCGCACGTACCGCGTGCGCCACATAGACTCTCGATGCCCACCCCGGCCGCGTCTGCAGCGTCCAGTAGCGTCCTGTCCTCTTCTATCTCCACCACGACGCCAGCGGGTTCGAATATGACTTGCATTGTTCTCCTTCAGAAAAGAAAACTTTTTAGTCGCTCGCCTTTTCGAAAACGACAAGATGGGACAAACCCAGAACCTGTAACGGGGTTCTTTCCAAAAAGTAGCTCACCCTGCGCAGTATCGATCCCAAGAGAGGGCTGCGAGCGACGATATTGTCGTAACCGGCGAATACCCGACGATGCACCACGATGCGACCCGGTAATTCCTTCAACAGACTGCGTATATTCCTTCCCGTATAGGCCCGGACGTGGGGGCAAAGGCGGTCGCGCCATGCCGTGGGCAAATAGTTCACCAAGGGGATATTGCCAAAATGGTATTCCCCTCGCCAGTATACGCCGTGGGTCTCGAAAGGATACCAGCGGTTGGGGACAAAGATCACCAGGCGTCCTCCTGGTTTTAGCACCCGATGGGCCTCCCGCACGGCCTCTGCGTCGTCATCCACGTGTTCCAAGACTTCGTGGGAGAAGACGATGTCGAAAAAGTTCGTGGCAAAGGGCAGATGCTCCGCCGAGGCGCACTGTACATGAGATGGTATCTCCTGCGCCTTGCGGACCTTTTCGGGATCCACGTCCACGCCATAGACGTGCTCGGTAAAGTCGCGAAAGCGGAGCATATAAAGTCCCAAGCCACAACCAGCGTCCAGGACCCGCGCCCCCTCCAAGTCGACGTATCTACGAACGAACTCTAGACGGCGCTCCTGCCCCCGGCGCCATACATAGCTCGGGTGCCCCCACGCGATGGCCTTTTCTTCACATCCCATCATCATCCTTCCCGAGAATATGATACTACCACGAAACACAACGTGCAAAACTCACACCATAACATGCCTCTGTCCCATCCGAGTGTCAATTTTCTCCTCGGACCTTCTCCATTATATAATAGGTCAGCGTATTTTGTGCTATGTGATACTGCGGTGCGTTTTCGCAGATAACTCGCTTATCCTTTGGAGGCCAGACATGGAATCTAGCACCCCCGCTTTACGCGTGCTCGTCGTCGCACCACGTCCCCTTTCATTGTCAAGGGTGCCCGGCCGCTCCGACGTGGAGGCCATATACGATGCCGTGGAGGCTCAGGGTGGTCAGATGGAGGCGGAATGGCTTTGGCCGGCCACCTATGGCGCCCTCGTCGAGCGCCTCGATGATACAGATGCCCCCGCCATCGATATCCTCTATTTGAGTGGGGTGATCTCCCATGGCAAGGGAGGATTGGTCCTCTATTTTGAGGGAGAGGGAGGTGGTACGAGTCATCTAAGCCTGGAGACACTGGGAGCGACTTGCAGCGACGCGAACCTTTCCCTGGCGATGTTGCAGCCTATAGTGGGTACCGGGGCGGTGGAGGAGGCCATCTGTGAGCATGTCAGCAGTCTTTCTTCCTCCTTGGGCCTGAATGTAATCCTTATCTCAGGGGAGATGTCACCGCAGGCACTGATGACGGTGGGCAGCGACTTTTTTGCCGCCCTTTTAGCAGAAGAGCCTTTGGAGCGCGCTGTGGCGGAGGCGGAACGAGGGTACGGGGATACCGAGGCTATCAAGCTCTTTGCCGCGCAGGAGGAGGCCGTCGTCTTGTCCGTCGAGGACGAATCCGTCAGCGGGGTAAGCAAGATCATCCGCTTCCCCGAGGATAGGCTACAGTCCGCATGGGGCTCCTTGCCTTCCCCGTCAGAAGTGGGGGGCTTGCCTCCCGAGCCCGATCATCCCTTTGTGGGGCGGGGCGGAGAAGTTGTGGAACTCGAGAGGGCCCTGCGCGAGGAGATCGATGGGGGACCGGTTTGGATGTGCGGATATGAGGGCTTGGGCAAGACGACGCTGGCGGCCCATCTGGCTCGATGGTTGGTGCGAACGGAATGCTTTGAGCATGTCGTGTATACTAACTTTCAGGGGGGTGGCCTGTCCGAATGGCCACTGCACAATCTGGGCAGGCGTCTTGTGGGCGACGAGTTTTCTCCGGGAAGGGAGGAGGCTCTGGAGGCGGTGGAGGATGCCCTAGCGGAGACGTCCACCCTCGTTCTCTGGGATAATGTAGAGGCCGTCCTTTCCGAAGGCGCGTTCCCCCTGGATCCCGAGGAAAGGGCCAAACTGTTCCAGTTGGCCAGGCGTCTGGGGGAGCACGAGAGATGTGCTCTATGTATCCTGTCCGATACCCCCGGTGTGCCCGATGCGGCCCGCGCCCTGGAGCCGCTATCCCTCACTCTATCGCTAACACCGTTGGATGAGGAGGATGCCCTTTTTCTGCTCGACGCACTGACAGAGGAGGGGAAAGAGGGCGTGGATCGTGCGCAAGCTCAACTGATCGACGTCCTGACCGGACATCCCTTGGCCCTCTGCGTGCTGGCCTCGTTGTTGAAGGACGGCGATATAGAGCAGATGATGGCGGGACTGGAAGATATCATGCCCGGCATTCACGAGGGACAGGCGCGACTGCGCAATGGGGCTGTTATCCTGGCATTGGAGTATCTCATGCGTTCCTTTGATCAGGATACACGCTACGAACTTTATACGCTGAGCCTCTTTGCGGGGGGATTCATCGAGTTTCTGGCGTTGCAGATATTGGATCTTGGGCAGGAAACGTGGGAGCAGTGCAAAAAGCGGTTTGTTTCCGCCCATTTGATACAGACACGTCGTCTGGAAGGTATTAACGTGCCTTTTGTTCGCCTGCATCCCGCGCTGACCCACCATCTGGCGCGGCGGTTGGGCAGTCAACAGCGAGAGAGGCTGGAAAAGAAATACTATGGCAGTTATCTGGGCCTCCTGAACTGGCTGGTCGAGACAGAAGCCGAATACCCGGACGCCGCCAGGGCGTTGGCCCGCCACGAATTGCCCAACTTTCGCCAGGGTTTTCAGCGCATACTGGAGACCGGAAATCTCAATGCCGCCGTCACCTATATGCGTTATCTGCAGCGTTTCCTGAATACCCTCGATCTGCCCGAGGAGAGGGACGCCATCGCCGAGCAATTCCAGGAGACGGCCTCAAAGAGGATCCCTGCAGAGGGTCCTCTGGATCGCCCGGCTTTTCAGTTTCTTCTGGGACAGAGTGAGCGCCTGTTGCAGTCCGGTCGCGTCTCGCAGGCCGGCAGTTTGCTTCAACAACTCGTTCAGCGCATCAGTGAAGAGGAGGGTCTCTCATACGGAGGGGAGGAAGCGGCCCTGGATCGAGCCGCCGCCCTCCACAGGTTCGGGCAGTTGCTGCAAAACGCGGGGCAATTCGAGGGGGCCATCGAGACCTATCGGAAGGCCCTCGAATCGCTGGAGGAGATAGGGGGGAACGAGACGGCGCAGTCGGAGCGTCTTGCACTCTATGAGGCGTCGGCGCAGGCGTTGATGCGGGCTGGCCGATCTCAGGAGGCGGAGGAGGCCTGCCGGAGTGGGTTGGAGATCGCCCAGGAACTCGAGAATCGCGAGGCCATGGGGGACTTGAACATGCAGTTGGCAAATATTGCCCTGGCACAGGAAAAGCCGGAGAAAGCCCGGGCAAATTTGGAGACGGCCCTCATTCACTTTAAAGCCGTGGACGGCGATTTCAGCATGGCCAAGGCCTGGAGTCGGTTGGGGGTCATCGCCAGGCAGGAGTCCGATCTAGACGAGGCACAACAGTGCTACGAACAGGCCCTAAAGTTGACGCGTGAGACCGAGCATGCAGCGTATGCGGCCCAGACGCTGGTTCGCATGGCCCAGTTGGCCGAGGAGCGTGGTGATATGCAGCGGGCTGAGATGCATTATCGGGAGGCCATCGAGATCTATGAGGGGCATGGACAAAAGATGTCCCTCGTCGCCGCCCAGATGGAACTGGCGAACTTTCTACTGCGGCAGGAGAAACTGGATGCGGCGCACGAGTCGGCGGAGGCGGCCCGCAATACGGCCAAAGATCTGGGATCGCATTTCAACCCCTGGGAGATATACGTGCTGTTACAGCGCATCGCCGAGGCGCGGGGGGATCAGGAGGCGGAAGCGCAATGGCGCGATCGGGCGCGAGAGGCCTTTATTCGCTCGCCCCGGGCCGAGTCTGTGCGCAGGCGGTGGAGCGGCCTGATCGAGGCAGTGGCCAAGAGCGCACGGGGCGAGGCCCTCGACGCCCAAGCAGTGGAGACCATCGAAGAACTGGAGACCAATGAGAAGTGGCAGTCGCTTGCCGAGGCCATCTGGCGCATATTGGGCGGGGAACGGAGCGACGCCGTCTATGAGAGACTGGATCACGTCGATGGGACGATTGTACAGAGCATCCTTCATGCCATAGAGCATCCGCCAGGCGAGGGGGAAGGAGGGGACTAAATTTTATTTGCTCCCCTGTCTTTTCTGGGATATAATACAAAGTGGGTGTGCCCCCTTAGCTCAGATGGATAGAGCACCGGCCTCCGGAGCCGGGCGCAGGCGTTCAAGTCGCCTAGGGGGTACTTTTTTTATCTGTTGGGGCGTCCTGGATGCACCGGACGTTTACAAACCACAGATGGTTAACGGCATCGACGGAGATCAGTAGCCGTTCTACCGTTCCAGAGAGAGCTGCCGGTGCTGGGAAGGTGGCGAACGGGACCGGCAAATCCCCTCTTGAGCCGTTCGCGAAAAGGCTTTTTTGAAAGCCGCTAAGCGATACCGTGCCTCGCGTTATGGGGTAAGACCTTTTATGGGTCTGAGGTCTGACGTTTCAGAACGTCGGGTAAAGATAGGTGGCACCACGGGAGCAGGCGCTTCTCGTCCTAGACGGGAAGTGCTTTTTTGGTATGTTTTGACGTCGTGTTGTGATACGAAAGGGGACGAGATGATAGACTTGAACTATATTCGCGAAAATCCCGATGAGGTGAAAGCGGCGATAGAGGCGCTGCACATGCCGGCCCCCATCGACGAGATAGTGGAACTGGATGAAAGGCGTCGAGATCTGCTTCAGCAGGTGGAGGCGCTGCGGGCGGAACGCAACCGCGTCTCCAAAAAGATCCCTCGTATGGAACCCGAGGAGCGGGCGAAAGCCATCGATGAGATGCGCGAGGTGGCGGCCAGGATAGATGCTCTGGATGACGAACTGGCGCCGGTGGAGGAGGAATTGGATAAGGCCCTGCTCCAGGTCCCCAACCTGCCTGATCCGAGTGTACCCGTCGGGGCTGACGAGAGCGAGAATGTAGTCGTCGAGACTGAAGGGGAACTACCCGCCGTCGGCTTTGAGCCACTGCCTCACTGGGATCTGGGGGAGAAGCTGGACATCATCGACTTTGAGCGAGGGGTCAAGATATCCGGTAGCCGCTTCTACATCCTGAAAGGATTAGGGGCCAAGTTACAGCGTGCCGCCATCCGCTGGATGCTGGACGTACATACAAAAGAACACGGCTATACGGAAGTCTATCCGCCCTTTGTGGTGCTCCCCAAATGCCTGTATGGGACAGGTCAGTTGCCCAAGTTCGCCGAGAATCTCTACTATGATAGCGAGGACGACCTGTGGCTTATTCCCACTGCCGAGGTACCCGTTACCAACATGTATCGCGAGGAGATATTGGCAGAAAGCGAGCTGCCCATCTACCATACCGCCTATACACCCTGTTTCCGTCGTGAAAAGATGTCCGCTGGCAAGGACACGCGCGGTATCAAGCGGGGGCATCAATTCGATAAGGTGGAGATGGTCAAGTTCGTGAGGCCGGAGAACTCGATGGACGAACTGGAGCGCCTCATAGAGGACGGTAGAGATATCTGTCGCAGGCTGGGTCTGCCACACCGCCTGGTGCAGATGTGCACGGGGGATCTCAGCTTTACGGCCTCGGTCAAGTACGACATCGAAGTGTGGGGTCAGGGCTGCCAGGAGTGGCTGGAGGTATCCTCGTGCAGCAATTTCAAGGATTTCCAGAGCCGTCGGGCTAGTATACGCTATCGCGACGAGGACGAGGGCGACGTGCACCATGTGCATACGCTCAACGGTTCCGGGTTGGCATTGCCTCGTATCATGATCGCCATTCTGGAGAACTATCAACAGGAGGATGGCAGCGTGGTCATCCCCGAGGCCTTGAGGCCGTACATGGATGGAGTGGAGATCATCAGGGCATAGCGGGTAGAATGCGGGGAAAGCAAGGGGGCTTTTTTCACGTTGTCACTTATTTCCCTTTCATGCTATCATAGGGAAAGGTGAAATCAAGAGGGAGTGCGAGGGTGACGGATTTGCAGCCTACGTTTGGAGACGATCTGTACTGGTTGCGCGACGCGCTTCGGGGGATATTTGACATAGCGTCCATCACGCGGGGGGCCAGAGGGGGACATGCCGTGCGTATCGAGGGGCGTTTTCTCCGGGATCCTGCCGAGGCCTATGCACATCTTGCTCCTGCATGCCGGGCGAGGGAGAAGACTCCCCTGTTTCGGCAAGAAGGAGACGATGAGGTTATCTACGTTGTGGACGCTGTCATCCGACCGTCGCCGAACAGAAAGTGGCTGCCCATCGTGCTGGCTGTGCTTACCGTCCTCTCCACGCTCTTTGCCTATGTATTTTTTTGGGAGATGCCGGAACTCTCGCTCTCTGGTATCCTACGCACCATTCCCAAAGGTATTCCCTTTGCCGTGAGTTTGCTGTCTATTCTGGTGGGGCATGAACTGGGGCACTATTTCATGGCCCGGCATCATGGTGTGACAGTAACCTTGCCCCATCTTATTCCCTTTCCCTTCAGTCCCTTTGGGACGATGGGGGCGGTAATTCGCATGAAGAGCATCCCCCCCAATCGCCGCGCTATGCTTCGCATCGGGGCCGCCGGTCCCATAGCGGGTCTGCTGTTGGCCATTCCCATCCTGATCCTGGGATTGAACCTTTCCCACCTGGCTCCTTTACCCAGTGAGGGGGGGTATGTGATAGAGGGAGGCTCCCTCCTCTATATGCTCGTCAAGCGCCTGGTGTTCGGGCGCTGGATTCCCTCAGAGGGGGTGGACGTGATGTTGCATCCGGTGGCCTTTGCGGGATGGGCGGGATTGCTGGTGACCTCGCTGAATCTGATCCCCGCCGGCCAACTGGATGGGGGGCATGTTCTGTACGCCCTTGTTGGGGATAAGACACGCTACACGAATTGGGTGTTGATCGGTCTGCTTGTGCTTTTGGGCGTCTTTTGGCAGGGCTGGCTGGTCTGGGCGGCTCTCGTATTTGTATTCTCCCGTCATCGTGTGAATCCTCTGGATGACGTGTCGTCCCTCACCCGTACGGATAAGATCGTTGCCGCCGTCGTGCTTCTCTTTTTCGTCCTGACCTTTACTCCCTTGCCTTTGCGTTTTGTGACGTGAGGGGAGAGGTTGAGGGGTGTCCTAAGGCCGTCTAGAGAGGAAGAAGGAAGATGATGAGTAAGGGCGATATGTACTGGCAAAAGATACTCATAGGTCTGGCGGTGGCCATCCTGCTCGTCGTTGGGCTGGGCATCATCGTCTACGTGGGTATCGCCCGGGACCGCATCATGCCCACACCGACGCCCTCATCCACCCCGACGCCATCGCCGTCTTCAAGTGCCACACCCTCCCCTTCCGTGACGCCGTCCCTGTCACGGATTTCTGGCACTGTACGCGAATATTCCCCTGGGGCACTGATCATCGTCATCACGCCCAAAGAGGGAGATGTGGAGCAGATCATCGTTCCCGAGAATCTGGAGGTGACGTGGGACACGGGTGAGCGCGCCTCGCCACGGGAAATAGCGCCCGGCCAGGAGATAGAGGCAGAGGGAGAACTCGACCGCCTGGGGCGCCTGGTCGCCCGGCGTATCGTCATCGGGGTGGGTCAGGAAACTCCCACGCCCACCCATACGCCGCGTCCTTCGACGACTCCTACCCCCTCCCTCCCGGAGCAGGCCTGGGAAGGCGAGTATCATGATAATCCTACCCTGTCGGGGGATCCGGTACTATCCCGCCAGGATGAGACCCTGGATTTCGATTGGGGAGATGGTTCCCCCGATCGCAGGATCCCGACCGATCACTTTTCCGCCTACTGGCGCGGACGCTGGACGTTCAAGGAGGGTAACTACCGCTTTTACGCGTATGTGGACGATGGCGTGCGGTTGTGGGTCGATGGGGAACTTTTGATCGATCAATGGCACGATCAGGCGGCCGCGCAGTATCATGCGGACGTTTCTCTCAGCGCGGGAGAGCATGAGGTCGAGGTGGCCTATTATGAGAATGTGGGACAGGCGCTTTTGCGGGTATGGTGGGAGCATCAGGGGACCTATCCGGATTGGCGAGGGGCCTACTATGACAATGTGGAACTGGAAGGAGAGCCCGCCCTGGTGCGCAACGATAAGGATATTTCCTTTGATTGGGGGACACGTGCTCCCGCGGCAGAGCTTTCCGCTGATCGGTTCAGTGTGCGCTGGGAACGGGACATTTCTTTCAAAGAAGGCGCCTATCGCTTCCATGTGTCGGTGAATGATGGTATCAGGGTGTGGGTGGATTCGCGGCTTTTGATCGATCAGTGGCGCGACGGTGAGGGTGAATATGTGGAACATATATGGGTACCGGAGGGCTCTCACGACGTGCGCGTCGAGTACTATGATGCGCGGGGGGATGCGCATATCCGCCTGCGGTGGGACCGTGTCGAGACCTTTCCCCAGTGGCGAGGCAGTTACTTTGCGAATCCCGACCTTGAGGGCGAGCCCCTAGTAGTGCGCAATGACGAGAATATAGACTTTGACTGGGGCAGGGGGTCTCCCGCCTCCCTTTTGCCCGTGGACAACTTTTCCGTACGCTGGCGCAGGACGGTCTCCTTTGAGGAGGGAACCTATCGTTTCTGGGCCGCTGCGGATGACGGCGTGCGCCTCTACGTGGATGGGAAACTCCTCATCGATGATTGGCGCGACTCGTCGGCCAAGCGCCTGGAAGCCGACACTACGCTCGAGGCCGGAAAGCATGAAATAGTTGTCGAATATTATGAGCGGGGGGACAGGGCCTTGGTGGAGATGGGATGGGAGCGTCCTGCCACTCCCACTCTCACTCCGACACCCACGCATACCCATACGATTACACCCACGGCGACCCATACGCCCGTTCCTCCCACGGATACACCGACCTTTACCCCCACGTCCCCGCCGCCGACGGGCACGGATACCCCTACACCGACGGTCACGGACACCCCGACGCCCTCGCCCACTGTCACAGATACACCGACGCTTACGCCCACCGAGATCGTCGAGGAGACGCCGACGGAGGAGGATTGATATCGATGGTCTCGGATTTCGGGATGCGTATATGCGAGTATAGAGCCCGGATTCGGTATACACTATCATTCTCTTTTGAGAGCGGGGCTGTTTCCTATGTATTATGACACGCTAACCATGTCGGCCGTCAGGGATGAGATCTCTGCCCATCTCATGGGAGGGCGTGTGCAGCGGGTGGTGCGCCCCTCGGAGCACGCCCTGGGGCTGGAGGTCTATGCCGGGGAGCGCTATCAGTTGCTGATCAGCGCAGAGTCCCGTGCCGCGCACATGTTCTTGGTGGAGGAAAAGTTGCGGCGTGGTACGGAGACGCCCTCGCCGTTGCAGCTTTTGATGCGCAAATATGTGCGGGGCGCGCGGCTCAAGGGGTTGGAGCAACCTGTCTTTGAGCGCATACTCCGCCTGATCTTTGAAGGGGCGCGGGGCGAGGTAGTGCTGGTATGTGAGATCATGGGGCGCCTGAGCAACGTGATCCTGTTGGATACCGACAACGTGATCATGGGAGCGGTTAAGCCTGTTCCTTCCTCGGTCAATCCCTATCGGGCCATATTACCCGAGGAGTCCTATATTCCGCCGCCTCCTCAGGATAAAGAGAATCCCATGCACCTTACCCCCACCCTCATGCAGCAGATCATGGAGGAAAAAGATGGCAATCGCCTGTGGCGGCGTCTGGTACAAGGAGTTTTTGGCATCAGTCCCCTTTTGGCGCGCGAGATCTTTTTTCGAGCCACCGGCATGGTGGAGCCAGACTTTTCCCTACGGTGGGAGGATTATAAGGAGCTGGTCGCCGTCACCCTCGATCTCATGTGCCTTCCTGAGACTCATGACTGGTCGCCCTGTATCGCCTACGAGGGTGAGGGGGAGGGCAGGCATCCCGCCGTCTATGCTCCCTATGAACTGACCCACCTGCCCGACAGGGAGACGGTGGGAAGCATCAGTATGGCCATCTCACGGGTATGGGAGGCTCTTGAATCCCTGGACGCCTATCGAGAGGTGCGGACGCGCTTGCACCGGTTGATCGACGAACAGGTGGAGCGCTATGAGGGGCAGCTCGCTTCGTTGCAGGAGTCCAGGGTTTCGGAGAAAGAACTTGCCCGCCTGGAGGCCCAAGGGAATGCCATTCTGGCCATGATCTCCAAGATCGAACCCGGGCAAAAGGAGCTAGTTGTCGATCTCTCCCAGTTCTCCACCGATTTGGAGGACTCGGCACAGGAACCGACGGCGATTTCCCTGGATCCCGCCCTGTCGCCCGCCGAGAATGCGCAACGATACTTTGAGGAGTACAAAAGAAAAAAGGCCGCCGCGCGCAAGGTCCCCCGGCTGATCCGGCGGACCAGGATGGAGCTGTCCTATTTAGAGCAGCTTCGTACGGAGGTCGATTTAGCCGAGGATCGGCCGGAACTGGATGAAGTCGAGGGGCGGCTTCGGGAGGCGGGATATTTGCGTTCGGACAAGAAAAAGAGGAGTACGGCGGGGCAGGTGCGGGGCCCCATCCGGATGCGGTCCGAGGACGACACGTTGATTCTGGTGGGGCGCAACAGCCGCCAGAACGACGAGGTCACCTTTCGGGAGGCCGGGCCGAACGACATCTGGTTGCATGCCCACGGCGTGCCGGGCTCCCACGTCGTCATCAAGTCCGGTGGGGCGGAGGTCAGCGAGGAGACGCTTCTGCGCGCCGCCCACTTGGCTGCCTACTATTCGGCGGCCCGACAGCGCTCCCGGGTGCAGGTCGACTATACAGAGAGGCGCCACGTGCGCCATATAAAGGGAGGGCGTCCGGGCATGGTGACCTATAGGCAGGAGGAAACCATCGTCGTCTCGCCCGCCAAAAGGTGAGCCGCTACACGCTCGAGCGACCCGTTCTTCACACGGCGTCTAAAAGATATGCACCGCTGCGGCTTTGAAAGCCAGGTAGATACGTCTCCCCTCTCGTATGTCCATTTCTTCCAGGGATCGGCGCGTGATCACGCAGACGAAATCGGTCGCCACATCCTCGGGAGCGTCGGGCGGCACGCGCACCATCACATAGATGATGGTGCCGCGGTTGGCGATATCCACGATTCGTCCCTGAAAGCAGTTCCGCGCGCTGGAGTGCAGGGCGTTCCGGGATAGGATGATATCCTCCGGGCGGATGGAGGCATGTACGGCTCCCTCGCGTTCCGTCACGGCAGCCAGGCGCATCCTTCCTACAGAGATTTCCTTGTAGCCGTCTCCGTCGACAGCCAAGATACGGCCCTGGAAGATGTTACGCATGCCCACGAAACGGGCCACGAATTCAGAGGTGGGGCGCTGAAAGATATCCTCTGGGGTTCCCACCTGTACGATCTGGCCCTCGTGCATCACGGCGATGCGATCTCCGAGGGCCACGGCTTCCTCAAAATCGTGGGTGACGTGAAGGATCGTAGTGCCCAATTCCTGATGGACGCTTGCGAGTTCTCGCTGCAGGCCCTCGCGGGTCTCCGGGTCCAGGGCGCTGAGGGGCTCATCCAAAAGCAGGAGGCGCGGCTCGACGACGAGAGCCCGGGCCAGGGCCACCCGCTGTTGCTCGCCGCCGCTCAACGTCTTGGGATTGCGGTGGAGGAGGTGGTCGATGCGCAGCATCTCACTCATGGTCTTTACCCGTTCCTCGATCGTCGCCCGCGGTACTTTGCGCAGGGTGAGACCGAAGGCGATGTTCTCGGCCACGTTCAGATGCGGAAAGAGAGCATAGTCCTGATAGACAAAGCCGATTTCGCGCTCTTCCGGTCGCAGCGAGGTCACGTCCCGCGCTTTGACAAAGAT
This sequence comes from Anaerolineae bacterium, assembly GCA_041685915.1. GTDB lineage: Bacteria > Chloroflexota > Anaerolineae > UBA1429 > UBA1429 > JAWLEV01. The sequence continues at coordinate 1,658 of JAWLEV010000046.1, read as the reverse complement.
CTGCCCCCGGTCGGCTTCATACAGGCCGGCGATGGTCTCCAGCAATATGGTCTTGCCCGCGCCTGTGGGGCCGAGTATGACAAAATACTCGGCCGCTGCCACGTCCAGGGTGATATCCTGGAGACGGAATTCTCCCAAATCGACATAGAGGTCCTGAATCTGGAGTGTGCCGGTATTCGTCATAGTGCACCTCGTTCTTGTGCTCCTTGACTGGCGATCCAGCGCAGCAGGATAAAGGTTGCCAGGCAGATGAGGAT
>JAWLEV010000046.1:0-1301 GCA_041685915.1 Anaerolineae bacterium | reverse complement strand
ATTCCCTCCACCAGGCGTTTGCCGGGAAAGTCGACGCGGGCCATCAGATAGGCCAGGGGCACGCCACATATGAGGGCGAGAAGGGTGGCCAGGGCCGAACTGTAAAAGGTTAGCAGGATCGCGTTCCGAACCTCGGTCTCACGCAGGGTTTCCAGCAGGATGGCCGGTCTGTTGGCCGTCACGGTGCGCAGCAGGGGCCAGGTAACAAAGAATATCAGGAGTGCCCCCAACATCAGATAGAGCACGTGCATACCGTTGGCAAAGAGGTCTTTTACCTCGTTTTTCATGAGTGGAGATGTGTGCTCCTTTCTACATCCCGATTGTGATTGTAATTTATCTCGCGCATCGTTGGGGATTCATCGAGTGTGCTCCTTTCTGTTCTCCGGTCATGGGGCAGGGGAGCTGACCAAATTGAGATGAACGATGCGCTATTCGAACGTGGTTTCGACCGGTTTGACCATATCTTTCAGTTCGTCGGGCAGACTCTCCAGGTTGGCGGATACCGCAGGCACGATGGGAGGCTGCCCCTGTTTCTCCATGATGGCCTGTCCATCGGGCCCAAGGAGGAAGTCTACAAAAGCGAGGGCCAGTTTCGGGTTGGGGGCGATGTGGGGTATGGCCAGGCCATAGACGATGGGCTTGCCCTCCTGGGTGATCGTCTCGCCGGGCTCTTGACCGCTTACCTCTGTCGTGGCCTGGGCATAAAAGTCGGCGTGTTCCACCTTGCTCAGGTTGATCTCGTTGGGTAGCTCGATGAAATTGAGACCGTGCTGCACGGCGACGGAGCGGTAGATGAAGACATAGTCCATATCGCCCGACTGGAGTAGCGCCAGCAGGTCCGTTTCTTTGGGGCGCACGTTCTCTGGCGGGCAGTTCTCGTCCAACCTGTTGTACAGACCGGGCGCATCATAGTGCTTTTCCGCCAATTGCCACACTAACAGGGTGCGATAGCCGCAGGGGTCAGCATTGGGCTCCGAATGGCCATAGATCACGCCGTCGCGGGTCAGCACGTCGTGCCAGTTGTCCCTGTCGATCTCGTCGGCCAGGTTGGACTGATCCGTATAGGCGATGCCCATGGTGTTGCGCGCGAAACGTATATTCCAGTCGGCGTGGTCGGGGATGAGGAGGTTGTCGATGACGGTATAGTCGGCCGACATGATCAGGTCCGCCTGACGATCCAGCTCGCTGACCTTGCGCGTTGTGGTACGGCTGCCGGCGGCCTCGGTCTCAAAGGTCACGTTGGGATGGTCGACCTGAAAAGCCTTGGCCAGTTCGTCCACTGGTACGGTCAGACTCCCCGC
>JAWLEV010000125.1:0-4723 GCA_041685915.1 Anaerolineae bacterium | reverse complement strand
CAGATCGGCAAAGGCATCGCGCAGGTGGCGCACCACGTCCTGCTCGAATCCGGCCACGCCGTCGAGGGCCGTCAGTTCACTCAGCGTATCGAATAACGCTTCTTTCATCACTTTCCCTTCTTGTCGATTGTCTGTGTTTTTTTATGCGTCGAGCGGCCACGCCGTGATGCGTGACCGCTCAGTTTTGGTTTCCAGGCACCTCGCGTGCTCAGACGTCGGGTCCCAGGAGTATCTTGCAGGCCTCGGTCCCCTGGTGGGCGATCTCCATGGCCTCGCCCAACTCCTCCAGGGGCAGGGTATGGGTGACGGGCGTTTCCAGGTCCACCTCACCGGTGGCGGCAATGGCCACCGCCTTGCTCACATCCTCGTCGGTGTAGACGCGGATGGGCTTGCGGGTGATCTCGCGGAAGAGGAGCATGGTCATATCCACCGTGGGCGGTGTCTTGGGCATACCCACCTGCAGGATCTGCCCCCCGACGCGTACGATCTTGCCCGTCTGATCCACCGTGGCCTGTACGCCGGCGGCGTCAAAGGCCACGGGAACGCCCACGCCTTCGGTGGCGTCCAGGATGACCTCGACGGGGTCCTGTTCGGGCACGTCGATGACCTCAAAGTCCAATTCGCGGGCTATTTCCTTTCGTTTGGGACTCATCTCGGAGACGAACACCTTGCGCGCACCGGCCAATCGGGCTACCTGGGCCGTCAGGATGCCCACGGGGCCGGCGCCCAGCACGGCCGTCACGTCGCCCACCTTCAGTGCCGAGGCCCGCACGGCATGCACGGCCACGGCCAGGGGTTCCACCAATGCGCCCTGCGCTAGTGGGATGGACTCGGGAAGGGCATGTATCGTGTGCAGGGGCACCGCCACGTACTCGGCAAAGCCCCCATCCTGATCGATGCCCACCAATCCCAGGTTCTCGCAGATGTGGGGCGTGCCGCTGTTACAGGCATAGCAGTCCCCGCAAAAGAGGAGGGGGTTGATGGCCACCCGTGTGCCCTCCTCAAAGGCATCATCGCCGCATTCGACGATGGTTCCTGAGAACTCGTGGCACAGGATCAGGGGCGGTTTCGCGCGGGGATGTTTCCCCAAATAGATCATGATATCCGAGCCACAGATACCCCCATAGCCGACCTTTACCAGGGCTTCCCCCGGGCCCGCCGTTGGGCGTTCCACTTTTTTGTACTCGATGCGCTCGGGCGCCGTCCAGACGGCCGCCTTCATCGTTGCTGTCATTTTGGTCTCCTCGCCGGGTAACTATTCTGGGGCGACGATGGGGTTTCGTAACACGCCGATCTCGCTGACCTCGACCTCGACCACGTCACCGATCTCGATGCGTCCCATACCGTCCGCGCCGCTGCAGATGATATCGCCGGGCATGAGGGTCATAAAGGAGGTGACCCACTCGATGCATTCGCCCATGGTGAAGCACATATCCCTGCCCGTGTTCGCCCGCTCCACCTCGCGGCCGTTGAGGCGGCAGAGGACGGTCAGATCGTGGGGATCCTCGACCTCGGTCTCTACCACGGGGCCTATGGGACAGAAGGTGTCGCAGATCTTGAAGCGCGTGCTGACGATGGGGCGTTCCACCGTCTTGAAGCGGAGGCTGGTCACGTCATTCACGCAGGTATAGCCCGCCACATAGTCCAGCGCCTCGTCGGCGGACACGAGATGGGCCTTTTTGCCCATGACGATACCCACCTCGGCCTCGTAGATGACCTTGGCGCAGACATCGTGATAGATGACGGGATCCAGGTGTCCGATATTGGTGTTGGGTGGCTTCATAAACACGGCGGGGCCATCCCGGTAGGCATTGTCCTCCAATTCCTCGTATAGGTCCTTGTACACCAGGCCCAGGCCCAGCACCTTATTATGCGGTTCTACGGGGGCCAGCAGTTTGGCCTCCTCCAGGGGACAGATGGGATCGCCCACGTCCATATCCCCCCACAGTTCGCCTTCCAATGCATGTATGGTATCGTTAATGACAACACCCCAGGACGTCTGATCCTGCCAGGCAAAACGTGCTACTTTCATCTCACAGTCTCCTTATCATCTATCGTGGCGTACGGGGCTCGGAGATAGTACAGAGCTTCCGAGCATGCGCCGCCGAGAACGACTCCTCGCAGATTCTAACGGGCTTTTGAGCATCTGTCAATTGTTTTAGGTTTTGGGCGGGCGTGCCCTTGTAGCCAACAGAGGTATCCTCTCGATTTGACCCTTTGGGCCGATGCGCATACAGTACGCGATGGTATTGAGGCGCACAAGAGGAGATCTGCTTGGCACAGGACACCGAACATTCCACATCATCCGCCATGTCCCCGGCGGATCAGGCCCGTAACGCCTGGGCCTTTACCACCGATATGGCCCTGTTCCAGATCGCCGTGACATTCATCAGTTCCACCGCCGTCCTGCCCTCCTTTTTCGCCACGCTGGTCGATTCGGAGGTGGCCATCGGCGTGGCCACGGGGATAATCAGCGGGGCGTGGCTGCTGCCCCAACTCCTGGTGGCCTCCTTTGTATCGCGGCTATCTTACAAGAAACCCTTTATGATGCGCGGCGTCTGGATGAGTCGCCCCCTTTTCTTTCTCATGGCCGCCGTGGTCTGGCTCCTGGGAGAAAGCGCACCCGTGTTCGTCTTTGTCTTTTGCGTGGCATCTATTTTTGTTTTCTTTGCTCTGGATGCCACGGTGAGCGTGCCCTGGTTCGATCTGATGGCGCGGGCCCTGCCCGACCGGCGGCGGGGGCGCATCCAGGGCACGGCCCAGGTTCTGGGCGGTATCGGGGCCATGGGGGTGGGGTGGCTCGTGCGCTACATGCTGAGCGATGCCAGCCGCTGGGATTTCCCCGCCAACTATGCCCTGCTCTTTGCCGCCTCCTCAGCGGTCTTTATGGCGTCGGGCCTGTTTCTCAGCCTCATCCGGGAGCCCGAGGCCCAGTCCTCTCAGGACGAGGAGAAACCGGGCATGCGCCAGGTGTTGACCTCGCTGCCTCAGATCCTGCTCGAGGATCGGCCCTTTATGAATATGATCGTGGTGCGGATACTGAGCGGCTTTGTCAGCGTGGCCAGCGCCTTCTATGTCTTGTATGCCACCAAGGAATTGGGCATCCTCGTCCAGGACACGGGCTTTTTTGTCTCTGCCCAGGTGGCGGGCACAGTGACCTCGGGGCTGTTGATGGGGCTGATACAGGATCGATGGGGGCCGTTGGTACACATGCGCACGACCATCTTCTTGTCCGCTCTGCCCCCCGTGTTGACCCTGCTGGCGCCCACCCTTTTGGCGGTCTGGACGGGTGGGGAACTCTATCTGTTTCTGGTGGTCTATTTCCTCCTGGGCCTTTATATGGGCAATATCGGCTGGCCCTTTTTCAACTGGATCCTGGAATATGTGGAGGGTGGTCGCCGTCCCCTCTATATCGGCACCATCAACACCCTGGCGGCCCTGGGGATGTTGGCGCCCTCGGCAGGGGGATGGATCGTCAAGACTTTTTCCTATCCCGCCGTCTTTGCCGTGGCCCTCTTTTTCTCCCTCGTTTCGTTTCTGTTTTCCCTTCCCCTTCCGGACACGCGGATGTCGGCCTGAGCCCGTTTTCGACACCACCCCATATAGTAGTATGTCTGAACTGAAAATAGGCCACAGGATGCCCTCCTTCCTTTTTGTGCAAGAGTTGGAGGATCGTTCATCCGGGCATATTACAGGATACAGGAGAAGGCGCGACACCGCGCCTTCTCCTGTAAAGTACCTACAGCGTCGGCTGCTCGTACGAGGGATCGTTGTCGTAGCGCTTCATCCCCAGTTCCAGGCGCACCATGCCGCCGGGCGCCAGGTGCACCTCCAGATGCTTGTCGTTCACGTCCACCGTTTTCTGTGAGGCCTCGTCGGGGGCCACATCGGTCACCTGGGTAAAGGTGTGCTCTCCAAAGGCGCCCGCCTGCATGACCAAGCGACGGGGGTGCAGGGGGTTGGTATTGACCAACGTCACCGTGGTGCTGTCGCCGTCGATCTCGTCCACCAGGGCGCCCACGTCCTCGGGCAGGCCCGGTCGCCGCCGGTCGACGTCGTAATAGCGCACCCGCACGTGCAGCAGACCGCCGTGGTAGATGATCTGGGGACCGCCGCAGGTGAGTTGCACCAGGGCCTCGGTGTGCACGGGGTTGATGTTCTGCCAGTGGTGCACGTCCCAGTCCTCGGGGTTGCCGTCGTCGTGGGCCATGATCTCCATGCGTCGCTGTACCTCGTCCCATTGGGTGTCCAGGATCTTTTCGGGATAGCCGGGATTATTCCCCGTGATGTAGCGGTACCAGGGCGCGATGTGGATGTCGTCTCCCTTGCCCCGCCCCGGACGGACCTCGTTCCACTGCGTCTCTCGCTCGGGAAAGCGCTGCAGCCGCGCGCGATCGGCCTCGGCCTGGGAGACGTGCCAAAGTTGGATAGAGTATTCGGGACGCATCACGCGATAGTCGCTCCAACCGTCGTCCATGTGGCGGTTGGGAATGAGCAGGGCCTCGTCCTCCACGTATCCCCGCTCGATCATGTGGTCCAACTGGCCGCGAGGGATATCCAGATAACTCTTGTCCCCCGTGAGGAGCACGGCGTTCGTGGCCGAGATGATCAGGGGCTGGATGATGGTATTGAATCCGTGGGGCCAGCGCCAGCCATAGTAGCCGCCCCACCACTTGCCGTTCATGGTCTCGCCGATGATGCCGTTGGGTCCCACGTTATCGGG
>JAWLEV010000045.1:16918-21196 GCA_041685915.1 Anaerolineae bacterium | reverse complement strand
GCTGGCCTCAGCGGTCTCGACCAGTTCCCTGGCAGCCTCCTCACAATCGGCGAGGGGCTTGGTCACCAGCACGTGCTTGCCGTTGCGCACCGCCTCAAGGGCCACCGGTACGTGCAGTTGATTGGGCGTCCCAACGAACACGGCATCGATGTCGGGGTCCTGACACATCTCTTTGTAATCGGTATAAAAGGTGACCGGCTCGGGAAGCTCCTCTGCAAACTCTTTCATGCGGTCCTCCACGATGTCACACAGAGCGACCACCCGCCCGCGCTCGTTGCGGGCGATGCCTCGTCCATTGTGGCGCCCGATACCCATCCCCACGATAGCAGTTCTTACCATATCCATTCCAGAAAGCTCCTTCTACAAGATTGCCCTATCATGGCCATTATGCTATGCAGGCCACAGGGCGTCAACATCACCTGGCCCTCGCACGGCCTTCGCGCACGCGAGCAGCCACGCCAGAATAGGCTAGGTTCAGGGATGGCCCTGTCTTCCTAAGGAGGCTTTGCGATGAATCTGTATGAGAAGATGGTCGGGCGGGGCGCATGAACACCCGTCCTGCGTCGAGGATTGAAATCCACGTCTGTCACACCAAGCCCGTTGGAAACAGGCTGTGCGCAGGCCCAAAGAGTACACGTCGGTGCAGAATCGTAAGTTGGAGGCTGCGCCTCCAGGGCGGAACAACGTTCCGACCTACCATCCGGGGTTCTCGTCTGCGAGCCACACAGGCGTTAACGCGTGTGCTACGTAGTTGCGTCCCATCAATGGGACTTGGGCACTGGCCCGCTTTAGCCCTGCGCGTAGGGCTAATTGTCAGTCCGCCCTACGTGACGGCGTCTTTACGTGATGTCTCCGCCCGTTTCGATTCAAGCGCGCCAATTCTCAACCGTGATACCGTCTATGAAGGCAAAGTGGTGATCGTCTGTAAGGAGTGTTAGGTTGTTTAGCCGTACTATAGCCGCGATCTGAGCGTCCATCGGGGGGATAGGGCGCCCTTTGGCTTTTTGCTCGGCCTGAATGCGCCCAAATTCCTGGGCCGCCAGGGCGTCAAAGGGCCAAAGTGTAAATGTGCCGACCAACGCCTGCAGACGGCGCAGGTTCTCGGCGGCGCGTTGGCTGGCGTATACGGCGTAGTATAGCTCTCCCAAGACTGTCATCGAGATTCCGAGCACAGAATCACCAGTCTGCGCTTCTCGCACCCGAGCAACGACGGACTCTTGTCGAGCTAGCAGCCAACTGGCATGATTCGTGTCTAGGAGATAGTCAGTCATCGGTCTCTATCTCCATTTCGCGCATCGACTGAACCTCGCTCAGCAGTGTGTCCAATTCATTTGGTTCAAAATTCAAGGGTCCCACCTCCTCCAAGGCCCGCAATATGGCCTCAGGGGATCCGCGTCGTGGCGCGTCGCCCACGTACTTTTGGCGCAAATACTCGGCAAAGTCCGCCACCTCACGTATCTTGTCAGGAGGTAATCCTCGCAGTGCTTCTTCTAAACGGTTTCCAAAAGATTGCTCCATCTTTGATTCCTTTCCAGGCGCTCCTCGACCTCATATCCCCCAGCAAGCGCTTTTCTTGGGCGTCGCGCTCGCGACATGTTTTTGCCAACACCATAATACTCTGACAGACCCATAACGCAAAGCGTGGAATTACGTAGGGCGGATTGGCAATCCGCCCAGGTCGGAACAACGTTCCGACCCACCATCCGGGGTTCTCGTCTGCGAGCCACACAGGCGTTAACGCGTGTGCTACGTAGTTGCGTCCCATCAATGGGACTTGCGCACTGGCCCGCTTTAGCCCTGCGCGTAGGCACCATGGTCGGAACGGTTGGAGGCTACGCGAGGCCACCGCAGCTGGCCCAGGGGCGGAACACCTTTCCGCCCTACGTGATGCCAGCCCCGCCTCTTTAGGGCGGTGCGACAGCCTATGCCATCGGCCATCCGCCGTGGGCGGCGATGGTAGCGTCGATGCGTTCCATCAGATCCATGGTTTCCTGCAGGGCGACGACGATGCGGCGATAGTGCTGCAACTCCTCGTAGGACAGGACGCGGCCCTTGCGATCCTTCAACCACTTGTGAAGCACCTGATAGCCGCCGATCTGGAACTCCCACACGTCCCGGGGCACGCCACCAAAGTACTGCTCCAGGTTGATATAGACGCGATTACGCTCGGCCACCTCCCCCGGCTTGGTGCGGGATTCCCCGGCGGGGATGAATTTGGGAAAGCCGCCCCGCCCCTTGACCCGGTTGCTACCCGGCTCAGGAAAGCTCACCCTCCCCACGTCCCGCCGGGCCGGCGCGTCCGGCGAGAGGAGATGCAGGTCGATGAGGGCGTTGCCCAGGGCCACCAGCCGCCAGAAAAGTTCCACGTTCGAGGTGAGGGGCAGGCCGGGAAAGTCGATCTTGAGGAACTCGGCATAGCGCTCCCGATAGGTGGGGGCGTGAAAGACGGCGTAGGCGTAGGCCAGCACGTCGCGGGGCGAAAAAGCCTCACCCTCTCCATCCCATGGAGAGCGGGGAGGGGGTGCATCACGCTGTGGTGCAACTGCAGTTTCGCAACGCGAAACTGCCAAGGGATGCGGCAGGGCCGCATCCCCACGGTGGGGGTGATCTCCTGGTCCGGGGATTCCGTCAGGCGCTCCAGGGCCGACCGATAAGAGTGCTCCGTGGCGTCTCCCGTATCGTGGATGCGCTGCAGTTCGCGGACGTACTCCTGGATGGCGTTGGGCATGGGTTCCTCCCGGGTTGGTGATCGCAGCATCAACCCATTATAGCGACCCTGGGACAAAGTTGCAAGGTTTTTCAGCATCGTCAGGGGTGCCGCCATGATGGATGTTTACGGAGTGCATATGACGGAATTCAAGAGTTTGACCGGCGGATCCGTCTACCACGGCCCCTCACCCTTTTTGACAGGCTGTGTGCCCCATAGTATAATAGAACAAATGTTCTTTCACCAGTCGGGGGGTATAACTTTATGTGAGATTCGCTCCCGCCGTCCACCCATCTCGGTGCTTTCCAAAGCATAAATTACGAAACGAACCCATTTTCTGCAACGCCTGTGCCATAAGGAAAGGGCTTGTCTTTTCCCTTGCGTCCCCACGAATAGGACTTACAGGTTTGAGTGGGCATAATATTACACGTTGGCGCATGAGAAGCCCGAAAGTGCAGTGCAGTGGAGGCGAGGGGCACCTGTGAATCGAATTCGTGGACGTTGGAGGCTGCGCCTTTGTCCCGCCGTGAACAGGTGGGGCTGGTTGTGCAGATACCTTACGTCTTGCCTGGCAGATCGCCTTGCGACTCTGCATAGTCACAAAGGTGTGGAGAATTGGAGAGCAATTCTGCAAGGCAATTCACAAGGTGAATTCCCCCAGCACCGACTCTTTGGGGCGGTGCGACGGTGCGCCCCCGCAAACGTTGACCACACAGGCGTCAACGCCAGTGTTATGAGGAAAGCGCTAGCGCTTTCCCTCGCATAGGAACAGTTACGCCCGGTGAATCCGGCTTCTGGAGATTTGGTGCATCGGCGTTTGGTCCAATGAGCGATGCCAGCCCACAAGTCCCGTTCACGGGACGTAACTTGGTAGCGCTGCGACTTTAGCCCTGCGCGTAGGGCGATGCGAAGAGCTTTCCGCCCTACGGGGGAATAGGCTACGCCTATTCCCCCCGAATGTGGGCCATCTTTTTCTCCGAGGTGTTGGTCTCGCAGGCTGGGCAGTGGTAGTAGGGGCCGTACCTGCCCGTGCGCTTTTCCAGGGGGCTGTGTCCGCATTCCGGACAGGGGATATCCACCTTTTCCACCTTGTTCAGGCCCAGTTTGTGCAGGGAAAAGTTCTCCTCGCAGTCGGGGCAGTAGAGGTACTCGCCGTAACGCCCCTTGCGGGGTTCCATGGGTTTGCGCTCGCATTTGGGGCAGGCCGTCTCGGCGGCCAGTTCCTTGATGCGCTCGCTGAGGATGGGTCGCGTGTGCTTGCACTCTGGATAATTTTCGCAGCCCAAAAAGGTGCTGTTGCCATAGTGCACGATCTTCATGCGTCCGCCGCACTCCTCGCACGTCTCCCCCTCGGCGAACTCGTCCTCGGTCTCCTGGGGGTTCTCGGGGTCGCTGAGGTCGAGGGTATAGCGGCACTCGGGATAACCCGTGCACCCCAGGAAACGCCCCATCTTGCTGACGCGCACCTTGAGCGGCTTTCCACACTCGGGGCAGGTGCGGTCACGCAGCGACTCGGGGAGATCGGCCACCAAAGCCTTCTGCGCCGCCTCCTTTATCACCTCGGGGGCCTC
>JAWLEV010000045.1:0-16818 GCA_041685915.1 Anaerolineae bacterium | reverse complement strand
CCCCTTTCCCTCTTTGTAGACGGCGAGGAACCCGGGAAAGATGAGGCGGCGCCCCGTGGCGCGGAACAGATAATCCCTGGCGGCCACGATATCCACGCTCATGGTGGCATAGAGGGCGGGCTGCATCTGGCTGGCCACAAAGCGCCGCCAGATCAGTTCGTACAGCCGCGCCTGGCTCCGGTTCAGGTGTTTGCGCATCTTTTTCGGGGTGCGGAACACCGAGGTGGGACGAATGGCCTCGTGGGCCTCCTGGGCCGAGGAGGATTTGGAGCGGTAGGTGGGAGGCTTACTGGGCAGATATTCCTTTCCCCAGCGCCCGGAAATATACTCGCGGGCCTCCCCTTGGGCTTCGGGAGCCACGTGGGGCGAATCGGTGCGCATATAGGTGATGAGGCCCACCGTCTCATCACCTAACTCTATCCCCTCGTACAACTGCTGGGCCAGCCGCATGGTCCGCTGTGGGGAAAAGTGCAGCTTGTGCGAGGCATCGGTCTGCAGGGTGCTGGTGATGTACGGGGCATGGGGATTCCGCCTGCGCTGCCCCTTTTTCACCTTGGTCACCGTGTAGGTGGCCTCGGACAGGATGGGCAGTATCTCATCCATCTCCTCCTTGCTGCCCAGGCGGGGTTTCTCGCCCTTGATGCGCAGCAGATGGGCCTTAAAGCGCTCCTTCTTTCCCGTGCGGCGCTGCAGTTCCGCCTCCAGCGTCCAGTACTCCTCGGGTACAAAGGCCTCGATCTCGCGCTCCCGCTCCACCACCAGGCGCAGAGCCACGGACTGCACGCGACCGGCGGAGAGAGGCTTGCGCATAGCCTTGCTCAGGATGGGGCTGATCTTGTAGCCCACCAGGCGGTCCAGCACGCGGCGGCTCTGCTGGGCGTCGATCAGGTCACGATCCAGGCCCCGGGGATTCCGCAGGGCCTCCTGGATGGCAGACTTTGTTACCTGATAGAAGGCGATGCGTCGCGTCTTATCCTCCGGCAGGCCCGTGACCTCGCCCACGTGCCAGGCGATCGCCTCGCCTTCCCGGTCGGGATCCATGGCCAGATAGACGAGATCGCTTTCCCTGGCCGCCTCCCGCAGTTGGCCGATCACGTCCTCCTTTTCCTTGTTTATCTGGTAGGTGGGGCTGAATCCGTCCTCGATATCCACGCCCAGTTCTTTGGGGGGCAGGTCGCGGACGTGCCCCACGGAGGCCAGGACCCGATATGTCCCGCCCAGGTACTTGGAGATGGTCTTGGCTTTGGCCGGCGACTCTACGATGACGAGATGTGGGGACATCTGAGACAACTCCTCATAGTATCAGCATGATGCACGCATGCGTCCTGCTTAAGGCAATCTACCCACGGGCATAATATAGAGGGGAACCCGTTCCTCCGGCAACTCGAGGACGTCCTGCACACCTTCATCCCCAAAGGCGCCCACCACGACGGTCCCCAATTCCAATGATACGCACTGTAGGTAGACGTTCTGGGCAGCGTGGCCGGCCTCCATGTGCACGTAGCGCCTCCCCCGGTGGCCGTACTTGCCCGTGGTGCGTTCATAGATGCCGGTAAAGACGATGTCGATGGCACCCCGGCCGATATAGGCCTGTCCCAGGGCTTCCTTCGTCAGCGCCTGACGCCGGTCGTCCTCGGCCACGGGCTCCAGCGCGTGATTCTGTGGGTCGTAATGGTAGACGCCCGGGTCCAGCGTCTCCACCTCTCCCACCACGACATAGAGTTCCAGGGGATAGAGGGCGCCCGCCGAGGGTGCCGTGCGGTAGCCCCGCTCGTCGGTGATGCCCTGGGCCGCCCAAAGAAGCTGGCCCACCTCCTCCAGGGCGAGGGGCCCTTTCCCATAGTCGCGGATGGAGCGTCGCTGCCGCAGCGCCGCCTCTATCGAGGTATCGCTCTCACGCTGTGGCTGGGGAAGGGTGATACCCTTGTTGCCCTCGGCCTCCTCCGGTTCCGGCGCGTGATCGTTCGATCCTCTGGACAAAAAGGCCATGGCCAGGACGGCCACGACGAGGACTAGTCCCAGGGGCCACCAAAACTTTTTTATCTCTGCCATCATAGATCGATCCCTCCTCTCAGAACTAGGTTTGAGAGTGTTCGGCCCTTATCGCGCCCAGATTATAGGCGTGTTGTTCGCTGGGGATCTTTTCCACCTGGTACTTGGGAGCCGCCTCGCACAGCAGATCGAGTAACCCCTTTTCTGTGTACAGCTTATAGTTGCCGATGCCGAACCATTCTCCCAGCTTGCTGATGGTGCGGTTAAAGAGATGATAGGGTGTGTAGGGCATGGGGCGCATGCCCGGTCCAAAAGCGTAATATTTTAGTGAGCGCTTGCCATGGATTACCGCCAATATGCCGTCGTCGTTAAGGCCGTTTGCCGCCGCCCGCAGCACGGAAAGTGCTTGTGCTCGACCCATGTATAGGCTGCGCTTAAAGAGGATGACGTCGAATCCCTGGCCGTCCAGGTACTGTTTTTGTAGGTGAGGGAATAGGCTGGGTTCAAAGGCTGCCTGCACTGTCTGGACCTGGCCCTTATCGACGGCCCGCGACACGCGCTCCCTCGTCTGCTGTAGCATGGCTTTATTCAAATCCACGCCGATCACGCGGGATGCACCTCGCTGAAGGAATTTCTCCACCACGACGCCTGGCCCGCAGCCGCAATCGGCCACCACAGCCCCCTGTACCTTATCGGCAAGATATGCGAATAACGCTTCATCCAGATGATGGGCGATATCGATGTAGCTCAGATGATAGAACGGAGCTGACACACGCCAACTCTGGTGTTCAATTCCGTCACTCATGAGTGTATCCCTATCTCAACCTTGTCATCTATTTTCTCTTTCCATGGCGGCCCCCGTCTGCTTTGATGCAGGGTGCCGCAATAGAGCGCGATCCTGTGCTGCTGCAGGCTTTTGTGAGCCACGAGGATATTGGGGGTACGACGGCTCGTATTTATAATAGCATAAATGGGTCTGGGAGGCGAAGGGGGATATGCTACGCATATCCCCCGTGTTTTCCCCCTATGAGCCCCAACTGTTCCGGGGGATCTAGCCCGGCACCTGCAGGGCGCGGTTACGGACGGCCAGAGCCGCCTCGCCGATGGCCTCGCCCAGGGTGGGATGGGGATGGATGGTATCCTCTATCTCGTCCAGGGTGACCTCCAGGTTGATGCCCAGGATGTTTTCTAGGATGAGGTCGCTGGCATGGGGCCCCACGATGTGTACGCCGAGCACGGCGTCATATTCTGCCTCGGCGACAAACTTGATAAAGCCATCGGTCTCACCCATGGTGACGGCTTTACCGTTATTCGCCAGGGCAAAGGTGCCCACCTCCACGTCATATCCCTGCTCGCGAGCTTGCTCCTCTGACAGTCCCACGCTGGCTGCCTCGGGTGTGGAAAAGATGCAACTGGGCACCGCGGTATAGTCCATGGCCGCGGGCAGGCCCATGGCGTCCTCCACAGCCACGATCCCCTGGTGAGAGGCCACGTGGGCCAGCATGGGTCCCTCTGCCGCCACGTCGCCGATGGCATAGACGTCGGGGGCGGCGGTGCGCATGCGGTTATCAACATCGATTCCCTGGCGCGTGGGGTCAAGTCCCAACACCTCCAATCCCAGGTCCTCCACGTTGGGCGCGCGCCCCACGGCGGACAGTGCTCGCTCGACCTCCACTTGCTCCTCGCCGTCGGGCCCCTCCATATACACCAACAGGCCGTCGTTGGTGTTATCCAGGCGGGTAACCCGCGTGTCGGTCAGTATCTTGATGCCCTTTTGCTCAAAGCTCCAGGCCAATCCCTCGCCGATGGAGGCGTCCATGAGGGGGGCCAGGTGCGATAACATCTCTACCACGGTCACATCCACGCCCAGTGTATTGAAAAGGCTGGCGAACTCGATGCCAATGGCGCCTGCACCGATGATGCAGATGCTCTCAGGCAGAGGATCCAGGGACAGGGCGCCCTTGGAGTCGACGACGCGGGGATCGTCCAGCCCGGGAATGGGAAGACGGAGGGGACGCGAGCCCGTGGCGATGATGATGTTATCCGCTTCTACCGTCTCTTCCCCTTTGTCCGATTGGACCCGCAGTACGTTGGCTCGCGCAAAAGAGGCTTCCCCCTTGATGATGTTCACCCCCGCACGATCCAGCAGCATCTTGGTGCCGTTCACGAGTTGCTCTACAGCCTGTGTCTTGCGCTCCTGCATCTTTTGCCAGTCGATTCGGGGCTCCCCCACGACGACGCCAAACTCCTCGGTCTCTTTGGCCAGGGCATAGATCTCTGCGCTGCGTAGCAGGCTCTTGGTGGGGATGCAGCCCCAGTTCAGGCATACACCTCCCACGCGGTCCCGCTCGATGCAGACGACCTCTGCGTCCAGTTGAGCGGCTCGCAGGGCCGCGACATAGCCGCCGGGCCCGCTACCGATGATGGCGATATCAGCACGTGTCATGAATTCCTCCTGAAAAAACTAGAATTGGTTTATTCTCGTCAAGCGGGTATATCGAATAGCCGCTGAGCAGTCATCTGTTCCGTGACGCGGCGCGGAACCACGATCCAGGGACCGTCCAGGTGCAACGTGATAGAGATGCGGTCGCCTTTTTGAACCGCGAACTCGCGCTCGCCGTCCAGGGCGAGGATCATCCATTCCTCCGCCTCGGTGGTCACCGTGTCTCCTGCGTCCAGGATGTGGGATGATGCGATGCCCACGGGGCGGATCAGGCCTGGAGCGATGGGTGCCAATACGTGACGCCCAGCCTCGGGAGAGAGAAAAAGGTTGGCGCCCTGCTCTTGTTTGGGCGAGATGGGACACACCACGGCGGCGATGGCCGAGAGCCCCGTGCTGTCCAGGCCGGCGCGGGTGACCACGATCTGTCGTACGGCCCCCACGTCCCACACGGCGCGGGAGCCGATAAAGTGCCCTCGCAGTATCGCCGCGTCCACCAGGGCCCGGTCGCGGGGATCCCCGTTGATGGAGACCTCCAGCCACTTGTGGCGAAAGGCCACCTCCTGAAGAGGGAACGCTTCCCTGGCCAAAGCTCCAGCCGCCAGGCCGGCAATCGTCCCTTCCACGCAACCGGGCAGCACGTTGTTTGTACCCGTGGACAGGGGAAGGAGGGGCGTATCATTGGCTCCTTTGGAGACCGCGCGTATGGTGCCGTCGCCTCCAAGGACGAGGATGCAGCCAACACCTGCCCGGTGCAAAAGGGAGGCTGCCCGTTCCGAGTCCTCCGCCTCGTTGGTGGCGGGCATATCCAGCATCTCTACTACGGGGACATCCCCCTGGACGTTGAGATTTTCATAGGCTCTGCTACCCAGATGTAGCCGCTCGGGCATGACCAGTACCCGTCCCACACCCATGGCCCCCAGCCCGACGAGGACGCGGCGTATGTTTCTCATCTTGCTCTGATTGCCCACCGTGGTGGCATGGGCCACCAGGCGCCGTATATCCTTGCCTGCCGCCGGGTTGGCGATGAGGCCCACCACGGGATCCATCGCGCTCAGGGGGCTCCTTTCCTGTAGAACTCGTCGACCTGTTCTTCCGAGGGAAGGGACGTCTGGGCCCCGAGCACGGTGGTCGCCAGGGTGCCGGCACAGGTGGCATAACGCACCGCTTCCGCTACCTCGAGGCCGCGAAGCAGGCCTACGGCCAGTCCTCCGACAAAGGCGTCGCCGGCCGCCGTCGTATCTACCACGTCGACCTGGTGGGCCGGCACATGTATTGTACGTTCCTCCCTCAGCAGGAGAGCACCCTTTGCGCCCAGGGTTATCACCACGACGGGTATGCCCTGCTCTCGCAGTGCACGCCCGGCCTCTCGGGCGGCATCCAGATCGTCCACCGCCAGTCCTGTAAAGGTCTCCGCCTCCGTCTCGTTGACGACCAGGCAGTACAGGCCCTCGAAAAAGTCAGAGGAGACGGGGTAGGCTGGCGCGGGGTTCAGGATGACGCGGGAGCCGAACTGGTTGGCCAGGCCGATGGTTTCGCGCACCACGGGGAGGGGGATCTCGAACTGCATGATGACATAAGGCGTCTCTGCCAGGACCTTTTGCGACGCATGCACGTCCTGCATGGTCACCTGCCCATTGGCCCCCGGCGCGACGACGATGGCGTTCTCTCCGGCACGGTCCACGATGATCATGGCGATGCCGCTGGGGGTCTCGGCATCTCGCACGATGTGGGATGTGCCCACGCCCTGGGCGCGCATGTTGTCCAGGATGCTGGTGCCGAAATCGTCCCCCCCGACGCGGCCGACCATCTCCACCTCTGCCCCCAACTTTGCCGCGGCAGCGGCCTGGTTGGCGCCCTTGCCGCCCGGTATGGTGGTGAATTCCCGACCATGGACTGTTTCTCCTGGACGGGGCATCTCCTCGGTGCGCACGACAAGATCCATATTCAGGCTCCCCACAACGGCTATCTCGGGCATGATCTCGTCTTGTCTCCTTCTTTGCCAAGCTGCATGACGATTCTACCCGCATCGCTGCCCCTCGTCAAAGCGGAGGGTTCTTCCCGAATTGACATGGAGAAACAAGCCGCCTATACTTGATCTGTTATGTGCTTATCGATAATAGGTGATGCCTTTTATGCGAGTTTTCCCTTTTACAGCCATCGTAGGTCAGGAGCGCATGAAGCGCGCCCTGGTATTGAATGCCATCAGTCCGCAGATTGGGGGCGTTCTCATTCGTGGCGAGCGCGGCACGGCCAAGTCCACGGCGGCGCGGGCCCTGGCGGCTCTGCTGCCCGAGATAGAGGTCGTCGCCGATTGCCCCTTTAACTGCAATCCGAACGATCCTGAACAGATGTGTGATACGTGCCGCGAGCGCTTTAGGACCCAGCAATCCCTGCCTGTGGAGCAGACGAGGACGCGGTTTGTGGATCTGCCCGTCAGCGCTACGGAGGACAGGGTGGTGGGAACCCTGGATATGGAACGGGCCATCAAGCACGGCGAACGCCGTTTTGAGCCCGGCGTTCTGGCCACAGCGAACCGCGGGCTCCTGTACGTGGATGAGGTCAACCTCCTGGACGACCACGTGGTGGATCTGTTGTTGGACTCGGCAGCCATGGGTATCAACGTGGTGGAGCGGGAAGGGATATCCTTTTCTCACCCCGCCCGATTCATCTTGGTGGGTACTATGAACCCGGAGGAGGGGGAGTTGCGTCCCCAGTTGTTGGATCGCTTCGCTCTCTGTGTGGACATCCAGGGCATCCTGGACCCGGACGCCCGTGTGGAGATAGTCAATCGCCGCCTTAGATATGAGGAGGATCCTGAGGCCTTTTATCAGCAGTGGTCTGAGATGGAGGCCATGCTCTCCGAGCGTATCGCTCGGGCGCGGGAGATGTTGCCCGAGGTCACGTATGAGCCGGAGGATCTGTATTTCATCGCCGAGCTTACTAGCGAGATGGAGGTGGACGGACACCGGGCCGATATCGTCATCTTGAAGGCGGCTCTGGCCCACGCGGCGTTCGGAGGTCGTGAGACTATCGATAATACGGACATCCTGCTGGCAGCGGAGCTTGCCCTGCCCCATCGTTTGCGACGGCAACCCTTTGAGGACACGGACAGCAAGATGGCCGTGTTGGAACAGCGGTTGGAAGAGGCACGCGATGACGGCGAGGGACCCTCGGAGCGTCAACGCGTGGAGCGGAGCGTGTTGGAGGGTAAAAAAAAACCGAGTCCCTGAGCGCGGACGCGCAGGCTGATTCGCAGGCGCCCGCAGAGAACGTCCCCATGCGAGGGCACCACGCGGATACAAGAGCCCTGGATCATCTTCGACAAGAGGGGCAGTCGGTCGATGTCGGCGATATCTTCAAGCCGCAGGGATTCAAAACACCTCTCGATAAAACGTCCCGGCGGTCGGCAGGTAGGCGCAGTTATACGATTACCACCCGCAAGCGCGGGCGCTATATCTATGCCCGCCCGGCACGGGAGCGATATGATGACATCGCGTTGGATGCTACGGTGCGGCAGGCGGCGATTCATCAGAGTGAACGGGAACATGGCGATACGGCCATCACCATTCGCGGCAAAGATCTGCAGCGTAAGGTGCGTGTCCGCAAGGCGTCGAACCTGATCGTCTTTGTAGTGGATGCCAGTTGGTCCATGGCCGCCGCCGAGCGCATGAAGGCTACCAAGGGAGCGATCATGTCCCTTTTGGTCGACGCCTATCAGAAGCGCGATCGCGTATGCATGATCTCCTTTCAAAAGGATTCGGCAACCCTCATTCTCCCTCCGACGTCCAGCGTGGAGATGGCCAAGGCAGCACTGCGAGATATCCCGGTGGGAGGAAAGACGCCCCTCTCGGCAGGTCTTTCCATGGCCTATCAGATGATCAAGCGGGAGGAGAGTCAGAATGACGATCTGCGAACCCTGATGTTCCTGCTTACGGATGGGGCGGGTAACGTGTCCATGATGGGCATGCCCCCTCGCGAGGAGGCCCTTTTGGTGGCGGATCTTTTTGCCCAAAGGCGCATTCACTCTGTGGTGATCAACACGGAGCATCAATCCCTGGATCGAGGGCTGGCGCAGGAACTGGCCGATGCGTTGAAGGCCCCCTGTGAGAGCCTGACCAATATGCGGGCGGAGAACCTGTATCATACGGTGCGACGGGCGCTGCAAAAATAGACGGGCGGACTATGGAAAGATCGAGGCAAAGACAACTCTGGGCTGATTCCCTCCTCCTTCTGGTCACCCTGATCTGGGGGGGCACCTTTGTCATGGTCAAGGACGCCGTGGCTTCTTATCCCGTTTTTCCCTTTTTGACGGTTCGCTTTGGCCTGGCCACCTCCGTCCTCGCCCTGGTTGGAGGGAAGCGCCTGGCGAGGTTGGACCGGCGGCAGGTCGGCGCTGGTGTCCTTGTCGGACTCTTTCTCTTTGCCGGCTATGCCTTTCAGACTGTGGGTCTGCGCCACACCAGCGCTTCCAACGCGGGATTCATCACGGGCCTCTCGGTGGTTCTCGTACCCCTATTCTCTGCCGTCCTGCTTCGTCGTCCCCCCGCGGTAAAGTCTTTGTTGGGAGTTTCCTTTGCCCTGGTGGGCCTGGGCCTCCTGACCCTTTCCCAATATCGTCGGGTGGCCAAAGGTGATCTCCTGATCCTGCTCTGCGCCCTATCTTTTGCCTTGCACATCGTCAGCGTGAGCGCTTTTGCACCCCATACCGATCCTCTGGCCTTGACCATCGTACAGACGACGACGGTGGCGGTGATAAGCGCTGTGGTCGCCTTTGCTCGCCATCCTCTCTTTTGGCATCTTCCGGTGCCTTGGTTTGCGGCGTCCTTTACCGGCATCCTGGCCACAGCCGTCGCCTTTGCCATTCAGACGACCATGCAGCGTTTTACCACGCCCACCCATACAGCCCTCATCTTTTCCGGGGAGCCAGTCTTTGCTGCCCTGTTCAGCGTGCTCCTGACACAGGATGTCATGACGGGCCGGGGCGTCGCGGGGGGTGTGCTGATCGTCCTGGGGACCGTTGTCAGCGAGATTCACTGGTCCGACACGGTGGCCCAATGGGTGTCCCGTTTTCTGGCCCCTCATTATGTGACAGCGTTGCTTCTGGTGGTGATAGCCCTGGCGGACCCCATCTCTTTGGGGCGGGGGCTTCTTTGGGCCGCTGGCCTGAATTTGTTGACCGTGGTGGTTCCCCTCTTCATTTTCAAGCGTGAATTGAGGCGTGGGGCCATCAGTGACTGGCATATTTCCGATCGGCTGGAGCGATTGCAGGTCTTTCCCGCTCTCGCCCTCGTCCTTGGTGCGGGTATTCCCCTTTTCCTGATCATCTTTTTGGAGGGGCCACGACCTTTTTTGGCCCTCTTCTCCTCCGCGTTTCTTCTCATTGTCGTGGAGATGTTCATCACCGTCTGGTGGAAGATCAGCGGGCACGTCTCCACGGTGGCACTGGGGACGACGATGGCTACGGCCTTTTTGGGCGCTTGGGCATCCCCTCTGATGCTGCTTATTCCCCTGGTAGCCTGGGCGCGGGTCAAAGTCGGCGCTCACACGGTGATGCAGGCTCTGGCCGGTGGGCTGGCTGGCCTCGCCGCCTCTCTCCTCTCACTGCATCTGTACAGCATGCTTTAAGCACTTGGACGTGTTGCGGGGTGACCTGTCAGAAGGTATAATGCAGTTGTCGATCGGCGATGGGAGTAGAGGCTGGACACTGTTTAGTCGTTGAATGGCGTCCCCATCTTGCAGCGAGAACTTTGGCATGCACGTGGTGGAATGGTAGGTAAAGGAGGCAGGCGATGGAAAAGATCAGATGGCGATATGCTGGATTGCTCGTGTTGACGTTGGGGTTGATCCTTGTGGTGACCATATCTGGTTTGGCACAGGAGCAGACCCCTACCCCTATTGAGGGGGAAGAGGAAGAGGTGGACGTAACTCCCACGGTGCCCGTCACCCCGACCGTCGATGTGACGGAAGAGGAGGTCGATGAGGAGGAGGGGATACTCGCAACCACCGAGGAGGATCGGGAGCGGGACCTGGAGTTGACTGTCTATAATCAGAACTTGGGATTGGTCAAAGAAGTACATACTTTTGACCTAACAGAGGGCGAAAATGAAATAGGTTATGCGGGGGTTGCGACCGAGATCGAGCCCACCAGTGTGCATTTTGTCTCCCTTACTGACCCCGAGGGCACTGTGGTACTGGAGCAGAATTATGCCTATGACATTGCCAGCACTCGTGATCTTTTGCTCAGGTACGTCGATCAGGAGATCGCCGTACGCACCGTAGAAGGAGACGTCTACACCGGTACGTTGCTCTCGGGGCTGGATGATGTCATCCTTGCCTCTGATGAGGGCTTTAAGATGATAAAGATGGGCCAGGTGCAGGAGGTCTCTTTCCCTGCACCCCCCGACGAGTTGGTCACCAAGCCCACCCTCGCGTGGCTCGTGCGGGCGGCGGAAGCGGGAGAGCAGGATGTGCGCATAACGTATCTGACCGAGGGGATCAACTGGCAGGCCGACTATATCGCCACCCTGGGAGCGGATGATGATGCCCTATCCATGATTGGCTGGGTGACCCTGAACAATCAAAGTGGGGCAACCTATGAGGATGCAAGGTTGAAACTCGTGGCCGGTGACGTCCACCGCGTATCAGAGCCCACGCCCAAGTTGGAAATGGAAGAGCAGAGGGCACGTGCCGAGGAGGCTGCGGTCCAGGAAAGGGAATTCTTCTCCTACCATCTGTACGAGGTTGAGCGCCCTGTTACCGTTCGTGACCGTCAGACCAAGCAGATCGAGTTTGTGACTGCCCCGGACGTGACTGTTGATAGGGTTTTCGTCTACGAACCTTCCCCGACGGTGCGCGTACCCGCTGATGAGGCTGTCACGGATCGCACTTATGGCCTGGATCTGGATAGGAAGGTCCGTGTCATGCTCGAGTTCGTCAACGAGGAGAAAGACGGTTTGGGGATGCCCCTGCCCAAGGGCAAAGTCCGCGTCTATAAGGAGGATGTGGGTGGTGGTGCCGAATTTGTGGGAGAAGATGCCGTCGATCATACGCCAGAGGGAGAGGAGCTTTCCCTGCACCTCGGAAATGCCTTTGATATAGTGGGAGAGCGCACGCAGCTGGCCTTTGAGCAGGTGGGCGAGCGTGTCATAGAGGAGAGTTACAGGATCGCGCTGCGCAATCAGCAGGATGAGGAGATTACGGTGCGCGTTATCGAGCACCTGTTCCGTGCGCAGGATGCGGAGGTGCTGTCGAGCAGTGAGGATTATGAGATGATCGATGCCAATACGTTGCAGTATGAGCTTGATGTGCCGGTGGAAGCCGAAACGGCGGTTACCTACACCGTGCGCTACGAGTGGTAAATCGCACACAATATTCGTAGAGATACAGGCCCCAGGACTGCCAAGTCCTGGGGCTTTTTCATGCTCTGAGGTCCTCGCCTCATGCTTTTTCGGTGAATCCTGTACCCCTTTACGTTGCCTTTAGCCTGTCTTGACCTATCTTTAACTTTGTTTTAAGGAGGGCTTTACTCCAAAGGGCCCCTTGTCGTGCTACCCTATAGACAGAAAAGATGGAGCGTCTACAGGAGTAGCGATGCGAGATAATATAAAAAAGTTGTTACTGATAGTTTTTTTGGTAGCTATATCGATTTTGGATGCCCCCGCGGTCGTTTCAGAGGAGCCCGCGATAGAGAGCGATCTGGGGCTTGTGCGTTCCAAGGGGGACTTTCCCCGTCTGGATCTAAAACGGCTGGTGGTGGCAAAAAGTTTGCCCTCCAGGGTCGATCTCGGTGAGGGCTTGCCGCCGGCTGGTCGTCAGAGGGGACAGGCGAGTTGTGTTGGTTGGACCCTGGGCTACTATTACAAGACATTCCAGGAATATGAAGAGCGAGGATGGGACATCTCGTCTGTGGAGCATCAATTCAGCCCTGCGTGGATCTATAATCAGCGTACCACTGACCAATGCGAACAGGACCGGGGCATGTCCTATTATGATGGCTTGCGGATTCTGGAAGAGAAGGGAGCGGCTACGCTGGCCTCCTTTCCCTATGATCCCGAGGATACCTGCACGCAGCCCTCTTCGGACCTGTATGATAAGGCGCGGGCCTATCGTATCAACAGTTTCAAGAACGTCTTTGCCGGACCCGGATCGGCCGACATGGATGTTCTAAAGACCTTGCTGGCCGATGGTCAACCCATCGCCGTGGGCATTCCCGTTTACGATAGCTTTTTCGGGGTCACGCGCAACGATCCCATAGTCCCCCAACACCGGGCAGATGAGACCCTTTACGGTGGTCATGCCATGCTTGTCGTGGGATACGACGATGACGTAGGTGGTTTCAAGACGATGAACTCGTGGGGGGGCAATTGGGGAAAAGACGGTTACTGCTATCTCTCCTACGATTTTATGAAGCATGATGCGTGGGAGGGATGGATTATGGAGGATCATGTAGCCTCTGGGGCTCTTTTCCATGGTACGGTGACGGTCGATGGGCAGGCAGCAGAGGGAACAGAAGTGGCTGCGCTGATAAATGGCGTGTCCTATGCCGCGACCACCACAGAATCACGCGATGGCGCCGCGTATTATAGCATGCACATTCCCATGGATGATCCCGACACGTCCGAAAAGGAGGGAGGCTCGGAGGGCGATGTGGTCTCTTTCGAGGTTGGTGCCACGCCGGCCAAGGAGAAGGCCACCTGGGAGCAGGACACGTCGATTTCCCTTGATCTTTCGGCTAGCACAGGCGCGCCGGAGGATCAGGAGAAAGAGCGGGTGTTCGTTCCCATTATCATGTATAAAACGGGCCCATAGGCCTTTGATTATATTCTGAAATCTCGAAAGATCGAATCCCCGATAAACTCGCGCAGTAACGAGTCGTCGGGGACAAGGGCCGGATCGGACGACTCGACCCACTGCAAAAAGGACAGGAGTCTGGCGGCCTCCACACCTTCCATGGAATCCTCGGGCACGCGCAGCAGGAGCGGTTCGGCAAAGGGTTTCAGTACGGACAGTTCGTATACGAGGGCCGAGTTGAACATGACATCGGCGTTTTCCTGATAGGGAAAGATATTGCGCTCCTCCCCTCGTCTGACGCTCTCCCAGCGTTTGATCGTTGATTGGGCCGAGTGGCCCCGATAGCGCGCGTCGCGGACCATGCGACGAAGAAGACGCGTGTCTGTCGTGGGGACGCGGTTGTGGTGATCGATGTTTAATTGCGTCAATGCAGAGACATAGATGCGAAAGACCTTTTCGGGTGCCATGTTGGGTATGAGTCTGGGATTGAGGCCGTGGATGCCCTCGATAATGATGATACTGTCCTCGGGAAGGCGCACGCGTTCTCCCCATTCACTCTTCCCCCGGTCAAAGTTATAGTAGGGCAGGCCCACCGATTTACCCTCCATCAGCGCACAAAGCTGGGTATTAAAAAGATCCAGGTTGACCGCCTCCAGGGCTTCGTAATTGTATTCGCCGTCCTCGTCAAGGGGAGTATCCTCGCGATCTACGAAATAGTCGTCCAGGGCAAGGGCGAAAGGATTCAGTTCGCCGACCATGAGCTGGATGGCCAGACGCCGGGCAAAGGTGGTCTTGCCCGAGGAGGTGGGACCGGCGATGAGCACCAGTCGGATCTCCTCGTGCCTGTCCATGATGGTGTCTGCGATGTCAGAGATATTCTTTTCGTGAAGCGCCTCTGCCACAAGCATGACTTCTAGCATGCGTTCGTCCAGGGCTTTGTTCAGCAGGCCGATATCCTGCACTCCCAGGATGTTGATCCAGCGGCCATATTCCCTAAAGACGGCCATCAGCTGGGGATAATTTCGGGAGGGGGGCAGGACGGTGGGATTCCGCCTGTTTGGAAGGCGAAGGATAAAGCCTGGAGGATGGTATTCCAGACTGAAATAGGATAGATCGGCGGTATTGTGTGCCATGCGCCCATAAAAATAGTCTCGCACGCCGCGCAGCGTGTAGATGGGAACGCTATCCCGGTCCGAGGAGGTAAAGAGGTGTACCTTGTCATCATAGCCCTGAGATTCGAAAAGGGCGATGGCCTCCTCGGTAGGAATGATCTCCTGTTGGATGGGCTCTTGGGCCTTGACGATCTCCCGCATACGCTTCTGGAGTTCTTCCAGTTCGGTCTCGTCGAGGGGGTCTCGCCCTTCTACCTGGCAGAAAAACCCCCCCAGGGTCACCGAGTGATCTATGATGACGCGCGCCTTGGGGAACAGTTCTCGCATGGCCACCACGAGCACAAAGGAGACGGAACGCTGATAGATCCTCATGCCCACGTTGGTAGAAGTGTCAATGGGAACGACGTGGGCATCCCGCTCCATCATGTAATCGAGTTCCCTTACTTTTCCGTCGACAAAGGCGGCGACGATGGGAGCCTCGGGATCGGGGTGGGCGGCTGCCACAAAGGCAGCCAGCGGAGTGCCCACAGGCGCCTCATACGTTCTCCCATCTGGCCAGGTGATCTGTACCGTTTGGCGTGGCTCGGTAAGCTTTACGGGGCTCTGTTTCATGGTGTGTTGTTCCCCCTGTGCCGTCACTGCTGTCCGTACTTTTCCATATAGCGCCTGTGGGCTCGCTCAACTTCCTCCGGAGGGATCTCTTGTGGTTGTCCCAGTTGCAGCGCATAGTATACCGTGCGCGCCGCATCCTCGGTCATCACGGCGGCCTTGACGGCGTCCATCACCGAGGGGCCGATGGTAAAAACGCCGTGATTCCTGAGCAGGATGGCCCGGCTGTCGCCGATGGAACGCAGGATCTCCTGCCCGATCTCCTCGCCGCCGATCTTGGCATAGGCGCCCACCGGGATGGGTCCACCGAACTCGTCGGCCATGGCTGTGAGGTAGACGGGTATGGGCTTGTCCACGGCAGCAAAGGCGGTGGCAAAGGGGGAATGGGTATGTACCATGCCCTGTACGTCCTCCCGTTGGCGGTAGACCACCAGGTGCGTGGCCGTGTCCACGGAGGGTTTGAGTTCGCCTTCTATGACGTTTCCCTCCAGATCCACGACCACCATATTCGCGGGGCTCATCTCCTCGTATGGTACCCCGCTGGGCTTGATCACCACATAGCCCGTCTCGAGATCACGCCCGCTCACGTTGCCGCTGGTCCACGTGACGAGTTCTGTGTCGGGCAATATGCAGTTGCCCCTACAAACCTCTTGACGAAGCGATTCCAGTAACAAGATCGTCCTCCTTTATTCTGTTTTCGGGAACATTATGGCATCGGCAAGGATATATGTCAATCGTCGGTCCATGATCCGGGGCAGTGGCTCGGACTAGCCCCTTTTTCTTCCGCTAACACCGTGACTAGGCTTCATAATGCTCAAAGGTGGGCAAATAGTCCTTGTTCTGGGCAAACATCTCGTTGACCATGCGTTTGATCTCGGCCAGGGAGAGCACCGAGGCGGTCAGGGGATCGTAGGCGATGGCCTGAAAGACGCGGGTGGGGTCGCCGTTCAGGCAGCCCTCCACGGCCATCTCCTCGGAGGCTACGCTGACGTTGACCAGGGCCGCGCACTGGGGCGGCAGGGTGCCCACGTGGATGGGGTTGAAACCGCTCTTGTCGGCATAAACGGGCACCTCCACACAGACATTCTCTGGCAAGTTGTCGATGAGGCCCGT
Organism: Anaerolineae bacterium; assembly: GCA_041685915.1. Taxonomy (GTDB): domain Bacteria; phylum Chloroflexota; class Anaerolineae; order UBA1429; family UBA1429; genus JAWLEV01. The sequence continues at coordinate 759 of JAWLEV010000045.1, read as the reverse complement.
GTTAGCCACGTTGCCGTTGAACTTGTAGGGGGCTCCCCCCATATAGGCGTTGATGATGTAAGCGGCATATTCCTGTCCCCGCTCCAGGTGGAGGGGCTCTTCATCCTCCAGCCACTCTTTGATCGAAGCCCGCCAGGTCTCCTCCCGTTCCAAATAACTATCGAGGATATAGGCATATTCCCCCGGGTTCCAGCCCGTGCCGTGGGTGCAGTAGCGCTCGATCAGGTCCGGTCGCTTGCGGAACCACCAGTTATACTCCGAGTTGTGGCCGCTGGACTCGGTGACATAGTAGCCCAGGTGCTTGAACATCTCGTTGCGCACGATCTCTTCTTGATAGATCTCGGGCTTTTCCACCGCCTCGCGGATAAGGGGATAGGCGTCCTCGCCGTTCCACTCGTATTTGATGTAGAAGGACTGGTGATTGATGCCTGCGCTGACATAGTCGATCTCCTCCATGGGGGCCCCGATCCAGCGGGCCAGCATGGCCGCCGTGCCCTGCACGCTGTGACAGAGGCCGCTGACCTTGATATCCGTCTGCCGCTGCATGGCGCGGCAGAGCATGGCCATGGGATTCGTATAGTTGAGGAGGATAGCGTCGGGGCAGTGGCGTTCCATATCGTGACAGATGTCCAGCATCACGGGGATGGTGCGCAGGGCGCGAAAGATGCCCGCTGGCCCTCGCGTGTCTCCCACGTTGATATCCACACCGTACTTTTTGGGAATCTCGATATCATAGCGCCAGACGGAGACGCCGCCAGC
>JAWLEV010000124.1:0-4903 GCA_041685915.1 Anaerolineae bacterium | reverse complement strand
CCATCCTTGTATCCGACGACTTTTTTTCCATACGACGAAAACTTGAACAGCCACTGGTTCTTCTCCGAGATGATGAACCCCCTTTAGAGGAAACGGCTTCCATCAGGAAATCCGCTCCCGAAACCAGCCGATGGTCTTGGCAAGCCCCTCCTCAAGGCTTACCTGAGGGTCCCAATCCAATAACGTGCGCGCCTTGCTGATATCGGGGCGCCGCGTCTGGGGGTCATCCTTGGTCCGTGCATCCTGGGGGACTACAAAACTGATGTCAGAATCGCTTCCCGATACCTTCAGTACCAGGTGGGCCAGATCCAGGATGCTTATCTCGCGGGGATTGCCCAGATTGACGGGCATCACCTCGTCGGACAGCAGGAGGTGGTACAGCCCCTCGACCATGTCACTCACATAGCAGAAACTGCGGGTGTGCGAACCCTCATCATAGACCGTCAGGGGCTCGCCGCGCAGGGCCTGGCTGACGAAATTGGGGATCACCCGCCCATCGTCCAGCCGCATGTGCGGCCCATAGGTGTTAAAGATGCGCGCGATGCGCGTCTCCAGACCATGGGCGCGATGGTAGGCCATGGTCAGGGCCTCCCCGAAACGTTTGGACTCGTCATAGACGCCCCGAGGCCCTACGGGGTTGACGTTACCCCAATAGGTCTCTACCTGGGGATGGACGGTGGGATCGCCGTACACCTCCGAGGTGGAGGCCAGCAGAAAACGGGCCCCCTTGGCCCTGGCCAACCCCAGCGCGTGATAGGTCCCTAACGCACCAACCTTCAGGGTCTTGATGGGCATCTCCAAATAATCCACGGGACTGGGCAGCGAGGCCAGATGCATGATGGCATCGACGGGGCGATCCACATAGATCGGCTCGGTCACGTCGTGCTCCAAAAAATCGAATCCGGGAGCATCCTCCAGGTGGGCGATGTTACGCCTGCTCCCGGTGATGAGGTTATCCATCACCAGAATCTGATGCCCGCGCTGCAGAAACAGATCGCACAGATGAGAACCTATAAACCCCGCGCCACCAGTTATGAGAATATACACGCCAGACTCCAGTAACGAGTGAACATTCGCCAACGCTTCCAACCCCGTCGCCACCTAGTATACCCAAAGCCCGAGGGAGGGTCAAAGCAGTGCCGCCCATTTATCCAAAATAGGGAATCGCGCCCATCGAGTTGCCCGCCTTCCTCTCTCATTTTATACTTGCCCCATGAAAAAAGGGCAACTCTTGCGTCAACAGATGCTCTCACGCATCCTCATAGTATTCGTGGTCGTGTTCTCTGCCGCCGGCTGCGCCGCGGCCTGGGTGACGCCCACCCTGCCGGCGGAGGGGCACACGCCCGGGCCGCCTTCGGCCAATCCGAACCCCGGGGGACCGACCCCTCCCGCTCCCGACGAGGCGTTACCCACGGCCACGCCCCCCCTCGCCGAGATGGTCATGGACGACGCCTCGGTACAGCACTGGTCCAATCCCAACGATGCCCGGGAACTGCTGCACGACGGCACCCACCTATGGGTGGGAACCCCAAGCGGCCTGGTGCGCTGGGAACCGGACGGGACACACCGCATCTATACCACCGAGGATGGGCTGGCCTCGGAGGCCATACGGGGCCTGGCCAGGGACGGCGAGGGGCACCTGTGGGTGGGCTATGCGGACCACGAGGCCTGGAGCGAGTACACAGAGGGGACCTGGCACACCTACGCCACTCGCCAGGAGGCCGTCGAGGCCCGCTATCGGGCCCTGCTCTCCGCACCCCATTTCAATCCCCGCCTGTGGAGCAGCCGCGAGGAGAGCGATTGGCTCTGGCTTCCCACAACAGAGGGCACCGTGCAAGCCTACGATGGGGAAACGTGGCGCACCTACGGCGAACGGGAGGGGGTCATCCATGACGTCTGGTTGGTCACCGTATCTCCCCAGGGACGCGTATGGGCTGTGGGGCGGGGGGTGAGCACTGCCGAGGAAGGGGTGCGTTCCTGGGAGGATCACAGTTTCTTCTCCAGCGTGGCCGACAGCCAGCACATCACCGACGCCCTTGCAGACGAAAAGGGGCTCTGGCTGACCTTTCTGGCCGGCGGGGAGGAAAGCGGCGGCGCATGCCGCCTAAAAGCGGGCTCGGAAGAGTGGGAGGGGCACCTCCAGGAACTGAATCCCACCATCCCCTCAGAAGTGTACGACGTGCGGATCGACGAGGAGGGCACGATATGGCTGTGCGGCATCGGCGGCCTGAGTTACCGGGCGGAAGGCAGGCCGTGGGAGGCCCTGCCCCTGGACGATATGACCGTTCAAGGGTACGCGCAGGACGAGGAGAATACCCTCTGGCTGGGCACGACGCGGGGAATCTGGCACACACAGTTGATCGACGTCGACGGCACAATGCAGCAGGACGTATCACAGCAAAAAGAGATAGGGGAGTTGGAAGGGCCCTGGCGCATCCCCTCCCCCCTCCTGGACAACAACGTCCGCGCCCTGGCCATGGACAGCACGGGCGGGCTGTGGATTGGAACCGACGGCGGGCTCTCCCACGTGGACGCCAGGGAAGAAACCACCATCGCCAGCGAGAAGGCGATTCGCGCCCTGGCCATCGACGAAAACGACGCCGTGTGGCTGGCTGCAGAAGAGGGTCTCTACCGTCTCAAGGGGGATGCCCCGGAGCAGATCACCGAAATGGTGGTGGAGCATATAACCCTCGACCCCCACGGCACCCCCTGGATCTATACGCGGGAGGACGAACTTTATAGGGCAGAGGGCGAGGATTGGAAAAAAGTGGCGCAGGTACAGGATCTGGCCGGGGTGCCGGCGCGGGACGTGGCCATCGATGGCAAGGGACAGGTCTTTTTGGCCACGGCAGAGGGCCTGGGCATCCTTTCGCCCGAGGGCGAGTTCCAGTTGATCACCGACGACGAGGAGGACGGCCCCCTCAGCAAGGATGTGCGGGCCGTGACCCTGGGGCCCGAGGATGTCCTCTGGGTGGCCACGGCCCGGGGGCTGGCGCGGCGCCGCCCCGACGGGCATTGGACGCGCTTTACCACCGAGAGCACCGGGGGCGGATTGCGCGCCATGGAGATGTGGGATCTGTCCGTCGCCCCGGACGGCACCCTGTGGATGGTCACCTCGGCGGGCATATCCCGCCGCACGTCCCAGGAGGCCGACTGGGCTTACTATGACCTACCAAGCGGGGCCCACGTCCTCGCCCAGGGCCCGGACGTGGCCTGGGTCGGGGGACAAAGCGGCCTCTACCGCCTCTCCGCCGAGGCGCTGACCCCCGTGCCGTGATACGCGTATTCGCCCCACCCCAAAGAGGTGGGGCTGGTTGGGGAATTGTGCATAGGTCCCCAAAGGAACCCGGCAGCACCGCCCGCTTACGGCGACGCCAGGGTCAGGGTCACGCTCGTAGGATGCTACGTAGTGGGGGCTTGGGCTCGCCAAGCCCCCACGGAGTAGCGTCGGTACTTTGGAGCGCCCGGGCTGTACTGTCAAAGAGATCGAAAACGCAATAGATAGGAAACAACGGGAGGAATCGACCCATGGCCAAGCGCACCGACGTTCGAGTGCAAGACGTTTCCCTCTACTTTTTGCCCGTCCAGACGCGTATGCCCCTCAAATTCGGCCCAGAGACCTTGACCTCCGTAACCTGCGTGCGTGTGTGTATGACGGTGCGGGATAGGGAGGGGAACACTGCCACCGGCTGGGGCGAGACGCCCCTGAGCGTGCAGTGGGTGTGGCCCAGCCCCCTCTCATACCGAAAGCGACACGACGCCCTGAAGGACTTTTGCCTCACCCTGGGCGAGGCCTGGGCCGGATTCGGGGCCCTGGGACACCCCATAGAAGTAGGCAAAGCTTTCCAGGACTATGTCCTGCCCGACCTGTTGGCAGAGACGAATGCCCGGCGCGGCGAGGGGGCGGGGGCCATGCCCTGGCTGGCGGCCCTGGTCTGCTGCTCGGCCTTTGACCTGGCCCTGCACGACGCCTATGGCGTGCTACATGGGGTGCCCATCTATGATACGTATGACGCAGCCTTCATGAACTGCGACCTGAGCGACCTGTTGGAACCGGCCGAGGACAGTGGCGTATCCTTTGTGGGACGGTACCCCGCTGACTTGATGGTGGACGACCCGCCGGAACGCCTCCCGGCCTGGCACCTGGTGGGCGGCGTGGACCCCTTGGACAAGGGCGACCTGGACCGCAGCGAGCCCGACGACGGCTACCCCGTCCTGCTCCGGGAGTGGATCGCCCGCGACGGGCTGCGCTGTCTCAAGATCAAACTTCAGGGCACCGACGCGACCTGGGATTACCGACGCCTGGTGCGCGTGGGCCAGATCGGCATGGAGGAGGGCGTGCTGTGGCTCACCAGCGACTTTAACTGCACGGTGACGGATCCCCAGTACGTCACGGACATCCTCGACCGCCTGATGGCGGAACATCCCCGCATCTATGGCATGCTCCTTTACGTGGAACAGCCCTTCCCCTACGGTCTGGCGCGACACCGCATCGACGCCCACGCCGTCTCGGCGCGCAAGCCCCTCTTTATGGACGAGAGCGCCCACAACTGGGAACTGATCCGCCTGGGACGCCGCCTGGGGTGGACGGGCGTGGCCCTCAAGACCTGTAAGACACAGACAGAGGCCATCCTGAGCCTCTGCTGGGCCAGAGCCCACGGCATGACCCTCATGGTACAGGATCTCACCAATCCCATGCTGGCCCAGATCCCCCACGTCTCCCTGGCCGCCCACGCCGGGACCATCATGGGCGTGGAGACCAACGCCATGCAGTTCTATCCCCAGGCGTCGGAGCCGGAAGCCGCCGTCCACCCCGGCCTCTACCGCCGGCGCGACGGCGAGGTGGACCTCTCCACCATCCGCGGGCCAGGGTTCGGCTACCGCCTGGCCGAGATCGACCGCC
>JAWLEV010000044.1:0-22427 GCA_041685915.1 Anaerolineae bacterium | reverse complement strand
TCGAATTCCTCTCGCGTCAGGCCGAACAGGATGTCATCATAGGATTAGCCATTGAAGAAATGGTGTCCCCGCAGTGCTAGGCCGGTCCAGATGGCGCCCATCAGGTCCACGAGGCCAAAGAGGGCCAGCATGGGCGCCGCGAGACCCAGCGCCACCAGGCCGGCGAGGCACACGAAGGCGAAGGAGCGTTCGTGAACCGTCCATCGCAAAAGAGGCCATACTTCCTCGCGTGCCCCCCGGATATAGTAATAGGCGAGGATCAGTTCCATCATGCCCGCCACGCGAATCCAGGGCTCGGTGGTGGGGGAAAAACCGAACACGGGCAGCAGGAGATTGGGGATCAGCAACAGCACAAGCCCCAGCACAAATTCATAGATCCCAAAGATCAGCACGCTCTTTGCCGCCCTGTTCATCTGTCCCCCCTTGCCGGCGTTTTTTGATGCCCGACCATTATACGCCCCTCCGTCGCGGCAAGTCAACCCACCCGCTCCGTTCAGCGTCTCTCATCTCTCAGAAAGCGGTAGGTGAGGTAAGCGCCCGGCATGGTGGCCACATAAGCCACGGCCGCCGCCACGAGGCCCAGATCGAGGACGAGGTAGCGGAAGACGATACCAAAGATCACACAGTTCACCGAGGCGCTGACCATCAGGGGGACGATGAGGGAGCGGGAAAAGTCCGTGCCCATGGAGCGGGAGGTGACCACCAGGGTGGAAGTGTAGACCGCCGGAAAGGCAGAGAGCACGGCGCCCAGGACGGGCCCGCCCACCTCGCTCAGGGTCACGGCCAGGGCCACGATGGAGCCGCTGAATATCCCGCGCCACACCAACGACGGTTTCGCCGGTCGTTCGATCCCCTCGGACGAGGGAATGTCCAAGGCGCGGGTGGCGATCTGGTAGGCGCCTAGCAGAACCACCGCCCAGACGAGAAGGGAGAGGGCGAGGGAAGAGGCGTCCCACAGGACGACGCCGCTCTGCAGGACGAACCAGGCCACCAGTGCCCCCGCGATCCCCACCACCAGCCCCTTGCGCACGCAAAGGGCATAGACGATGAGAAAGAGGGCGTTGACGGCAAAGGCCAGGGGCAGGGACGTGGTCGCCTGGTGAGCCCGTCGGGCACCCTGAGTCCAGGTGATGGAGGAGAGGGCCACCACCACGGTGGAGGGCAGCCCGCCAATGAACCCGCCCACGCGGCTACCCAGGCGCTCGGCAGCCACTGTGGTCAGCGTGATCCAGAGACCGCCAACAAGGAAACTGAGCGCTACCTTGAGAAAGAAGGACGTCATCTGCTGTGGGCTCTTGCGGAAATGAATGAGGCCGAAATGCGAAGATGCTCCTTGTTTGCCATACGTCCTCCCTATTCTTTCAATGCGACGCTGGTGACCTCTGAGCCAACACAAGCACCGCTTGCGAAACTATCCATTTTGACATAGTATACGGACAGGACACTTATCGAACAAGGGAGCCGGAGCAAAGGGGGTCGTGCGAGGCGGGTGTATACACTCGCCTCGGGAGTGCTGATATGAATGAGAAACGCTGTGGGGAATTAACGGAGCGACTCCAGGAACGGGGACAAGCGGTGAGGGAACTGCTGGAGCAACTCGAGGGTGAAAAAGAGAAACTCGACGATGCCCGAGAAGAACTGAAAACGCTGCCCCGACCCCTGGTATGGGAACCTCTCAAAGGGCGGATTGGGCTGCTGGAGGCGCGCGTGGACTCGCTGATGCGGGACCTGGCAAGGGCGCGGTTGGCACTGTTTGAGGAACGCGAGGCCCAGGCCAGGGCCGCCCACGAAAGGCTGGCGGCGAGGGCGACTCAGATACGGCGGGTGGAGAGGGAGGCGTGGCGTGCGCTGCAGGTTGTTCAGGATCATGCTGCCGACGGAACGGGCGCTTGGGAGCACGATGCGGAGGGACTGGCAGGGCTTCGGGATGTGTACCAGAGGGCCCGGGCTCTGTCCCTCAGGTCGCAGGAAGCGGAGGAGAGGGCGAGGGATAGGTTGAAAATAGCCGAACAGCAGCGCCAGGATCTCGAGCAAACGCTGGGCGATCTGTTGAGATAAGTGGAGGGGCAAAAGGGAACGGGCCGTGGGATGCCAGAGGCACGGCTGGCCTTGCACTTGGACAAGAGATATGATGCGAGGGAAACCCCCGGAAGCCTTCTCTCTCCCATCTCTTTTGCGCGTGGATGAGGCATAAAGGAGGCGACGATGAAACTCGGATTTGTGAGCGCGATTCTGCCCGATCTGTCCCTGGAAGAGGTTTTGACCTTTGCGGCCGAGGCGGGCTTTGACTGTGTGGAATTGATGTGTTGGCCGCCGGGCAAGGCCGAGCGACGGTATGCCGGCGTGACGCACATCGACGTGACGGAATTTGACGCCGAGGATGCCGCCAAGGTGCGAGCGTTGGCGGCCGATGCCGGCGTCGAGATCAGCGGGCTGGGCTACTATCCCAATCCCCTGGCGCCCGACCCAGAGGAAGGGAAGATTGCTGTTAACCACATCAAGAAGGTGATCGAGGCCGCCGCCCTGCTCGGCGTCGGGGTGGTGAACACGTTCATCGGGCGCGACTGGACAAAGTCGGTCGACGACAACTGGCCCTGTTTCAAGGAGGTCTGGCCGCCGCTGATCGCCTTTGCCGAGAAACGGGGCATTCGCGTGGGTATCGAGAACTGTCCCATGCTCTTTACCGACGACGAGTGGCCTGGGGGCAAGAACCTGGCCCACGCTCCCGCGATATGGCGTCGCATGTTCAAGGAGATCCCCAGCGAGAGCTTTGGGCTGAACTATGATCCCTCCCACCTGGTCTGGCAGCAGGCGGACTATGTGAGGCCGTTGTGGGCGTTCGCCGACCGGCTGTTCCACGTGCACGCCAAGGATGTACGGGTGGATCAAGCGCGGTTGGACGAGGTGGGCGTGCTGGCGACCCCGCTAGAGTACCACACCCCCAAGTTGCCCGGCCTGGGAGATATCGATTGGGGCCGGTTCTTCTCCGTCTTGACCGACACTGGGTATGACGGTGCCGTGTGCATCGAGGTCGAGGATCGCGCCTACGAGGGATCGCTGGAGCGCCGAAAAGGGGCGCTGCGCCAGAGTGCGCGGTATCTCAGGCAATTCTTGGCCCAAGGGGGTTGATGGACTGCACAAAATGTGGACCGACGTCATCTATCTGTATGTATGGGAAGGAATGGGGAAATGAATATCGTCGATGCACACTGCCACGTGTCTCCCTACTGGTACGAGCCCGTAGAGAGCCTCCTCTTTCAGATGGACCGGAACGACGTGGAGCAGGCGGTGCTGATCCAGTATATGGGGCAGTACGACAACGACTACCAGGCCGAGTGTGTGGCTCGCTATCCGGGGAGGCTCGCCTCGGTGGTGCTGGTCGATGCGAATGCCCCCGATGCCCCACGGCAACTCGAGGCGCTGGCGGAGGCGGGCGCGGCGGGCGTTCGGCTGCAGGCCGACACGCGTTCGGCGGGCGACGATCCCCTGGCCATCTGGCGCAAGGCCGGGGAATTGGGGTTGCCTGTCAGTTGCAATGGAAGCATCGAAGAATTTGCCTCGGCGCGCTTTGCGGAACTGGTGGAGGCCCTTCCGCATCTGCCCATCGTTCTCGAGCACCTGGGATCCGTGAATCATCCCCATGGCGAGGAACCGCCATACGAGATGCGCCGCAGTGTCCTTTCCCTGGCGCGATTCCCCAACATCTATATCAAGTGCCACGGGCTGGGCGAATTCTGCGAGAGAACCACGCCCGTCCAGCAACCTTTCCCCTTTGAGAGGCCCATACCGCCTCTTCTGGATATGGCTTACGATGCCTTTGGACCTGAGAGGATGATGTGGGGGAGCGATTTTCCACCTGTGAGCGGACGCGAGGGATACGCCAATGCCCTTCGTCTGACCCTCCAGCAGTTCGCCTCGAAAAGCGAGCGCGAGAGGGAACTCATCTTTGGCGGTGTGGCCAGGGAGGTGTTCGGCCTATAGATAGGCCCGGCTTACCCGATCCTGCACTGTGGAGGGATTTTGGTAAAAACCTCCTCAGGGCTATGACGAAAGGGATAGAATTTCTAAGTACATGGACTTGCTTTTTCCACCGTTTTGATTAGAGTGCGGGGCGAAAGCACATGTGATTCGTCCCGTGTGCCGGCTTCTGCAGTCTCTATCCGTCCCGTTCAAGGGGACGCTCATGGCGGCTGCTCCTGCCATAATTGATGAGGATTTCAAGGAGGGTTGCCGATGAGTCTGCACAATTGTCCCTTCTCATATCTCTTGCTGTGTCTTTGTCTGGCAGTCGCTTTGGTGGCGTGTGATAACACGCCCACGCGTACACCCACGGCGGTGGCTGAGGACCCCACGCCGACTGCTACCTCTTTTGATGAAACTCCCACTCCCACGGCCACATCCGAGATGGAGGAACCTGCAGTATCCGTTCCAACAAGCACGCCCACCATAACGCCTACGCCGACGGGTGAGGGCCCGGCCGGCGATGTCCCCTCAAAGAGGCGCTGTGAGGGATTGGCCGGACAGCTCGAGATTCAGGTGCTCGTCGGTCCCGCAGAGGCCGTTGGATTGAAGCCAGTCGCTGTTGGTAACGTGCCCTTTTCTGTCGTCGGATCAGGATCTCCCTATACGGTGGAGGGACAGGGGCCCATCTCTTACGAAGCGGTCCTTCAAAAAGAGTGGGGCAGCTACGCGGTGAGGATGGACTTGGATATGGCCGTGCAGGGCGAATGTTCCGGAGAGGAGGGCAGCGAACATCTTGACCTGGTGCTGGAGATGACGGGCGAGCAACTCGTTGTGGTCGACGCCGGGGGCTTTCAGGGGGAGTATCCATGGTCTGGGACAAGGTCGCTTGATCTCACGTTCCCCCTTGAGGAGGGCGCCACGGCAGAGGGCGAGGGATGGGTGGTGGTGTTGCATCTGAATAACCCGTAGCTGTGGGGGATGGGAGTCATGGCATTAGATATTACCGCCATCGCTTTTCGGGCGTCGGTCCGAGGACGCCCAAGTTTCTTTTTCGGCTTTGGCGCTGGAAGTAGAGGCTCGATTTGTTCCCATAGTGCATCTGACATCTGATACTTGGAGGCTACGCCCAGATTGGCACTGGCCATTTCTTGCACTTGCCATCCCTGGTATTACGGTCCCAAGTTTGACATATGCCTACCCTAGTTGCCGAATCATCTCGGGGCTGGGGCTTTGGTCGCTAGGCCGCCAACGATCAAATCCGTTCCCATCATGGAGCACGTATGTTGAGGAGAGCAGACAATGGCATTGGCTACGCTGAATTTCGAGAGTCAGTATCTGAATGGTACCACGACCGTCAGTATCATCCTCCCCGACAAACCCCGCGATGTGATGCCAGACGCATTCTATGGCTCTGGCAACAAGTACCCGGTCCTCTGGCTTCTCCATGGGACGTACGGTGACCACAGCGACTGGGTGCGCAAGTCGATGGTTGAGATCTATGCTCGCGAACAGGACCTCATCGTGGTCATGCCCAGCGCGCTGAACAGCGATTACGCGAACTGGGATCGCTGCATGATGGGCTACGCCATGTTCGATTACCTCATCGAGGAACTCATGCCCCTGGTTTACAACTGGCTCCCCGCGTCGGATCGCCGCGAGGACAACTTTATCGCGGGCCTCTCCATGGGTGGTAGCGGCACGCTCAAGTATGCCCTGGCCCATCCGGGCAAATTCGCGGCAGCGGCTGCGCTTTCCCCGGCGGTACGAAATTATGAACGCATACTCGCCAGTTCCGAGGCGACCGAGGACAAGCGCATGGTGAACTGCCTGCGTAATCATGGAGGGAAGGAGAGTTTCCTGGATTCGAAGGAGAACATCTGGCGTATGCTGGGGGAGATGGTCGATCGTGCGGATCTTCCCCGCATCTACTGCGCCTGTGGCACAGAGGACGACTTGTACACTTGGTTCCGTGAATTCAGGAGCTACGCGCAGGAGATCGGTGCTGACATCACCTTTGAGGAAATCGAGGGCTACGGCCACGAGTGGCGTTTCTGGGATCTCACCATCCAAAAGGCGCTCAAGTTCTTTGGTTTTGAGGGGGAGGCCTCCGGCGATTCGTTCTGAGACGCGGCGCTGGCAAGCAAGAGTGAGGTACCATAGGCCCGCTTCAGGAGAGGATAACCAAGGCGGGCTTTCTGCGTACAGCGAGTCACAGCATCTCTACAGCATTTCTGCAGTATCTCTGCAAGACACGTGGTGCAAGCAGTTCAGGGCGCTTTCAGTCCTCCACCACAACATCTAGTCGGCAACAGCGTTCGTCCCCTACAGGTTGTGTCCGAGGACGGGAGTGGATGGGAGTCGAACCCACCAGAGCCGCTTTCGCAGCACCTCTCAACGGTTTTGAAGACCGCGGAGCCCACCAGGGCTCATCCACCCCCAGAATCCTCTATAAGGATACGTCTTTTCTCCCAGGTCGTCAATTTATCCCTCATGGTATCCCTCGCTGGATGGCGGTTGCCAGAATCGCGCTTCCCGACTACAATGCAAGGGATCCTCAGCAGAAAGTGGCGAGGTGGGCCGCGAGGCTGAATGACGGTAGAGGGCATCCATGGAGGGGTATTATGGACTTGTTCGACAAAGTTAAGCGCTTTACGCGCGTGGCAGAGGCCAGGGAGGAGGGGTACTATCCCTATTTCATCCCCCTGGAGGATACAGAGGGAACGGAGGTCACCATCGACGGCCATTCCCTTATCATGATCGGTTCCAACAACTATTTGGGGCTCACCACGGATCCCAAGGTGCGCCAGGCGGCCATCGATGCCCTCAAGCAGTATGGCACGGGATGTACCGGATCGCGTTTTTTGAACGGTAACCTGGTCCTGCACGAAAAGTTGGAGCAGGACCTGGCGGACTTTGTCGGGAAGGAGGCGGGGCTCGTCTTCAGCACGGGCATGCAGACGAATCTGGGTACCATCTCCGCCCTGGTGGGGCGCCACGAGGTGGTCATCACTGATCGCGAGGATCATGCCAGCATCATCGACGGCGCTCGCCTGAGTTTTGGCAGGATGAAGCGCTTTCAGCACAGCGATATGGAGGATCTGGAGCGAGTGCTTCAGACGTGCGAGGAGACGCCCAAGCTGGTGGTGGTGGACGGCGTGTTCAGCATGGGGGGCGACATCGCTCCCCTGCCCGAGATTGTCCCTCTCTGCAAGAAATATGGTGCGCGACTGATGGTGGACGATGCCCACTCTTTGGGCGTGCTGGCCGATGGGCGGGGTACGGCGGCCCACTTTGGTCTTACAGACGAGGTGGATCTGATCATGGGCACCTTTAGCAAGTCCTTTGCCTCCATCGGCGGGGTGGTGGCGGGCGATGCCGACGTCATCGACTATATTCGACATAATGCCAGGGCCCAGATATTCAGTGCCAGCATCCCCCCCTCGGCCGCGGCCACCGTGGCGGCCGCCCTGGAGATCATCAAGGAGGAGCCGGAGCGGACGGCGCGGGTGCGCGCCATCGGTGAGAGGATGCGCGAGGGCTATCAGGAATTGGGATTCAACATTGGCAACAGCCAGACGCCCATCGTGCCCATCCTCATCGGCGACGAGATGGTGACCCTGCGCTTCTGGAAGGCTCTCTTTGAGGCCGGTGTGTACGTCAATCCCGTGGTGCCCCCCGCCGTGCCACCCAACCAGGCCCTCTTCCGCACCAGTTACATGGCCACCCACACCGACGATCAACTCGACCGCGTCCTGGATACGTTCGAGCGGGTGGGTACGGAGATGGGCGTCATCTGAAGGATTTCAGGAGAGGAAATGTCCGAGAGCAATGGGTCAAAGGTACTGACGGAAGCGGTCAAAGAGTTGGGAAGGCGTCACGGTGCAGCCCTTGTCGGCGTGGCACCCATAGAGCGTTTCGATCCCCGCCCCCCCTATCATGACGAGGCGCCCAAGGGCCACGATCCGCGGGACTTTGTGCCCCAGGCCAGGTCTGTCATCTCCTTTGCCATGCCCATCATGAACCCCGTCATGGACGCACCTGCCGCCCTCATGGACCAGGAACTGGAACTGGTGCCACCGGACCTGAAACAGCCCTACCTGGAGCGCCTCTATTCGCATATGGGCCACGCCCTCCAGGATCGCATGTTGGAGCACGTGGCTCACTTTATCGGCCTCCATCTCATGCGCGAGGGGTTCGACTCCATGCTCTTTCCTACCACGGGTATCCACCCTCACAGGCCCGGCGGCACGTCAACGGGGGAGGAGGAACTGGGGGAGCGGCAGTTGTGGAACGGCCCGTCGGCGGCCTGGGGCAAGATCTTCTCGCCCTTTGGTCACAGTCCTGGCCCCTTTTCCCATCGCCACGCGGCCACCCGGGCCGGACTGGGAGAGTTTGGCTACAACAATATCGTGCTGACGCGGGAATTCGGCCCTCGGCAGCGATTCAACAGCATCATCACCGAGGCGGAACTGGTGCCGGACCCCCTGATCGACGAGCCCATCTGCTTGCGCGAAGAGTGTCGCCTATGCCTGGAGGCCTGCTATATGGGCGCCATCACCATGCGCGACGATCCAGAGGTTCGGGATTATCGCTCCGTCGATCACGTGGACGTGGATCGCATATTCGTCGACACCCCGACCAAGACCGATCCGCGCCTGTGCGATCAGCGCCGGCTGCGCCTCCCCGATCCACCCGTGCGCGGCGACTGTGTGCGCATATGCCCCGTGCCGCAAGAGCGAGAACGTCTGCCCAAACGCTTGCAGGAGATCGTTGCGGGCTGGAAAAAGGGCAGAGCTTCCTAACGTGGGGCGCTTCACCCCTGTAAGTGCAGTTTTGCCAGGGCAAAACTGCCTTGCGAAAGTGCGCTAGCGCGCTTTCGCCCTATACTCGCACAGCCTCGATCCCCGCAAAGTTGCAGAACGATTCCACGGCGTCGGCGATGTCGCCGTGAATCATGCTGGCATGATGGACGAATCCCTCCTCGGCCAACACCCGGTACAGGCCGGCCAGATCGGGGACGCGAACCCAGGCCCATGATCCCCGGATCAGGTCGTCGGTGTGAATGATCTCCCCGTTGGTGATCAGCATCTTGAAGGCGCCGTCATATTCCACCAGTCGGCAGATGGTCACCGGGCCGGGTTCGAGTTGGAACTCGATGGCGCCCTGGGCCTTTTCGGGACCCACGACCTGACTCATGATGCTCTGCTCGCGGATCACGGGTGTGCCCTGGGAAGAGGCCAGGGACACAGGGGCGTTTCCACAATGCCAGGCCAGAAAGACGTTCTCCAGCTGCTGGTGCTTGATGGTCCAGTCGATAAAGTGGGGTACCGTCTCCTCCAGGCTGGCCAGGTACTGCACCCACATGGTCAGGGCGCCGTACACGTCGGCTTCGCAGGCTACCATCATTCCTGCGTCCGTCAGGCGGCTCAGAGTGGAACAGGCGCAGATGCCATAGCGTTCCTGCATCTCGTTCCAACAGGATAGGGCCATGGCATCCAGATCCCGCTCCTCGAAATAGGCCGTCAGGGCCAGTTCCAGCCCGGCTGCCTTTTGCAGCGACTCCTCGCTGCAGGCCGTACAGTCCGCCTGACGCTGCATCTCTTTCAGGACGGCGCGCATGCGATAGTCGTCAGCGGGCCATTCCTCCGCTCGCGCAAACAGTTCGGGCAGGGGGATCTGCACCACTCGCTGCCCAAAACTGTTGCTCATAGCCATCTCGTTTGCTGTGCAGGTCTCGAAACGTTCCGGGCGCTGGCCGGCCTGTCCCACCCGCGCGCCATAGAATCCTTCCACGGCGGCGCAGGCCCGGGCAAAGGTCGCCAACGACGCGGCGAAAACGTCCTCTTCCGGCCAGACGAGACCCATAAAGTGGTAGGGAATCTTGTGGCGGTAGAGGCCCGAGGTCACGGACAGGGTGCCGCAAAAGGAATCGGAGCGTCGCAGGCCGTCCTCGGTAAAGGGGCCCTCCTTGGTGCCAAAGACCAGCACCGGCACGTCCAGCGCCTCGGCGATGGCTATGGCCGATATCTCGTCGCCAAAGGTCATGGTGCCGATGACGATGCCCTCCACCCCGCGCTGGGCAAAGAGGTCGATGGTCGCCTCCGCGCTCGTGTCGTCGCGAACCAGGCCGTTATGGATCAATCCCACGCTGGGGACCACCACCTCCAGGCACTCGATGTCCCCCATGGCCTCTAGACAGCGCTTGCGCATATCGATGGCCCACTCTTCGTCAAAGGGATAGCGATGGGAGGGTACAAAACCGAGGCGCACCTTGTTCATGAAATGACTCCTTTCATATCGTGCCAATAATCTCTTTGTAGCAGTTGTTGCAGCGTTC
The DNA here is from genome assembly GCA_041685915.1 of Anaerolineae bacterium. Lineage (GTDB taxonomy): Bacteria > Chloroflexota > Anaerolineae > UBA1429 > UBA1429 > JAWLEV01. Next base: position 12,127 of record JAWLEV010000044.1, on the reverse strand, counting down.
TCCCTGTCCATATGGGAGAGAGGACGCTTCCCTGGGGCAGTTTCTCTTTTGTCATGACACCGACGCCGGGGATTCGTTTCACCTCTTGAAGGGAAATCTGATCGTCGGCGAATACCTCGCGTAGCTTGTGACGTGGAACCACCAGCAGGCCGGACAGGTCGCCCAGAGACGGCGTCTCTTCCAGTTGGGCCAGAAATGTGACGATGGCCAGGATGGGATGCCGAGGATAGATATGGCGCCTGTATACATTCTTGCTCACTGTCCATAAAAGAGGGCACGGTAGCCCCCGCGCCGGCAGTGTCAGGGGCACGACGGTCTCTCTCTCGTAGAGGATGTACGTCTCTTTGGAGGATTCGATGATGACCGTGGTATCCACTTCTTCCTCGATCTCGCGGTGCAGACACTCGAGGATCGTCTCCCCCGGCTTTATGGAGCCCCCGATGGCCCCCAGCCCCACCATCACGCGACCGTCTTGCAGAAAGCGCCAGTGCTTGGGTTTGGTAAGTTCAAAATAAAAGCGCCCCTGTGCGTCATAAAGCAGCGCCGAGGCCCCCGTAATCCTCCAGGGCACGCCCTGGCACAGATCATCAATTGCCTCTTCTAGTTCGGGATAGACTGTAAGTAGATCGGACATTTCATTTTTCATCGGATGTGGCGCGTTGATGGGGTCGCCGTGTCGTGTCTTTCGCCCTCGCCACCTGACCCCCTCGCCCATCTGTGGGAGAGGGAGAAACGCGTCGAGATCTCGTCTCCATCGCTCCTATCGTACCCTGCTGGCGACCTCCTCGATCTCGGCGTTGTCAGCCAACACGCCGATCTCCAGTACGTATTCCCGCTCCTCGCCCGGTTCCAGGAACTGGAGGATGCCCCTCTCCCTGTCCCTGTCGCGCCCCTCCACCAGACAGTTTGCGGGCTCCATGCCCGTGACATAGGTTCCGGCGCCGACCATCTTCCACTGGGTAAAACGGGGTAACTCGGCCTGTCGATACTTGAGATAGATGCCCAGCCCCTGTCCCTCGTTATACTCGCGATTGGCCAGCAGCAGCGTCACATAGCCCTCGTCGTCGGCCTCCATATCGTGGTAGAAGCACTGTTCCTCATAGCCCGTGATGGGCGCCTCGTAGCGGGCGTGGTTCTCCAGGCCCGGCGCTGCCACCTCATCCCTGGGCGTCACCTCGCGTGAGGGGGCGATGAGTTCCGTGCCCTCGGCCAGCAGGGGGAAGCCAAAGTTGCAGTGGTAGAGCATCATATGGGGCGTGCGCTGAAAGCCCTTATTTCTGACCACGTCGCGGAGACAGACCCGCGACTCGCCCAGGCGGGTCCAGATGCGGCGGCTGAGGGTGAGGTTCTCGCCAAAGACGACCGTCTCGCGCATGCGTCCCTGCACCCACATCTCGTAGTCGTCGCCCTCCCAGGCCCCGTCGGCCCAGACGTTGCTGGCCGGGATGTGGGATATGCGCCCGTGCAGTCCCAACTCCTCGCCCTGATCGGTGCAGGGAGCCCCCGCGTGGGTCATGCCGCAGGAGGTCACCAGCCCCCCGTGAAAGGTGCGCAGCCAACCCAGCCCCTGGCGCTCGAAATAGGCGGGGTGGGCCGGTCCCGTCGGCGACTGCCAGGAGAGGGACGCGCCCCTGTATTTGGCCGCGGCGATGTCCATGCCTCGATCCAGCAGGACGTTGAAGGAGAATCCCGTGCCCGTCTCGAAGTGGGCGGTGCGCACCCCCTGGGCCTTGCCGTCCTGAATCTGGCTCAGGCGCACGCCGCCCACCTGAGAAATCTGGCCCACGTGCCGCATCACTTCCTGTCGTGTCCATGACTGCCCGTACAGTTCGACCATCCTTTCCCTCCTTTATCCTGGATTCAACATCTTTCTTGTTGCACTTGATGGCTGCACTGAAAGAGGGTAGCTTAGGAGAAAGACCCTAAGGGTTTCCATAGCGATCAGTTTGTCTCAACAGAATCTGCATCGGGAGAGAGAAGCCCAGTTTGTCCGTCGATTCTGCTAAACCCTCAGGGTCTCACCCCGATTCTTTCAGAACGGTCACCAGGTTCCGATGAAAGTTTAACTCAGCAGCAGGTAAGGTGACTCGATATAGCGCGTGATGGCCTGCAGGAAGCGGGCCGCTGGCGCGCCGTCCACCAGACGATGGTCCGCCGTGAGGCTGAGCCACATGCGTTGGCGTACGGTGATCTCGCCGTCCACCACGGTGGGTTCGGGGCGGATGCGCCCCACGCCCAGGATGGCGCACTCGGGCATGTTGATGATGGGTGTGAAAGCGTCGATCCCAAACATGCCCATGTTGGTGATGGTGAATGTGCCTCCCGTGAGTTCGTCGGGGAGCGCTCTGCCCTCCCGGGCCCGCGTGATCAGGTCTCGGGATTCCTGGGCCAACTCCTTGATGCTCTTTTCATCCGCATCGTCGATGACGGGAACGAGCAGGCCCCGATCCGTGTCCACGGCCAGGCCGACGTTGATCTGCTCCAGGTGACGGATGCCCTCCTCCTCAAGCCGCACGTTCATATAGGAGAACTCTTTGAGGCAACGTGCTACGATGGCCGTCAGCAGATCGTGATAGCCGACGGAAAAGCCCAGCTCCTCGGCCAGGGCCTCCTTGAGTTTTTCGCGCAGGGAGACGAATTCCGTGGCGTCCACCACGGTCTGCAGGGTGATGGGGGCCGTGGTGCGGGCCGAGGCGGCCATACGCTCGGCGATGATGGCGCGCATGCCGGAGAGGGGCTCGACTTCCCCTTGCATGGGGGGCATGGGTACCTCGGAGGGCACGGCGGTGGCGGGCACTCTTTCGGGCGGCGCTTCTTCGGCTTCTGCCTCTTTGCGCCGCAGCTCTTCGGTCATTACCTCTTCGGCGCGGATGCGCCTGCCCGCTGCCGAAACCTCCTCCAGGGGTATCCCCTTTTCGCGGGCGACCTTGCGCGCCAGGGGCGTGGCGGCGGGTTGCTGCTCCAGGTGGTCGAGCACATCCTGCTCGATGATGCGCCCGTTGGGGCCAGAGCCCTCCAAGAGGGCCAGGTCCACGTCGTGTTCGGCGGCCGTCTTGCGCGCCCGGGGCGAGGCGAAGAGCCGTCCTTCTCTGGCCGGCGCCTCTGGCGCTGCTTCGGGTGCCGCCTCTTCCTCCGCCTCCGCTGCAGGAGGCGCCTCTTCTTCCTCCGCCTCGGGCGCTGCGGGTTCCTCAAGCGCCTCCTCCACTGGAGGCGCTTCCTCTTTTCCCTCCAGGGCGTCGCTGATGTCCTCGTCGGGGTCCGCGATGATGCCCACAGGAGTGAGGACGGGAATCTCCACGCCCTCGCCCACCAGTATCTTGCGCAAGACGCCGTCGGCTCTGGCCTCCACCTCCAGGACGGCCTTGTCCGATTCTACCTGGAAGAGCACGTCCCCCTCGCTGACGGGGTCGCCCTCCTCTTTGAGCCACTCTACAATCGTTCCTTCTTCCATGGTTTGCCCGAGTTTGGGCAAAATGACCTCATGCATGTTTGTTACCTCATCCTTTTTCTAAAATTATCACGCGCGGTAAAGCACTTGGTGTACACCGTCGATGATCGATTGGACGTCGGGAATGGCCTCGTCCTCCAGGCTCTCGGCCATGGGCACGGGCACGTCGGCCGCGGCCACCCGCACCATGGGCGCGTCGAGCCAGTCGAAGGCGCTTTCGTTAATCTGTGTGAATAACTCGCTGATGACGCTGCCCGTCTTGCAGGCCTCTGTCACCCCCACGACGCGGCCCGTCTTGCGCACGGAGGCGACCACCGTCTCCAGATCCAGGGGCTTGAGAGTGCGCAGATCGACCACCTCCACATCGACGCCCTCGTCGGCCAGTTCCTCGGCGGCCTCCAGGGCGCGGAGGACCATGCGCGAATAGGTGACGAGGGTGACGTCCGTCCCCTCGCGTTTCACATCGGCCACGCCCAGGGGAATGGTATATTCCTTCTCGGGTACCGGACCCCTGTTTCCATAGATCATCTTGTGTTCTATGAACATGATGGGGTTGTCGTCCCGGATGGCCGACTTGAGCAGGCCCTTGGCGTCGTAAGGCGTGGAGGGCATGACGAGATAGATGCCGGGAAAGTGCATCCACAGGGCCTCCAGGCTCTGGGAGTGGTGGGCGGCGATGCTGCGTCCCGCGCCGCCCTCGGTGCGGATCACCATGGGCACCCTCGTCTTGCCGCCGAACATGTAGCGGTTCTTGGCCCCCTGATTGGCGATCTGGTCCATGGCCAGTGGGGTAAAGTCCACGTACATGATCTCGGCCACGGGGCGCAGGCCCGTCATGGCCGCTCCCACAGCAGATCCGCCGATGATGGCCTCGGAGATGGGCGTGTCCTTGACGCGCTCCGGTCCAAATTCTTCTAGGAGCCCCCGCGTTGCCCCGTAGGCCCCACCGTAGAGGCCCACGTCCTCGCCCATGACAAAGACGCGTTCGTCGCGTGCCATCTCCTCGCCAAGGGCCTCCTGTATGGCTGCCGCGTAGTTGATGGTGCGCATATCGGGGTCGCTACGTACGCGCTCACGCAGACGGGCTTCGGTCTCTATCTCCTGGCGGGTGGGGGGATCGAGAACGTAGACATCCTTCTCCACCTCCGTGGGATCGGGCATGGGAGAATCCAGGGCGAAATCGACGGCGCGTTGCACCTTTTCCTCGGCCAGTTCGTCGATGGCTTCGATCTCCTCCTGGGTGGCGATGCCCTCCTCGATGAGCGTCTCGGAAAAGGTGACCAGGGGGTCGCGGGCGTGCCAGCGCTCCTCCTCCTCGTCCGTGCGGTATTCGCGGGGATCGGAGCGCGAGTGCCCGTACCAGCGGTAGGTTTTGCATTCGACCAGGCTTGGCCCGTTGCCCCTGCGTCCGCGCTCCAGGGCGGAGGACACGGCCTCGTATACGGCGATGGGATCCATGCCGTTTACGGTGACGCCGGGCATATCATAGGCCGCGGCCCGGGCCGCGATGTCCTGCAGGGCGCTCACCTTCTCAAAGGGCACCGACATGCCGTACAGGTTATTCTCTACAACATAGACCACGGGCAGCTTCCATGCAGAAGCCAGGTTGAGGGACTCGTGGAAATTACCCGTATTGCTGGCCCCGTCGCCGAAAAAGCAGACCACGCAGCGGTCGAGATCCTGCATTTCCATGGAGAGGGCGGCGCCCGTGGCCACGGGGAGGTTGCCTCCCACGATGCCCGTGGCTCCCAGATTGCCCTTTTCCACATCGGCGATGTGCATGGACCCGCCGCGCCCCTTGCAGTAACCGGTGGCCCGGCCACAGAGCTCGGCCATCATCTTGTTCAGGTGCTCCTGCTGGGCCTCTTGGCCCTCGGCCAGACTGTCGCCCCGGGCGTGGCAGTGGCCGTGCCCTCTATGGGTGCTGGTGATAAGATCGTCATCGCGCAGGGCAGCCACGGCGCCCACGGCGACGCCCTCCTCGCCCGCATAGAGATGTGAGGCGCCCTTGATGATGTTGCGCCCCAAAAGATCGAATACGGTGTTCTCAAAAAGACGGATCTCTTTCATGCGCCGGTAGATGGCGAGCAGATCGTCCTTGGTAAGTTCCTCTATTGTCCGTGTGTCCATCCCTTTCCCCTCTGCAAAACTAAAAAGTGTGATGCGCCTTGGATAAGAATTCAGGAGCGTAACGCCGGTCGTACCCAACGGGTCTGTTTCTCTAGTTTGTGATAGCGTTTCAGCACGGCCCTTCCCAAGGACTCCTGCGGGTCGATCTCGCAGACCGATTTCAGGATGACCTTTGCACCGTTCTGTGCTATCCGTTCCTGCAATTCGACGGCTATGGTGTCGTCGGAGGCATCGTAGGCCAGGGCGCCCGCGATGCCCCAAGCCAGGTTGAGTGGTTCGATTCCGGCCGCCTCTGCCATGCGCGCGGCGCCCACCAGACGATCGGACGGGGCCAGTTTGCGCAGGGGGTCGCGGGCCAGGCGCTGGATAGGGTCGGCCAGCGCCCGATTGGCACATCTCGCCAAGAGATCGCTCACGTGCTCCCGCAGCCGATTCGCGGCGACGTCATAACGTGCGACGAGTCCCTGCACGGATTCGTCCAGCGCCCCGTCCAGGATGGGGCGCACCTCTGTGTCCCTTAGCGCCTCATAGCCAAATTCATATCCCCGACGATAACCCAGATATCCCAGGATGGCGTGTGCCATATTGTGCAGGTAGAGTTTGCGCGCCGTATAGAATGCGAAATTATCCCGTGGCTGCATGCCGACGATCTCGGGGATGTCGCCGACGAACGCGGAGCGGTCCACGGGGAGTTCTTTATAGGGTTCTGTAATGATGAGGGTGGGATCCTGGGCGCAAAGCCCGGCCGGCAGTTCAGGGACCATGCGCGCTATGACGGTGCTGACAAATCCAACGTGGTTTTTCATATACTCTTGAGCACGCGCATCCAGATGCTCGGCAACCATATCGCAAAAGATGGAGGATGCTCCCTTGAGGTTCTCACACACGATGATGTTGAGGGGCGCGTCGACTCCCTGCCGCAGACGTGTGTCGATCCCATGGGCAACGAGGGGGGCGATGTGAGGCAGGGCGCGGGCGCCGACGGCAATGGCCCCCAGGGACGCCTCAGCCAAAACTTTTGCGACCTTTTTTCGCTCGCCGCTCAGCAGCCCCGTCACCGGTCCGACCTCCACTTCCTCCGTGTGTTGATTGTCTACCAGGCGTATGATATAAGAACCCTGTGATCTCATCCTGCGAATGAGACGTTCGTCGATATCGACAAAGACGACGTTATAGGTGGATTCGGAAAAGAGTTGTCCCAAAAAGCCTCTGCCCACGTTTCCTGCACCAAATATCACGGCTTTCGGCATCCTTGTCCTCTTTTCAGTCTTTCTAATGCATCTCCTGGCCGCCGGTCACGTTGATAGCCTGGCCCGTCATGTAGGAGGACTCGTCGGAGGCCAGAAAAACCATCACATTGGCCACGTCCTCGTAGGTGCAGCCCCGTTTCATGGGCACCTGAGCCACATAGCGGGCGCGTACCTCCTCTTCTGTGATGCCCCAGCGCTTGGCATACTGGCTGTAGAGGCTATCCGTCCACAGGGGCGAGTCGAGGAGGTTGCCCGGACAGATGGCGTTGACGCGAATGTCATCCTCGGCCAGTTCCAAAGCCAGACTCTGGGTCAATCCTATGCCTCCGAACTTGGAGGCCGCATAGGCCGAGTTCCTGTAACTGCCCTTTTTCCCCGACTTGCTGTTGATCTGGATGATGGTCCCGCCGCCGTTCTCCTTCAGAGCCGTGACCGCTGCCCGGGCTACGTTGAAATAGCCGGTGAGGTTCACCTCCAGGACGGCGCGCCAGCGCGCGGGATCGATCTCGTCGATGGCTCCCGAAGAGAGTATGCCCGCGTTGGAGACCGCGATATCCAGGTGTCCCAGGGCGTCGACGGTCTTTTTCACGGCCGACTCCGTCTGGGAAAGATCGGTCACGTCGGTATGGGTCCAGAGGGTCTCTACGCCATACTCCTCGGCGATGGCTCCGGCCACGGCCTCGGCCCCCTCGTCGTTGATGTCGGCGATGGCCACGTGGGCGCCCTCCTTTCCCAGACGATGGGCCAGCGCCTCACCCAGCCCCTGGGCTGCGCCGGTCACCATGGCCACCTTGTCCACCAGACGTCGACAGTCCTTCATGGCAACAACTCCTCCAGGAACGCTGCTTCGGCCTCCACAGTCCAGGAATGGTTGGGCCCCAGCTTCTCGTACACGCCGGGCAGTACGGTCTCCAGTTCCTCCAGGTAGGTCAGGGGGAAATTGAGAATCTGGGGATAGACGACCACCTTACCCGGGAATTCCTGATGCATGAGGCCCTCCACTCCCCTCTTGGCATGGTCCAGCCCCGCCACGGCTACGACGGAGAGATTGGGATCCAGCCGGCCGCTCTCTGCCTCGTCGAGCATGGCCCGCAGGTCGTTGATGGACGATCCGCTGGATCCGGTAAAGCGCCATCCCTTTTTCACCAGGCTGGCCAGGTCCACCTCCGCCAGCGTGCCCCGTGGAAGTCCGGCAAACAGGTTTATCATGCCGCCGGGGGCCACCAACGTGGTCGCGTCGGCCATGACCTCCGCACTGGGTGCCAGCACGACGATGTCGTCATAACCCTCGTCGTCGGTCAGGGCCATCAGGCGTCGATCGAATTCGGGCGTGGGGCGAGGACCAAAGGCCCTGACGATCACTCTCACCTTGTCGCCCTCTTCCTCGATCATGCGGGCAAATTTGGGCTTGAGCAGTTTGAGGCGCTCCATCACCCGGGAGGTGGCCACGATGAGGCATGGGCTCTCCTCCGCCTGCAGCGCCCGCTGAAAGTGCATCTGCCCCATAGGCCCGGCAGCACCGACGAGCATGCAGGTACCGCGGGGCACCAGATCGACGCGAATGGGTTCATAGCCCGAGGCTACTACCGACTTTGTGGTGCCTACCACATTGATGTCGTCATAGTGCAGTCGGCCGACGTCGACGTGGGCGGGTTCCGTCAGGGCTTGGGCGCCCACCAGGTTGATCAACCCCCCGTTCGCCAAACGGGGCTCCAGTGCTTCATACAGGTCGGCGTCGGCACCCAACAGCACGATGTCGTCGTACTGCTCATTCTCATCCAGATCGGATAGCCCGTCGACGTCAGACAGCGCAAGGCCTTCCGCCCCGGCACGCGCCTCCAATTGCGTGCGCAGGTTCCCGTCCACGCCCACCGTCGTGACGCGAGCGGGCGGCGCGTCCTTCGTGTACACCTCGCCCAAGGTATAGTCATCCAGAGCTCCGGGACCAGCCACGATCAGCACGGAGCCGCCCCCTTTCCAGGCTGTGCGATAGTCCACGTTATACGCGGCCAGTACGCAGGCCCAGGGTTCCGTCAGGGCAGCCTGGGCATAACCCGTCTCGGGTGCCACGGGGATGAGGTAGCAGCCTTCGTCGCCCTCGATGATCTCCTTGCCGATGAGATTGTATTGGGAGAGTCCTCCCTGTAAGGCGTATCCGTAGGCCAGCCCCTGGCCCTGATAATAGATGTCTGCCTGGACGATGAAACGGTCCCCCACGTTGAAGCGGTCGGCGTACTTTTCCCCGACCTCCATGACCGTCAGGATTACCTCGTGACCCAATACCACGGGATCCTCTTTCATGTCGCGGCCACCGAGGCGGGGATGATCCTCCCCTGCCTTGATCACCTTGGTATCGGAGAAGCAGAGGCCCACGGCATCGTGGCGCACCAAGAGGTGCTCCGCGTCGCAGGGGGGTAGGGGGACCTGGATGGGTTGGCCGTCCCGCCCCAGATTCTCCAGCCCCGCCCCATAGAGGGGCCAGAGCCAATGGCGGACAATCGCGAAGCGATTGTCCGACGGAATATGCGTAGCATATTCCACGTTATCGGATAGTTCCACGTCAGCCTGACGATAGGATTTCATCTTGGGCGCCGCATAGGATACCTTATCTCTCTCCATTTTCGCTTTCTCCCTGCTTACACTCTGCCCAGGTGATGTCCGATTGTTGTCTTGGATGCTGCGCTCATCTATTCCTCGTCGAGTTCTAGCTCCCTGCGCCTGTAGGCTTCGTCTGGACGAGTGAAAATCCTGTCCACGTTCTCTCGACTTAGAAAATGAGGACCGCCCAGGGTGTAGGTGCCCAGCAGCACCCGACAGGTTTTGACGAACATGGCGGTGATGCTGTCCACCTCTGTGGGGGAGGAGCCCAGGGCGATCAGTCCGTGGTTCTGTAAGGCGATCACCTTGGGCGGCACATTCCACTCATTGATATAGCGATGAAAGGCGTCGCGCACCGCCCGTGCCAGGGGCAGTCCTGGATCCGTATAGGGAACATAGGCAGGGGTGGGGCCACAGACCACGATCTCGTCGGGGAACAACTGCCCGGAGAGGGCCTCCTCGGCCCTGGTTGAGCACATGATGGCGTTCACGGCCACGGGATGGGTGTGCCCCACGAATTTGGCGTTCGCCTCGGTGAGGGCCAGGGCGTGCAGGACGGTCTCAGTGGAAGGGCGCTTTTTCACAGAGGGATCCACCTTGGCGGCGTCGAGGGCGGCCTTGAAAGCCTCGTCCGATATCTCCTTGCGGTCGGCAAGGGCACACACGGGCGCCAGCCCCAAGCGCACAAAAGTGTCCATGTCAGGATGCCGGAGTTGGGTCCCGCTGGCCTTGACCCAAAAAGTATCATCGTCACACACGGCCGAGGTGTTGCCTTCGCCCAGGATCACCAGGTCCCGCTCGGGTTGCCCCAATTCTCGCGACATGGAAATCACTTCCTGTAGCACGCTTCTTGCGTTACTCATCATCAGGCCCCCGGGTATCCACTTTCCTCGTCCTCGGCCGGTTCCCGCTCGGCACAGATGCGTTCATAGTAGCCACTTGCGCGATAGGCTTCCAGGGGATCCACATCCACTCCTATCTCCTGGCGCACCTTGGCCAGCAAGGGGCGCACGTCGGTGCGGTAGGCGTCCAGGAGGATCTCTTCGGCATCTACCACCTCGCCTGCCAGCTGCGCCGTCTTGAGGGCCTCACGGTCGATGAGCAGGGCGTGGGCGTAGGCGTCCTGAACGTTAACCACCGATTGGATCATGGCCTCGATCTTGGGCTTGATGTTGTGGCTCTGGTCCAGCATATAGGCCACATCCATCTCCACGTCGGGATCTCGCTCACCGTCGATGAGTTGGTTAAAGATCAGGAATAGCTCATAGGGTTTGATGGAGCCGGCGGTCAGGTCGTCGTCGGCGTACTTTTTGCTGTTAAAGTGGAACCCGCCCAACCGCCCCTCGTCGAGGAGCAGGGCCACGATCTGTTCGATATTGGTTCCCAGAGGATGGTGTCCCAGATCTACCAGCACCTGGGCCCGTTCGCCCAGCTTGCGTGCTACCATCAGAGCCATGCCCCAGTCTCCGATATCTGTGTGGTAAAAAGCCGGCTCAAAGAACTTGTACTCTACGAGGAGGCGCATGGTCTCGGGCATGGCGTCATAGACCTCTTGTAGGGATTCGATCAGGCGGTGCTTGCGGGCGCGAAAGCTATCCTGTCCAGGATAGTTGGTACCGTCGGCCAGCCAGAGACTAAGAATGTCCGAGCCCACCGTCTTGGCAATCTCGATGCACTCGAGCATATGATCGATGGCCCTACGCCTTACGGCGGCTTTGGGGTGGCACAGGCTGCCCAGTTTGTACTCGTCATCCTGAAAGAGGTTGGGATTGATGGCTCCCAGGCTGACGCCCAACGAGGCCGCGTATCGTTTCAGTTCCGAATAGTCGTCCACCTGGTCCCAAGGGATATGGAGGGCGACGGAGGGGGCTACCCCCGTGAACTTGTGCACCTGGGCTGCATCGGCCACTTTCTCAAAGGGGGTGGTGGCGGCGCCGGGCTGTTTGAACGCCTTGAACCGCGTGCCCGAGTCGGCGTACCCCCAAGAGGGGGTCTCGATGTGCTGATCCTTGAGGGCGCTCTTGGTCTCCTCTACGTCCAATCCTCGGCTTTCCAGATCTTCTGCCAGTAGCTCATAGGCCGCTTGCCAATTCTCCATGATGCCTCCTCATAAGTCCGGGCAGTACGTAGGGTGGCCGGGGGGGAATCTATATACCAGGTCAACCCCAGCCTTCTGCAGCGATTGTAGCACGGCAGGTGGGGAACGTCAATTGGTGTTTTGGATGGCATGGGGGACAGATCCCAAAAAGTAAAACGGGCCTGGTTTTCGCCAGGCCCGTTTACGAGATCGAGAATCTTGGGAGGATCTCTATGGGCCCACGAGGATTCGAACCTCGGACCAACCGGTTATGAGCCGGTAGCTCTGCCGCTGAGCTATGGGCCCGCTTATTACACGCAAGATTCTACCATACAGACATAATGGCGTCAAAAGCGTACAAGGGCCTGCTTTCTGCTGCGACGGAATGTGTAAAGGCTTGCGTAGTTTGTGTAATTGGACTACAATTTGGGTCAAGGATGATGGAGGCGGGTGCTATTTCCAAGAATACCGAGGGCGATCCTTTGGCGCGGCTCTATACGTTGAAAAGGAAGGGCTAGTGTTCAGTTTCAGGAATTTCTTCAAGTTCGCCTATCTTACATTGTTCCGCAAGCGGAAGGATCCTCGTGAGCCGATACCACGGCGGATTGGCGGCTTTGTCCTCTT
>JAWLEV010000043.1:0-22477 GCA_041685915.1 Anaerolineae bacterium | reverse complement strand
GCGCGGCAGTTGGGCTGCGATTGCGTGTACACCTGGGTGGGCGCCCATCAGCGGGACGCGGATTTCCTCTCCGACCTGCGAGAAAAGGTGGAGGATGTCGGCCTCACGCTCTACAACGTGGGCAACATGGATGTGGGCAAGTCGGACAGGATCCACCTGGCCCTCCCAGGGCGAGATGAGGACATTGCCGAGTTTCAGGACTTTGTGCGGAACCTGGGCGAGGCGGGTATCGGGGTCACCACCTTTACCTGGGAACCCGACCGGGTGTGGAGCTCCGAGCCCAGCGAGACCCGCGGCGCCAGGACGCGGTACGTGAATCTGGAAGAGTTGCAGCAACGTTCCAACACCCATGGCCGCCGCTACACAGAAGAGGAACTGTGGGACAACTTTCGCTATTTCATGGAGCGCATCATTCCCGTGGCCGAGGAATCCGACGTGCGCCTGGCCCTGCATCCCAACGACCCCCCAGCGGAGAGCCTGGGCGGCATCCCCTGCCTGATCCGCAGCGCCGAGGCCTATCGCAAGGCCTTTGAGATCGCCGATAGCCCCAACCTGGGCATGGAGTTCTGCACCGGCTGCTGGCTGGAGGGCGGCGACGACTTTGGCGACGTCCTGGCCGGCATCCGCGGGTTCCAGGCGGACGACCGCATCCTCATCGTCCACTTTCGCAACGTCAGTTCGCCCCTACCCGAGTTCAAGGAGACCTTTTTGGACAACGGCTACATGGATATGCTGGAGGTGATGCAAACCCTCGTGGACGTGAATTATCCGGGCACCGTGATCTACGACCACACGCCCCAGTTCGCCGGCGACTATGCCAAGGGCGGCGGCCCAGGGTACGGCATCGGCTACATCAAGGCTTTACGTCACTGCGCAGAGCGGGGGAGATCGTAAAGAGATTTGAGATGTTAGTGCTCCCTGTGCCTGACAAGATCACAGGCACCCGAACGGTAGCGCGACATCAGAGCAGATATTAAGGAGAACAAAAACCATGAGCAGTTCATCATCAAACGCCCCCTGGCCGGCTGGGAAGCGACCGCTCCACCCGCTGGACGGGCTGGAACGGGAGGATATCGAGATCACGGATCTGCAGGTCATCCCCCTGTCGTATCGTCTCAAACCGGAGGAGCGCTGGCCCGACAGCGATGCCCACGTTGTTATATGGAAGACGACGACGGTGGTGGTCAAGGTCTTTACCGACGCCGGGATCGTGGGCATCGGCGGGGCCAGCCGCTACCGGGGTCCGGCTCGCATGAAGCGCTATGCCGAAGAGGTGATCAAGCCCTTCCTGATGGGAAAGAATCCCTTTGACGTGGAACATCTCTCTGGCGGTAAATGTGGCCACGGCGGCCTGGGCGTGTGGGCGGGCATCGACACGGCGCTGTGGGACATCATCGGCAAAGTCACGGGCCTGCCCGTCTACGAACTGCTGGCCACCGACACGGAGCCCGAGACGCACCTGCGCGTGTACGCCAGCGGCGGGGAGTTCAGCTGGCGGGAGGACTCACCCTACGACGGCCCCGAGAGCCTGATCGAAAAGGCCTTGCGTCACAAGGAGAACGGCTACACGGCCTTCAAATTCCGCATGGGCGCCGGCTTTAATGAAGAGGGCATCACCATGGACGAGTACATCCCCTATCTGGAGAGGATACGCAAGGCCGTGGGCCCCGATTTCGACCTCATCCAGGAGGCGAACTGCCGCTGGTCGGTGGAGCAGTGTCTGGAGATCGCGCCCACGCTGGAGGAACTGGGCTTCCTGTGGTTCGAGGAGCCCACGAACCGCCGTGGCGAGGACGCCATCGACAACTATTTGCGCATCAAAGAGGCCCTGCCCACGGTGATGGTCTCGGGGGGCGAAAGCCGCGAGAACCGGGGCGCCCTCGCCGAGTGGGTCGATCGGGGCGGCTACGACATCGTGCAGCACGCCTGCGACGACGCGGGCATGACGGAGGCCTGGCATATGGCCCGCATGGCCCACCAGCGGGACAGGTTGTGCTGTACCCACAACTGGCAGGGGGGCCTGGTGACCATCGCCAACGCCCACCTCATGGCCGCCATCCCCAACCGCTTGCTGCTGGAATCGAACATGACCCCCAATCCCTTGAAGGAGGGACTCTTTGTGGAGCCCCTGGTGGTGGAGGACGGCTATCTGGACGTGCCCGACAAGCCGGGCCTGGGCGTCGAACTGCGCGAGGATCTGGAGGAGACCTTCCCCTATATAGAGGGCAACTGGTACAAGACGGAGGAGGAACTGGCGTAAAGACCAAACCTCAAAGGTTTTGGAAACCTTTGAGGTTTCACTCACCCATTGTCTTTGGAGCAAGGAGGCACAACATGGCATCTCACGAAACCACCCTCACCCTGGACACGCCCATGGCGCCACCGCGTTGGGCGCTCCTGGAACGGGAGCTCCTGCGCGCCAATAGCCAGGCGTGCAAGGCTTTTTTCGACCACTATTTCGATCATCGAGGCTATCTACTCTGCGTGCCCCGCTGGGGCGGCGACGACGGGGCCGACGACGCCATCGAGAACCTCGCCCACTGGCCCACCCTCCACGCCCTGGGTGGCGCGGACGATATCCTGGACATATACAAGCTGGCCTGGGAAGGACACCTGCAGCAGTACACGGAGGCCAAGACGGAGGAAGTGCCCTTTGCCCGCGACGGCATGTACTACAAAGAGTTCCCGGTCATGTTCGACTGGCTGCACAACGGCGAGTCCATGTCCGTCTTTAATCTACAGGGCCTATCGGATCCCCGCGATCTGGATTTCCAGAAGCGAGTGAAGCGCTACGCCGCCTTTTACACGGGCGAGGATCCCGACGCACCCAACTATGATCCGGAGCACAGGCTCATGCGTAGCATGTTCAACGGCAGCCGCGGTCCCCTCATGCGCAAGACCACGGGGCTGGACTGGGCGGGCGATCCCTTTGAGGCCACGCGCTTTGACCTGCTCCATGGCGAGCGCAACTATCGGGAGATAGTGGCCCATTTCAAGGACTATAACGACGTGGTGGGCGACAGCCCCCTGAACCTGGGAGCCACCAGTCTGGCCTTTAACGCCTATGCCCTGAGCGGTGAGGCCAAGTACAAAGAGTGGCTGCTGGAATACGCCGATGCCTGGATCGAGCGCACCGAGGCCAACGGGGGCATCATCCCCTCCAACGTGGGGCTGGACGGCACCATCGGCGGCGCCTGCAACGGCAAGTGGTACGGCGGCGTCTATGGCTGGGGATTCAGCGTGGTCGTGCCCCAGACGGGCGAGCTGGCCCACCGCAATACAGCCGTCGGCTATCATCCGCCCTACGGCTTTGGCAATGCCCTGTTGATGACGGGCGATCAGCGCTACGTGGACGTCTGGCGCGGCGTGCTGGAGGCCGTCAACGCCAACGGAAAAGAGATCGATGGGCAGATGATGTATCCCGACATGTATGGCGACGAGGGATGGTACCATTACACGCCGGAGAGATTCTCGCCAGGGGCCCTGGAGATTTATTACTGGTCCATGGACGATGCGGACCTGGAACGGCTGCCCAGGGAGGGCTGGGTCGCCTATCTAAAGGGGCAGGAGCCAGACTACCCGGTGGAGGCCATGCGACAGGACCTGGTCGACATCCGCCGCAAGGTGAAGGAGGGGGTCTACGAGGATACCGCCACGCCGGATACCCGCCTGTCGGACAACCCCAATCCCTACAACCCAGCCACGGTGGGCACCTTGGTCAAGCTGATGCTGGGCGGCCTTCCCACGGGACGTGCAGGCTTTCCCCTGCACTGCCGGGTGCGCTATTTCGATCCCCAAAAGCGCCGCGCGGGCATGCCCGACGACGTGGGGGCGCTGGTGGACGAGATGACCGCCGACAAGATGACCCTCACCCTGGTGAACGTGAACCAGGTGCAGGAGCGGACCGTCGTGGTGCAGGGCGGCGCCTACGCCGAACATCAGATCGAGGAGATCGAGGTCGGCGACCAAGTGGTGCCGGTGGACGACAGCGCCTTCTCGGTGCGCCTGGCGCCTGGAGCGGGCCGCCGCCTGGTACTCAAGATGAAGCGCTACGCGAATCAACCCACATTCGCCTTTCCCTGGGCGTGAGGGCAAAGGATTTCTTTTCTACGGGCATAAGCATCCATGTAGAGACGGTCCAATGGGCCGTCTCTACCGCTGCCAATCCCCGATGATGCACCCCATCAGACGTTGGTGTCAGCAGAGGCAATTGGCACAGCACGGGTTTGCGCTATAATAGATGAGCGTTGTGAGGAGTACATATGGATAATCGCTCGTCAAGGGGGGAGTAATGCAACCGGATCCCGTTCTCGTCCGAATTGGTCCCATCACCATCTATTGGTACGGCGTGCTGATCGTCACCGGCGCCATGCTGGCAGCCCACATCGCGAGCAAGCTGTCCAGCCGTAACGGGCATAACCCCGAAATCGCCTGGAATTTGCTCATCGTCGTCCTGGTGACCGGTATCCTGGGAGCACGTATCTATCATATCTTTTCCAGTTGGGAGTACTATCGAGCCCGCCCTGGCGAGATGTTTGGCCTGCAGATGAGCGGCTTTGGAATCTATGGTGCCGTGGCCGGAGGAGCTCTGGGAGTCTGGGCCTTTGCCAGACACTATGATCTGCGGTTTCTGGAGTGGGCCGACTATATCGCTCCCGGTCTCATCCTGGCCCAGGCCATCGGGCGTTGGGGAAACTTTTTTAACCAGGAGATCTTTGGACCTCCCACCAACCTCCCCTGGGGCATCTATATTCCCCCAGAAAGGCGCACGCTGGGTAACGTCCCCGACTGGTATGCTCAATACGAACGCTTTCATCCCACGTTTTTCTACGAATCGGCCCTCTGTTTCATCGGCTTTTTGATCCTCTACTACCTGGCTCGGAACTGGCGCAAGGGACGATTATACGGTGATCTATTCTTCCTCTATGGCATCATATATCCCGCGATTCGCTTCTTTATGGAGGGCTTTTTCCGCCCCGACGCGTGGACCATCGACGGCATTCGCGTGGCCCAGGTGATATCCGCCGTCTGCGTACTCTTTTTCGCCTCCCTGATGCTCATACGTCGCAAGTTGAAACGCCCAGAGATGGTATACAAGCCCGGGACACCGTGGCGGTCGCCAGAGGAAACCACAGAGCAGGATATAGAAGGATCATCTGGAACATAGATGCCGAATACACCTCGGGCCGTGCCCTGCATAACCCTGCATTGGCTGGCTGATATAACTTTGGAGGACACATATGGACCGTGATCGCATTCGGGCGGCGATTGAGAGCAGCCGTGCCGACTATACAGAGCTTCGCCTGGAAACACGGAGAACCACGCGCGTCGTGTACCATGGCCCCCGCCTGGAAACCGTCAGCAGTGTGGTGAACCAGGGGGGCATCGTACGTTCCCTGGTGCACGACGGGGGATGGGGTATCTCCACCTTTAACAGCCTCGAGGATCTCGAGGGGCGCGTGGATCAGGCCTATCGCAGCGCGCGCCTGGTGGAAGCAGAGCCCGTCACCTTGGCGGAGGTACCTCCCGCCGAGGAGAAGATCCGGGCTGCGCCGGATACGGACGTCAGCAAGATCCCCCTGGCCGACAAGAAGGAACTGATAGAGGACTATAACGACATCCTGCTGTCCTTTTCCCAGGTTGTGGATACCCAGTCCACCTACGCGGATCAGTTCGTGACAATGACCTATGCCAATTCGGACGGCACCTACATCGTCGAGGAGCGGCCGCTGGTGAGCGCCCGTTTCGTGGCCACGGCTCGTGAGGGAAATAACGTGCAGCGCGCGGCGGACGGGCTGTCGGTGCCCGCCGGATATAGCGAGGTACTCGACCTTGAGGACACCGCCCGTACCGTTGGCCAGCGTGCCGTGAACCTGCTCTCGGCAGAGACCGTGATGGGCGGCGTGTACCCTGTGATCTGTGATCCCAAACTGGCCGGGGTCTTTGTGCACGAGGCCTTTGGACACCTTTCGGAGGCCGATTTCGTCTATGCCAATCCCCAGGCACAGGAGATGATGGTGTTGGGGCGAAGGTTCGGCAAAGAGATTCTCAACATCGTCGACGACGGCTCCCTGCCTGGATTGCGGGGTACCCATCCCTATGACGACGAGGGGGTGCCCACAGGACGCACGGAACTCATTCGCGGGGGTGTCCTCGTCGGCCGTCTCCATTCGCGGGAGACGGCGGCCAAGATGGGAGAAAACGTCACGGGCAATGCCCGGGCCACGAGCTATCGCTACCCTCCCATCGTGCGCATGACGAATACCTTTATCGAGGCCGGCGATTCCTCTTTCGAGGATATGATCTCTGACATAGACCTGGGCGTATACGCCTGCGATTCCATCGGGGGACAGACAGCACTGGAAAACTTTTCTTTCAGTGCTGGATACGGCTATATGATCCGCGATGGTGAGGTGGCCGAGCTGGTCAAGGACGTGGTGCTAAGCGGTAACCTATTTGCCACCCTAAAGAACATCGACGCCATTGGCGACGATCTCACCTTTAGCAAGCTGGGCAGATGTGGCAAGGGGCAAGGGGGGTTGCCGGTGAGCACCGGCGCGCCCCACATTCGCATTCAAGACGTGGCGATGGGTGGACGATAGGCGAGGAGGGCAAAGGATGAATTTGCTACCGACATTGCAAAAGAGGACGGAACAGGCCGAGGTTTACACCATCGACAGGGAATCCACCACGGTGAGCTTTGAGGCCAACGAGATGAAGACGGCCAAAACGCAGGAGACCCAGGGGGTCGCCCTGCGCGGGATCATCGATGGGCGGTTGGGATTTACAGCAGCGAGTGGCCAGATAGAGGAATCGGAATTGGTGGCCAATCTTTTGGCCTCGGCCCGTTACGGGGACGAGGTGTCCATCGCCTTTCCCGAAAAGGCACCAGGCCCAGAAATAGAGACCTATGATCCCACCCTCGCCCAGGTTCCCATGGCCCGTTTTGTAGAAATAGGCCGCGAGATCGTCGATGCTCTGCGTTCCGTCGATCCCGATGCCAAGGTCGACGTGGACATCGAGCGCAGCGTTGGACGCTTTACCCTGCAAAATAGTGCGGGCAATGACCTTTCGCAACAACTCTCGCACTTTTCCGTGCAGATGAGCCTGGAACGGGTCCGCGGTGATGATGTGCTCATGGTATACGATTCCGTGCACGACATCTCCCTCACCGAAGACTATCGCCAGACCCTTGAGCGCCTACAGGAAAAGGTAGAGCGGGCTAAACGACCGGCAACCCTCGCCTCGGGGCGCATGCCCGTCCTGTTCTCTCCCGTGGGAGCCATGGTCGTCGCCTTGCCCATCATGTTGGCCGTCAATGGGGAGAACGTTCAACGCGGGGTCTCACCCCTATCGGACAGGCAGGGGGAACAGGTTTTCGATCCCAGCATCACCCTGTGGGACGATCCCACACTCCCTGGCCGTCCCAGCAGCGGCGGCCACGATAGGGAAGGGGTTCCCTGTCACCGTAAGGCACTGATCGCGGATGGCGTAAGCGAGGGTTTTTTGTATGATCTCAAGACGGCGGCCCTCATGGACACCGAAAGCACCGGCAACGGCTCTCGAAACCTCTTCGCGCCCCCCTCACCCTCTCCCTCGAATCTGGTTCTACAGGCGGGATCCACGCCCCTCGCCGACATCCTCGGCGATATGGAACATGGATTGCTCGTCGATCATGTGCTGGGACTGGGACAGGGGAATCCCATGAGTGGAGCCTTTTCCAATACGCTGGGACTGGCCTATGTGATCGACGAGGGCGAGATCGTGGGCAGGGTCAAGGACATCTCCATCGCTGGCAATATCTATGAAGATCTGCGTGAAGTGGCGACCCTCAGCGAGGAAAGCCATTGGGTCTATGGGCAGATTCGATTGCCCTACATTCTGCTGCCAGAACTCAACGTCGTGAGCCAGGGATAAATTCCCAACAAAAAGCCGCCGGGGCCCAGGGAATCATATCGGTCCTTGGGCCCCAGCCATGTATCGGGCTCCCCTTCATTGTGGCGCCTCAACGCGGGAATTTACAGATATATTCGCGATGGTGTGGTTCGTGGCACAGATCGAAACCAATTTATGTCCCACCCCACTCAGTAATCTTGTCTGTGTCGCCTTGACTCTGCCAGGCTCTCCAGAACATATGCGGCGCCGAGACCGGCAGCGAAACCAAAGCATATTAACAACAGATCCTGGCCCGAGGTAACAAAGAACCCTGAAACCAGGATGATAAAGAGTGAAGCGGCCAGTCCTGTCACGACGGTGGTTCGAATATCTCGCACCCCTTTCTCGACGATAGATCTTTTGTCCATGGCTCCTCCATTCCCGTTGTCGCGTCTACATCAAGTGTAACATGCCAAGGTATAGAGAAGGTTTCTAAAAGGTGTAAAAGTAGTTAATCTTGGAGTCCTTTACACGAGGGAGCAGCAAAGATACAATCTCTCGCGTGGGTTCGTTCACGTTCACTTACCATTTCATCATAATATAGAAGGAGCAAGATGGAGATCACGGATATTATCTGCTACGTCGTGCCGCACACGGCACAGGAGCCAAGATTTCATTGGCGCGAGGGGCTACCCGGTGCGGGCGACGGCACGCCCCCTGGCGAGACGACCTATTCGGCAGTTATAAAGGTCGAGACGGACGAAGGATATATAGGACACGCCTATGGAAGGGGCCACCGCGTGGCCGACATCGTCCGGCGCCGACTAAAGGCCGAGTTCATAGGGCGCAACCCCCTGCTCACAGAGCGCCTGTGGCACCGCATGTGGGAACTGGATCGCCTGGAAGAGTTCAACGTACACGACCTAGGCCTTATCGATATCGCCTGTTGGGATATCAAGTCTCAGGCCGCCGGCCTTCCCCTGTATCAGCTTTTGGGGGGCAATGACAATCGAGTGCCCGCCTATGCTTCCACCGTCACCTGGGACACCATGGACGAATACGAGCGCCACATCAAAGAGTGCATGGACGAGGGATTCTTTGCCTTCAAACTTCATGCCTGGGGCGACGCGAAACGGGACGCCGCACTATCACGCAACCTGCGTCGATGGGTGGGTGAGGACGCCGATCTCATGTTCGATGGTTCGGCGGGATGGGATTATGTCACCTCTCTGCGCTTTGGCCGCGTCCTGGAAGAAGCCGGTTTTTTGTGGTATGAGGAACCCATGCGCGAGTTCGACCTCCCCAGTTATGCGGAGTTATGCCGGACACTGGATATTCCCGTATTGGCTGCCGAGACGTGCGACGGTTGCCACTGGAACGCGGCCACGTGGATCGAGCAGCGCGCCCTGGACATGATGCGCGTCAGCATAGGTTTCAAGGGCGGCTTCACCGGCGCCATGAAAGTGGCCCACCTGGCAGAATCCTTTGGTATGCGGGCCCAGGTTCACGGCGGCGGTTGGGCCAATGCCCATCTCTGTGCCGCCATACCCAACAACGATTATTATGAGCAACTGGTCGTCAACAGCGAGCAGATAAAGGGACTGAAAGATCAGGGCCCCCTGAGCGTCGTGGACGGTTATGTGACCGTTCCCGACGAGCCCGGCATGGGCCCTCAACCTGATTGGGAGGAAATAGAGGAACGCGCCACCCTCATCGTCTAAAGGGCCAGCCAGGGGGCAAAAGATCCAGCGGGGCTTTTGCCCCCTTTGACGTACAGGAGCACTATATAAGTCGAATGCCAAAGCGCTTGCCCTTTAGATACAGAAACACTATAATGCGTCTGATTAGAGATGTAGAAACCAATGTCCTTTAATTGAAAACACGTCCGTTCATGGTGGTGTATGTCTCAAGGGGTCATCTGTGATCAAAGGTAAATCCACATCGGAGGATGCCGGGGGGGCAGAGGCGTCCTCAGAAAATGGATCCTCTCCCCCTGTACCCTCAAACAGTTCGTCAGAATCCTCCACGGTCGACGAGAAACAGGAGCTCCTGCTGCAAATCACGCGCGAGATGGCCACGTCGGACGATCTGGAGGAACTCCTTCAGGTGATCGTGGACGCTACACTACGCGTCGTGCCCCGGGCGGAAAAATGTGTTATCCACCTGCTGAATAAAAAGGGTACGAGGCTCCGCCCCCGCGTTTGCTCAAAACCCTGGGAGGTGAGATCGGAAGGGGGATTCCCCGTCGATGTGGGCATCGCTGGCCGGGCACTTGGAGAACGCAAGATATATCGGCTCGACGATGCGTCCCGCCATCCGGACTTTGCCCCGCTTGACTCGAGTTCGGACTTGAGTTCCCTGTTGGTGGCCCCCCTCTATACGGCCGGCAGAGCACTGGGGACCTTGAGCCTGAGCAGCAGCGCATCCCAGGCTTTCAGGGCCGCCGATTCTGACTATGTGCGTACCCTGGCTGCCCAGGCCTCCCTGGCCATCCGGCAAACGCGCCTGCTCACACAGATTGATGCCCAGCGAAGGCGCAGTGATACCATTATCGAGAGTATCGCCGATGGGCTCTTTATCGTCGAGGGGGGGAGGGTCACGCGGGCGAATTCTACGCTTGGCCGTCTCGTGGGATACCCTGCGAAAGCTCTGTCCCTGCCCTTTGTGCCTGGGAAGGACGAGGGGCCGCTAGAAAAGATCCTCGATCCCGCCGCGCGCGTCGTGGGCCCCTATGAGGTAGAGTTGCAGCGGCCCGAAGAAGAGATGTGTACCCTCGAGATCACCTCCTCCGATCTTAAATCGCCGGCCGAGGGAAGGGTATTCCTGGTACGCGACGTGACCCGAGAGCGCACAGCGGCGGAGAGACGCGGCCTCTTTATCTCTCAAGTCTCCCACGAGTTGCGAACTCCCCTCCAGCACATCCTGAGCTTTATCAGCCTCATCCTGGATATAGAGGAAGAAGACCGAGAGGAAGGGGAACTGGACCGTTTTCTAACCCATATCGAGAATGAGACCTACATCCTTACGCGTCTGGTGGACGATCTGCTGGAACTGTCTCGCATCGAGACCGGGCGCTTCTCCGTGTATATGGAGCGGGTGCGCGTCGATCAACTCGTGTCCGACATTTTAAACCGCTTTAAACTGCGCGCGGAACTATCTGACATCTCCCTCGTCTTTGACAATGCCAAGAGTCCTACCTGGGCTCTCACCGATCCATTACGCCTGGAACAGGTCATCGTCAATCTCGTCAGCAACGCTTACAAATTCGCACCTTCCAACAGCTGCGTCCATGTCGAACTGGAGCATCAAGGCAAGGATTTCATTCTTTATGTGAGGGACGAGGGACCTGGCATCACGCCCGAGGAGCAGAGCCACCTCTTTGAGCCCTTTTATCGCACGAGATCCCAAACTACCCGCCCCGGCACGGGGCTGGGGCTGTACATCAGCCAGCGCATTATGGAGACCCTGGGCGGAGAGATCGAGGTAAAAAGCAACGTGGGAGAGGGCAGTTGTTTTTGCGTGCGCCTGCCCATGCTGGAGGAATCCTCATAATCCGGCGGAGGGGCCCGTCGGATTGACTTTATGTCTGCTGTTCCTGTCCTTCCATCATCTCGGAAAGGCTTTTCTCCACCTCTTTGAGAGCCTTTTCGGCATCCAGTCCCAGGGCCAGGGCCAGTTCTCCGGCCAGAAATCGCTTCCCCTGTTCCAACAGTTCCCGATCCATCATCCCCAAAGGACGTTCCCTCTGCATCACGTGTAACTCGCGTACCGTGTCCCTGATCTGGACAAAAGATCCCGATTTGAGCCGCTCGCGCATCTCCTCCTGTCGCGTCCGCCGTGCGGTCCCCTTTGCTTCCTTTATCTTTGGCACGCCATCAAGGGCGTAAAGCATCTCTCGCAATCGCTTTCCCTCTCCCACCTTCCGCAGACCGATGGCGCTGATGCGGTCGATGGGAACCATTATCTGCATGGCGTCCATCACCATATCGATGACGTAATATCGGCGGCGCCTTCCGCCGATCCTTTTCGCCTCGACGCTCGTAATCGTCCCTGCCCCAAAAAAGGGATGGAACACCTGATCTCCCGTAACGTACAACGTCATACATCCTCACCCGATACTCTTTGAATAAAAATCGGCCGCGCTCGTCCCACGACTCCACCAGTGCGGCAAAAGATGCGCACGGGACCTCCGTCTCGGGATCTCCCATCAGACGTGACGTGCGCGTTTCCAGAGCCGCTGGGCCGTGCTGGCAAGCCACTGTTCCAGATCTCCCAGGTCAAAGGCATCGAGTTTCTTCCAATACGCCAATGTGATGCCCATACCAAGCCCGGCCATGGTTGCAAATATACCACTTGCGATGGCCCATAACAACTCTTTCTCCACTCTTCCCCACAGGGCGGATCTGCTCTGGAGAAAATGGGGCCAGGCCGCCAGCGTCTCGGTCAACCGGGTATCGGGCACTCGCGCGAGCATGCCCTGTGGCAGGGAGACACTGGCGATGAAAAGGGCCATGACAAAGACCATAACGGGCACCCACACATCCCAGGACAAGGGATGCCATTCTCCCATAGCAGCCCGCTCCTTCCCCACGGCCTCCAAGATGCGATCCGTCAACAGAGGGCTGGGATGCACACGGGGATATGTGTGCAGGGCCTCTTCCACCAACCGCAGACGCTGAGCATAGGCCCGGCAGGCGGGACACGATGCCAGATGCCTATGCAGTGCCTCATAGCGCGGGGATGCGCGCTCTCCATCCGCTATATATTGGGGGAGTTGCTCTTGTACCCGCTTACAGGAAAGCACTCGGAACCTCCTCTTTGAGCCGCAATCTCTTGGCCAGGGCCTTGCGCGCCCGGTTCAAATGCCCTTTTACAGTCCCCAAAGGGATAGACAAGAGTTCGGCGATCTCCTGATACGAGAGTTGCTTCTGATAGAACAGATCGATCACTGTGCGATATTTGGGAGGCAGGTACTTTACCGTCTTCCAAAGGACGGCCCTCTCTTCTTGTCGCATCGTCGCTTCTGCAGGATCACCATACTCGGCCATGGAATCCTCCAGCGCATCCTCATCGTCCACAACGTGCAATCTCCGCCCAGAGCGCTGGCGTCGATTAAGACATACGTTCGTCGTGATGCTGTAAAGCCAGGTTGTAAACTTGGCCTCACCTCGAAAATCAGGCAGGCCGCGCCACACACGGAGATACACTTCCTGCGTCATATCCTCGGCCTCTTGCTCGTTGCCCAGCATATGATACGCCAGATTATATACATCCTCTTGTGTTTCTTCTACCAACTTGCGAAAAGCCGTCTCGTCGCCATTCTGGCACGTGGCTACGAGGTCGGAAAGGGGATCTTTTACGCTATCCATCTTTCTGATGCCTATAGTCTACTACTCCTCATTATGCTCCCAAATGTCCACATCGTCCATCGCGCCAGCATCCTGCCGCCCCTCTTTTTCCCTCGTTTCCTGCCCTCTTTGGGGAGCAGGGCCGGACCCCAACGTCATATAGTAGATGAGGACGATGCCCAGGCCGACGAAAAGGGGCAATAACCCGGCCAACAACCACACGCCCATCCCCAGCGTGGCCAGGCTCAACAGCAGGGCCAGGCCACTCATGGCTGTGATGACCCCACCCCACAAGACACCACGGTTCCCCTGCCGCTCCTGGGCGTCGCGATGTATCGCCTCCACAGGAAATCCCGATCGCATCATGGCCACACGTTCCTTATAGGTTATATACCTGTTCAGGGTGACAAAGCCCAGCACGATGAACAGCAAAAGCAACGGAATGATAAAGATGATCAGGATATCAAGAAGCATAGGCCCCCTCATCGCCCCTTGCGCGGAACACAATCAACTGCAAGAGTTACAATCCTATTGTAACATATATAGTACAATTTTTGCAGTCTGAATCCGAAATATGAAAAGCCCTGGAATGCGCAAAAAGGGGTGTTAACAGAGTATTCACCTACGGATAGGGTTGAGTCTGCTTGCGGAGCTTTCCCGTGCATGGTATACTCGTCTCGATGCCTCATACAGGGAATGAGTTAATCGTGGAAATCGAAACAGAGGATGTCGTGGCGCGATGGCACAAAACGGCCGCCCTGGGGGGCGATCTGCACGGCGATGCGGTGGACAGCCTTTTGGATTTTCTCGGGGATCCACATCCCCTTGTGCGTTGGCATGCGAGCGAGGCCCTGGCCGAGACGGCCCGCACCCTGCAGGGGCGGGGACCGCTGGGCAATGTGTTATGGGGCAGACGCTCGAACCGCATCCTCTCCTTCAAAGAATTCTGGAGACGGTTGGAGCGAAGGATGCAGGAGGGCGATGCCAGATGCCGGGCGGCTATAGCCGATGGACTTGGGCTGTGGGGACACCCACAAGCCATCGCCCCCCTTGTATCAGCACTGCAAGAGGATGACGATCCCCTGGTGCGCACCAGTGCCGCCGACGCATTGGGGCGGATAGGCGATAGTCAGGCTGCGCAGCCTCTTGGCGAGGCACTGACGGACGAATCCCTCTGGGTGCGAAGCGCGGCGGGCCGTGCCTTGGGCCAGATTGCCGCTCCCAAAAGCGTGGATATCCTACAGGATGCCTTGGCGGATGCCGAGTCCCTGGTGAGAGGCAGCGCTGCGATCGCCCTGGGACACATCGCGACGGACAAGGCCCGCAGGACGCTGATCCAGTGCCTGCAGAATGGGGATCCGGCCGTGCGCTGGTATGCGGCGCGGGGACTGGCAGAGATCGGCGGGGTGGAGAGCCTCGTGCCATTGGAGGGCCTCCTGGAGGATGACACTGTCCTTTTCGACCGCTCCATCGGAGAGGTGGCACAGTCCGCCATCGCAGCCATCAACGAACGCAACCAAAGTCCTTGGCATTGGCTACGCAGGCAGTTCCACGTCATCGTGCATATAGTTGGCGAAAAGCACAAAAATGGTAGAGATTGAAGAGTCTTTGTGTTATAATAAGGCGCCAGATGGGCAAGGCGAGCAGGAGATGATCGACGGGCTGGTCGACATCGCCGCAAGGCGCAAATTGATCACACCGACCATCGTACTCTTGGAACTTTTCAGACCCTTTGGCTTTTTGGGCAGCCAGTGCTTGCTGCTGCTCCAGCCCCTTTTGGGGCCCTTATCCCAAGAGATGGGGCGCTATGCCAGCCTTCTGGAGGATCGCGAAAAGATAGATAGGCTGCTGGAGAGGCTCGACCAGGAACGCGCTGTGTGGAAGAAGGGAGGATAGATGCCATCGCTTATATACGCCATCTTTTCCACCGTCGATGTCGTGGCCCTGTTGACGCTTTTCGTCTCGGCGCTGATGTTCACCGTCTTTACGATTCGCGCCAGGCGCGACGGGCGATTTCCCCTCCGCCCCATCGGCGTCTATGAAAGGATGCGACGGCTGGTAAGCCATGCCGCCGAGAGCGGCCAGTCCCTGCATGTGAGCGTGGGATCGGGGCGCATAGGCACAGAGGCGACGCCCCAGGCGCTGATGGGCATCACAGCTGCAGATTATCTGGCGCGTCGATCCACCGAATATGCCTATCCCCTCATGAGCACGGCCGGTAGCCCGACGGTGTTCGCCACGGCACACGGCGTTCTACAACAGGCCGAGACCTCACCGGGAGAAACGGGAGGCGGGAAGATACGCTTCTATGGCCCAGATCCCTTTGCCTACGCTGCCGGTACGTATGATACGCTGCAGGAGAAAGCCCCTCTGGCCCATATAGTCCTTGGTCAATTCAACGCCGAGGGGCTGTGGATTTCCGAGGCCGCAAGCGGACAGGATTTTTTGCAGATCGGGGGAACCAGCGATCCCTCCTCGGCCATGCTCATGTGGCTTTCTCTAGATGAGGCCGTCGTCGGCGAGGAACTTTATGCAGCAGGCGCTTATCTGCATCGTCCGAGTCACCTGGGAAGTCTGGCGACGCAGGATTACTTGCGCGTCGTGCTCATCCTTTCCATCATTGTGGGGGTCGTGATGGCCTCCTTGGGTTACTGGGGTTGAGTTGAGCGATGAAAAAGATTTTGCCCATCACTGCAGCCATCTTTTGCGGCGGTCTGGCCCTGCTGGACTTTTTCTTTGCCAGTCCCCAAATCGACGCGGCGGGGGCGATCCTGGTAGAAGGGGTGGTCATCTTGGCCGCCTTTGCCCTGCTGCTGGGGCTGCTCAATATCCTTCTCGTCCACCTGCGGCGTATGACGCTGGGAGAGGGGGATCGTGGAGCGAGTTTTGTGCTCGTGCTGGCCCTCCTGGTCACCGCGGCCCTGGGCATCTCTATGCCCGATTCGGCAAGCATAGACTGGCTGTTCGAGTACATCTATTCCCCGCTTCAATCCACGATGACCGCCCTGCTGGCCTTTTTCGTGGTCAGTGCAGCCTATCGCGCCTTCAAGATACGGGATGTCGGCGCAGCGATTCTTTTGATCAGCAGCCTCTTTGTGCTGTTCGCCCAGCTGCCCTTCAGCGCCAGTCTCTCGCTGTATGTATCCTCCCTGCGGGACTGGGTTTTCAAGGTCCCCGTCACGGCAAGTATGCGCGGCTTCCTCTTGGGTATCGCGCTGGGAACCATCACCACCTCCTTGCGCGTTCTCTTGGCCGTGGATAAACCGTATGCCAGATCGTAGGAGTTGAGACAATGATCGTCTGCCCGGCGTGCAAGCATAGAAATCCAGAAGACGCGGAGGTATGCGAGGCCTGTGGCGAGAACCTGGAGGACTTTTTGTACCGCGCCTGTCCCGCGTGTGGGGCCCTGAATCCGGCCGAGAACGTCTTTTGTCACCGCTGCCTGGAGCGATTGAAAGGGGCCGCCCCAGAAGCGGCGGAACAGCCACCGGCTGCGGAGGAAAGGATGACGGAAGGGGAAGAGACGCTGGCGGAGACGACGGAGAAAGAAGAGGAGTCCATCCCCTCTTTCCTCTCTGAGGAAGCCGAGGAGGCAGAAGTCGCTGCAGAGGAGGAGCCACCCCTCGAAGAGGAACCCGCCGAAACCCTGCCGCCCTTTATCGAAACGGAGAGAAGAGAGGAACCTCTGACGCGAGAGGAGGAACCCCTCGCCGAAAAGCGACCTCCCTCCGAGGAGCAGACAACCGAAACAGAACAGGCCCCTGCGCCACCGGACGAACAGGCTCCTGAGACGGAAGAAGGGGAGGAGGTCTTGCCCCAGATCGCGACGCATCCCCTGGAGGGGATAGAGGACGGCCTTCCCCTAGAAGTGGGCGTCTCCCTGCCCCATCGCGCCGACCCCCTCTCTTCCGAGGAACCGACGGAGGAAGAGCGGGCCGACGCTGAGCTGCTCCGACGCATAGCCGAGGAGGGAGCCCCCCTTCAGGAGGCACCCTCGAAAGCGGAGGGAAAAGAGCCCCAGCCATTGTCCAGGCTGGGCCGTGTGCTCCTCCATCTTATGGTGCTCCTTGCCGCCCTGGCGCCCTTTTTCACCGGTGGGCAGACGGCCCACTGGGTGTTACCGCGCCGGGACATTGGGGGACTGGTGGATATGACGTCCACCCTGTCGGTTCATACGCCCGTGCTCGTCTCCTTTGATTACAGCCCGTCCTATGCTGGGGAACTGGACCCTCTCGCCCTGGCCCTGGTGCGACAATTGGCCTCGCGGTCGGTGCCCATAGTGGCCATGAGCACCAAGCCCGAGGGCATCGGAGTGGCGGAAAAGATATGCGCGACGGTGGCCGGGGAGATGGAGGACTATCGCTACGGGGAGGACTATGCCATCCTGGGATACCTGTCCGGGCAGGAGGCCGGCCTGCGGACGTTGAAAAAGGGAGTGGGCTACGCTTTCAAAAAAGATCACGTTCAACATCGCGCCTTGAGCGAACTGCCCGTCACCAGTGGAATAGATTCTGTGGCGGATATGGAGCACGTCATCGTCCTCTCCGACGAGAACAACATTGTCCGTCGTTGGATAGAGCAGGTGCGGCGCGGGGATATCGTCCTGCTGCACGCCCTGGTCAGCACCAGGATCGAACCCCTGCTTGTACCCTATGAACAGGCGGGGCAACTGGAGACGTTAATCGGGGGAGCTTATGGCGCGGCCGAATACGAGAAGGCCAGTGGGATGGAGGGGATGGCGGCACGAACCGTCGACGCCGATATCTTCCTGTTCCTCGTCATGCTCCTCATCGCCGTCATCACCAACGTGGTCTATGTTAGCAAGGAGTGAGGGCCCCTGCCGAGGCGCTAAAAGGAGGCCATATTGCAAACTGTTATAAATGCGCTCGTTCATCTGTCACCGGCCACCGTGGAAGCGGTGGGGATATGGTTCGCCGCCCTGTTGACGTTGGCCGTACTAAGTTTTATCCTGGGTGATAATCCCTTTTTCCGGTTGGCCGAGTATCTCTTTGTAGGGATTGCGGCGGGCTATGCCGCCTCTTTGGCCTGGAGCAACGTGCTCTGGCCCAGGCTGCGCCTGCTGCTGACGGATCCAGGTACCTGGTGGTATTATGGCCTCTTTTTTGCCCTGGGCATGTGTCTCCTGGCCCGAGGGATCAAGCCCATCTCCGCATTGGGCAATCTACCTTTGGGCGTTCTCTTTGGCACCGGAGCTGCCCTGGCTTTGGGAGGCGTCATCACGGGCACTCTTGTGCCACAATTGCAGGTCTCCTTTCTTTCCCTATCTCCCGCCGATTATGGCCAGGGGCTGATCGGCTGGGCCCACGCCATCGATGCTCTCCTCCTCGTCGTGGGGACGATAACTGTCCTATCCGTCTTTCACTTCTCCGCACCAGAGGATGAGACGCACAAGGGGATAGGCTATAGGTTGCTCGAGATCCTGCAGGGGACGGGGCGCAAGGTGATAATGATCGGCTTTGGCGCCCTGTTGGCAGGAGCGACCCTCTCTTTCTTTGCCATCCTGAAGAGCCGCCTCGTCTTCCTTTACGATTGGCTTGCACGTTTTGTGAATGTGGGACTGTAACCCATGAGCGAAAAAAAGATCACCTCCATTATCGCCGCCGATATTGGTAGTATATTAACTCACGCGTGTCTCATCGACCAAGTGGAAGGCATCTATCGGCTGGTGGCCCAGGCGGAGGTGCCGACAACGCTGGGACGTCCTGAAAACGACGTGACCCTGGGACTGCGCCGGGCGGTAGAGCAGCTGGAGCAGATCGCCCAGCGCCGTTTTCTGGATCGGGGGGGAGAATTCATCATCCCAGAGAGGGACCTGGGCGAGGGGGCGGACGCTTTTATGGCCACCTCCAGCGCGGCGTCGCCTTTGCAGTGCACCGTCATCGGTTTGACGAACGACCTCAGCATAAAGAGCGCTCAACATGCCTGCCAGGGCGCAAACGCCGTCGTCGACCAGATCGTCACTTTGGGAACCCGCTCACGGCGCTGGCATGAGGAGGTGACCACGGCACTGCGCGAACATCCTCCGGAAGTCGTCATCATGGTGGGGGGACTGGATAGGGGGCCCACCGCTCCCCTGGCGCAGGCCGCACGCGTGCTGGCAAACCTCTATGAGGATTTCACAGAGGAAGAGCGCCCCATCCTTCTCTTTGCGGGCAATCAGGAGGCGCGGCGTCCCATCGCCGATCTCGTCTCTGCCCGGTTCGATCTGCGCGTGGTGGATAACGTGCGTCCCGACGCGGATACGGAAAGCCTGGTGGAACTGCAGAGGGAACTGGCCAACATCTATTCCCAGGTTAAACTCACCAGGCTGCCCGGCTATCGACGCCTGCGCGACTGGAGCGAGCCCCCCATCGCTTCCACGTCCGATGCCCTGAGCCACATCTTTCGCTTTATAGCTCGCCGCAACGAGTTATCCCAGGGAGTGCTAGGCGTGGACGTGGGTGGCGCCAGCACCTACGTGGCGGCGGCACAAGGAGAGAAATATCAGTGGACCCTGGCCGGCGCTCTGGGCACGAGCCGAAATTGCCATGCTCTGTCCTCCCAAGGGGGCCTCGAGGATGTCATCCGCTGGCTGCCCACATCCATGAGGGCAGAAGAGGTGGCCGGCCGCCTGGAGAACGGCTGGCTGCGCCCTCGCAGCGTACCCCAGACGATGGAGGATCTCTTTTTATGTCATGCTGTAGCGCGCCAGAATCTCTTGACCGCCATGCGGCGTGTGCGTCGCCAGTATTGGCTGCCTCTCGATGACAGGGAACGACGGACGACGCCCCCCTTTGATCTCATCGCCATACGGGGAGGCTGTTTCGCCCACACTCCCCAGGATGGCCTGGTGATCCTCTCGCTGTTGGACGCCTTGCAGCCAACGGGGCTGACGCGGTTGGTGATGGACTGGGGATCGATCTGGCCTCAACTGGGCGCCCTGGCCGACAGAGTGCCTCTGGCCGCTGCCCAGGTTCTGGAACGTGATGGATATCAGGAGCTGGGGACGGTCATCGCCCCCATCGGCAATGACCGGGAAGGCGAACACGCCTTGCAGGTCAAGGTTACCAAGGAAGAGGGACAGATCATAGAAGAGGATCTGCCCGCTGGCGTCATCCGTCGCATTCCTCTCTCCTTGGATGATCTCGCCACCATCGAGGTCCGCCCCAGCCGTCACTTTGACATCGGACTGGGACGTCCGGGTGTGGGAGGAAAGACGCGTGTACGGGGAGGCGGTTTGGGCCTCATCATCGATACGCGGGGGCGGCCCCTCCTTTTACCCCAGGACGCCCAGCGCCGCCGTACCAAGATACAGGAGTGGTTGGAGAGCCTGACCAATGATACCGATAACCCATGAGACCCATTTCTCGCCCTTGACCCAGATCGTGCGCCAGCGAGTGCTTCCCACGGCGGGCGAACTCTTGGTACACAGGGGGGATCGGGTGGTCCCTACGGATACCGTGGCGCGCTGCTCCCTTCCGGGGAAGGTGCGCGTCATCGACGTGGCCGGCACGCTGGGCGTGGACACGGCAAAGGCCGCCCGCCAGATGCAGATATCAGCGGGAGATCATGTGGAGGCCGGGGACCTCTTGGTCAAGCCCTCGCTCCTGAGTTGGCCCCGAGAACGGATCGTGGCCCCCTTTGATGGCACGGTACAGGATGTGGGGGATGGCTATATCTTTTTGCGGCAGGATCCCCAGCCCCACGTCCTGGACGCCTATATTCCCGGAGAGGTCGTGGAGACCTATCCCCACCGGGGCGTTTCTATTCGCACCACGGGGGCCTATGCACGCGGCGTGTGGGGCAGTGGAGGGGAGGGCGAGGGCATCCTCGTCGTCAGGATTTCTGATGCAGCGGAACCCCTCAGTTGGGAACAGGTGAGTTTGCGCTATCGCGGTGCCATCCTCGTGGGCGGGATGCTGCAGGATCCTCGCGTCCTGTTTCGAGCGCAGCAGTTCAGGCTCGCAGGACTTGTTGTAGGAAGCATATCTGCTGGCCTTAAAAAGGTATGTGAGGATCTCGATCTGCCCCTCGTCGTCACCGAGGGGCTGGGCGAGGTCCCCATGGCGGAACCCATCTTTCACACCCTGCGCACCTACCATGGGCGTCCGGGGGTGATCTCGGGAACGCCCGATGAGGAAAAGGAGGCAGAGGTGATCGTCCCTCTGCGCGCGGATGAAGAACTCTCGAATTCAGTCGGCGCCACGCGTCCCCTGGAAGAGGGCGCGCGTGTACGCCTGACCCGTTCTCCCTATCTGGGGCTCCTGGGCGAAATCGTCTCCCTTTCCAACTCTCCCCGCGAGACGAGCATCGGTACCCGCGCCGAGGGCGCTGTGGTTGAACTACCCAGCGGAAGACGGGTCTTTGTGCCTTATGTGAATATGGAACGGTTGGAATAAGGGAGGAAAGTGGGGGATCCGTCACGCTGCATGCCTTACCACGAATCCAAGTTGGCCTGATGACACACAAGGAGCGCTTTGATGGACATCCTCGATAGATTCTCTCTGGCAGAACGCACGGCCCTGGTGACCGGCTCTGGACAGGGTATCGGGCGGGCCTTTGCGCTGGCCCTGGCCGAGGCCGGCGCCGATGTGGCCATCGTGGACATCAATCCCGACACGGCACACGCCGTGTCGGAGGAGATACGTGACCTTGGAGTACGCTCCATGCCCCTGGAGGTGAACGTCACGCAAAAGGATCAGGTGCAGGGGATGGTGCAGCGCATCGTGGATGCCTGGGGCAGCCTGGACATCGGCGTCAACAATGCAGGCATCGGCCGCTGGGCCGACGCCGAGACGATGAGCGAGGAGGATTGGGACGCCGTGATCGACGTCAATCTCAAGGGCGTCTTTCTTTGCTGCCAGGCCGAGGGGCGCGTCATGCTGGAGCAGGGCTATGGCAAGATCATCAACACAGCCTCCATGTCGGCGCGCATCGTCAATCGTCCCCAGAACCAGGTGGCCTATAACGCTTCCAAGGCGGGGGTGATCCATTTGACCAAGTCGATGGCCGCCGAGTGGGCCCCACGCGGCGTGCGGGTGAACTGTATCAGTCCCGGTTATACGCGCACGGCGTTGGTCGATCAGGTGAGCCACCTGGTCCCTGGCTGGCTGGAGGATATTCCCGTGGGGCGCATGGCCGAGACCAGCGACCTGCAGGGTGCCCTCATCTATCTGGCCTCCGAAGCCTCCGACTATGTCACAGGCCACGATCTGGTGGTGGACGGCGGTTTTACGCTGTGGTGATGGCGCGCT
>JAWLEV010000042.1:0-22546 GCA_041685915.1 Anaerolineae bacterium | reverse complement strand
CCTTCCCCTGGCCGCGGGCGTCCTGGCTTCCTATGGTATCCTATTATCACCGGCGGTGGGTGCTCTCCTGATGTCCATGAGCACGGTCATCGTGGCCGCGAATGCGCAGCTCCTACGCAATCTCGATCTTGGGGCCGAGGAGGCGGCGGCTTAGGTCCGCTTTCCACCTTTGTGCTTTTTCAGTAGAATGGGATTGCATTTGGTGGCTCAAAAGGGAGGAGGAGATGGATACGGGAGAAAAGCTGTTGCTTTTCGGTGGACTGCCCACGGATTACCTGAATGGATGGGAGATCACCAGCGACCTCGGCGTGGCCGGCAAAAAGCTGGGGCTTCGTTTCGAGGCTGTTCCCGCGGACGAATTGCGGAGCAGATATGCTTCCCTGTCATCCCAGGCGCAGGCGGAGGCGACGCGCCTAGCGCAGGATTTGACGGCACATGCCTCCCGGACGACCCAGGTCGCCGATGAGGAGATCGTCAAGGCAGCAAGGCTCTATCTGGCCATGGCGCGAATCGTAGAGGAGCGCGGCGGCGATGGGGTGACCATCGTGTGTAGACCATGGATAAGGGAAGAGACGCTTCCTGTCCCCTGTGTGGCCCTGATGCTGTTTCAGGAGCGGGGTATCCCCGCCGCCTGCCAGGGCGATCTGGACGCTCTGTTGACCATGGTGTTATTCAAGCGCGCGGCTGGCGTGCCCACTTTTATGGGGGGCGCTGTCAAGGCCAATGGACACCTGGGCATCAGCCATTGCGTCCTGCCTCGCAACCTGTGTGCCGCGGAAAGAGAAAAGGAGGAATACTATATCGGCGACTATCATGGTCGTAAAGAGAGCCCCACCGTTCATACGACGGTTTCCGCAGGGAAGGTCGTTACGATTGCACGTCTCACCAAGGGACTGAAAAGTCTCCTTCTTGCAAGAGGCACCGTTAGAGGGTGCCAGGATAGGGAGGGGTGGTGTCGCAATACCCTCGTTGTCGATGTCCCGGATCGCGAAAAAGTATTTGGTGCGGTCAAGGGGGTGCAAAACCACTATGTCGTCGCCTGTGGCGATCATGGTGCGACCCTGAGTAAGCGGGCGAAGGAGAAGGGTATCGAGGTCGTGATCCTTTGATCATGCTGTCCTTGATCCCCGTCCTGCGAACCGATCCTTTGGATCTGTGAATGAAGGAAACTGATCTGGCAAAGAGCCGGGAGAAACAAAAGGTTTCCCCGGCGGAGAATGTCGCCACCCTGCCCTTGCACCGTCCTCTCTTTTACTGGTCTCTGCCCTTTACCTTCCTGCACTTTGGATTGCCCATATACAGCAGGATGCTGGGGGCCAGCGCGGTGGAGATTGGCGGTCTCTTTTCCATATTCACGGCCACCACGCTGCTGTTGCGCCCTTTGGTGGGTTGGACGCTGGATCGCTTTGGACGCAAGCGCTTTCTCGTGTTGGCACTGATCTTTTACACGCTGGCCATGGCCACCTTTGCCTGGGCGCGCACCCTGCGGATGCTCTACCTGGCCCGGTTCGTACAGGGGATCGGCTCGTCACTCTTTTGGATCGCGGTGAATACTATTATTGCCGATGTCACGCCTCCTGAGAGACGCGGTCGCGCTCTGGGGCGCATAACGGAGATCACTTCTCGTGGGGGACTGATGGGCGTTGTCGTGGGTTTTGTCCTCGTCTCCCTGCTCTCCGAGCGTGTCGGCTGGCGGATTGCCTTTTCCATCTATGCCCTCATGACCGCTGTGGGGACGTGGCTGGCCTGGAGGAACGTGCCAGAGACCCGATCTCCTGTTTCGGTGAGGACGCGATTCGACTATTCGCTCTCCAAAGCCCTTGTCACGCTGCTGGTCATCGTGTTCGTAGCCGGAGCTTCAGAGGCTATGCTGGGTCCCATCTACCTCGTCTATTTGCAGGAAAAGTTCACCACCGACATCTATGCCCTGGCCTGGGCTTTCCTTCCTGCTGGATTGGTGAGCGCCTTTCTTTCGGAGCGCCTGGGTCAGTTGGGCGACCGTTTTGGGCGCGCGCGTATGATGGCTCTAGGTATGGCGGCATCAGGGCTTCTTTCCTTCTTTTTGCCCGTCTCCTCCTCCCTCGTGTTGCTGGCGAGCCTTTATACTTTGGCCGTTGCGGTTTGGGCCATATCGGTGCCTGCCCAAACGGCCATGGTCGCCGACCTGACGGGGGAGGAGAGATTAGGGGTAGGGTATGGTCTTTACGACATGATAAGCAGTGGGGGATATGCGGTGGGCCCCCTGTTGGGCGGAACCCTATACGAGTCCGTAGGGCAGGATGCGCCTTTCTATCTCAGTGGCTGCATATTGCTCCTCGGCTGTCTTGCCGTCCTCCTGTTCCTGCGGCCGCTGGTGCGTCGGAAGTGTGATCTTTTTTCGTAAGAAGGAAAGAGGGCCTGGGAATGTTGTTATTCCCAGGTCCTTGTGGGTTTATTCTTCCGACTCTGGATCGCCGCCGCCCCTGTCCTTTTCTTGGGATGCCTCTTCTTGTTCCTGCTTGGCCCAGCGCGGTTCGTCCTCTTTTTCGGGTTCCTCTTCCGTCTCTTCGGCGTACTTTTCCAGTTTTGCCTGTACTTTGCCATAGACCGAATCTGGAGGATAGTTTCCCCCCTCATCCGGCTCGCCAGCGGAAATGCCGGTCAGGAGCTCGATGCCCTCTTTGACAGTGGAGATGGCATAGATGTGAAACTTTTTCTCGCTGACCGCCTCCTGGACGTCATCGCGGAGCATGAGGTGGCGCACGTTGGCCGTGGGGATGAGCACGCCCTGTTCTCCGGTCAGGCCCTGGGCCCGACATACGTCGAAAAAGCCCTCGATCTTGGCGTTGACCCCACCGATGGCCTGGGTGTGACCTCGCTGATTGACCGAGCCCGTCACGGCCAGATCCTGCCTGAGGGGGAGGTCCGAAAGGCTGGATAGCAGAGCATATAACTCGGTGGATGCGGCGCTGTCCCCTTCCACTCCCGAATAGAGCTGTTCAAAGGTGATGCTGGCCGACATGGTCAGGGCCGTGTTTTGTGCGAAACGGCTTGCGAGGTAGGAGGCCAGGATAAGTTGTCCCTTGTCGTGGATGGGGCCGCTCATCTTTACCTCGCGGTCGATGCTTACGACGCCGGCTCTTCCCGCAAAGGTGTTGGCCGTGATGCGCGAGGGGAGACCAAAGACAAAGTCGGGAGTCTGCATGACGGACAGCCCGTTCACCTGCCCCACGGCACTCCCGTCGGTATCTATCAGCAGGACGCCTTCCTGAATTCTCTTGCGGTACTCTTTGGCGGCGTATTCCAGGCGATAGGTCCGCTCCTCCATCGTCCTGCGTACGTCCTCGGCGGTCACCACTTGCCGGCCGGCGCGCTGGGCCCAGGAGGAGGCCTCTCGCACCAGGTCGGCCACGTCGGCAAAGCGTGTAGTCACCTTTTCCTGGTCGTCGGCCATACGGGACGACTCGTCGACGAGGCGGGCGACCGCGCCAGCGTCAAAATGGTGCAGATCCTCTTCGTGGCAGAGCTTGCTCACAAACTGGGCGAACTGCTCGGGCGTATCCTCTTCCCGAGGCATGGTGTGCCCAAACTGGGCCTTGATCTTGAACAGTTCTCGAAAATCCTCATCATAACTGTGGAGCATCTGATAGAGAAACTCGTCGCCGATGATCACCACTTTGATGTTCAAGGGGATCGGTTCGGGCTCCAGAGTAGCTGTGGCCATGGTACCATAGAACTCGGCCATGTCCTCGATCTTTATCTCTCCATTGCTCAGCGCGCGTTTCAGCCCGTCCCACGCCAGGGGGTTTATCAAGAGATCTCTGGCCGGGACGACGAGGTATCCACCGTTTGCGCGATGCAGGGACCCTCCACGGATCTGGGTAAAGTCGGTGACCATGGCACCAAAGATGGCACGGCGCTCGATCCGCCCTATGAGGTTGGGGTAGGTGGGGTGATCTTCTATGATCACGGGAGCACATTCCGCGTCTCCTGCCTGAGATATCACGTTGATCTTGTAACGTTTGAATTCCTGTTCTCGGAGCTCTTCGGGGATGGGGAAGCCGATCTCCTGCTCTTCTGAGCTGGACAAGAAATCCTGGACGTTTTCGACTACGTCTTTGCGCACCGTGTCCAGATATCCCAGTACTTCTTTACATTCTCTGAATTCCGCCCGCAGATCGAGCATGAGGTTGTCCACGACAAAGCCAGCGAGTTCGCTGTTCAGCGCATCCATGGCCTCTTTGCTTTGCCTGTTGAGTTGCCGGGCCTGGCGCATCGTCTTGTCGAACTGTTCCTGGAGTTCCGCCCGATAGCTTTCATATTTGTCCTTGGTCTCATCATCTAACTTCTGATACGCTTCGGGGGAGAGCACCTCCCCATCCTTCATCGGCGCAATGGCCAGGCCAGCCTCGGACCGAATCAGGGCAAAGTTACGCTCGTTCAAATACTCCTCAAGATCCTCATACAGCTCCTGTTGCTTCTGCTCCATGCTGAGTATCAACTCGCGCCGTCGGTCGTCATAATGTTCGCCCTCAAAGGCGTGAGGGATCTCGATACGCAACTGTTTGACGAGCTCTTCCATCTCGTCCCGTAGCTCGGTGGCACGTCCCGCCGGTAGTTCCAGCGCCTTGGGATGGCGCGGGTTGTCGAAATTGTACACATAGCACCATTCGGAGGGAGCCGGACGCTCGGTGGCCTCCCGGTTCAGGAATTGATTTACCACCGTGGTGCGCCCTGATCCAGAGGGGCCCACGGCAAATATATTATAGCCGTGGCTGGGGATATCCACGCCAAAATCGATGGAGCGCACGGCGCGTTCCTGGCCCAGGATCTCCTCAAGGGGGGAGACCTCCTCGGTCGTCTGGAAGGAGAAAGAAGAGGGATCCGTTTCCCGGCGCAGCCGATCTGTCGAGATTTCCAAGTCTTTTAAGTTCACATTCTCACCTCGTAAATTATGATTCTTCCGGCCATCTCCCACAGTACATGCTACGGGGTAGGCGGGAGATGCCCTCTTTCTTTTCGATCTTGCCGCTGTTCTTTCAAAGGGAAGCCACCTCAATGGCCTCGTGTGTCTCCAGGGCCTTGTTCGCTGCGAGACAGAAGGCGAGGGTTTTAACGGCGTCCATGTACGGGGAGCGCACCAGCCCGGGATCATCCTCGGCGATGGCCCGTAAAAAGGCAGTGTCCTCTATCTCAAAGATGTTGGGCTCACCTGCGATGTGTTCCTCTTCGAGATGTGACTTTTGGATGATGAGTTCGTTATCCCACCCTGTAAAGTTGGAGACATGATCCCGCGCCACGACGGTCAGGTGCACGCCGCCCCCGCCGCTGCGGTTGGCGCAACAGCTCAGCAGGGTGCCCACGGCGCCGTTGGCAAATCTGCAGGCGACGGCGCTGGCATCCTCCACGTCGTAATCGGGGAGGTCACGGACGAACCCCTTGGCCGCCTGGGCGCATACCGTCTCCGGTTCGCCTACCAGATAGCGCACCAGGTCAAAGATGTGCGTGGTCTGCTCCACGATCTGTCCCCCAGAGAGGGCCTTCTTCCGCCACCAGGGGACGCCGGGGGTCCCCCCGATCCAGGCGCCGTGTACGAGCACGGCGGGGTCGTCGGTCAAAAGTTCCCTGGCGCGGTTTACGCCCCGCCGGTAGCGGTTCATATAGCCCGCGGCGACCAGGGCTCTGGTCTCTTTTACCTTTTCGGCGATCTGTTTGGCGGTCTGGATGGAGTTGCTGACGGGTTTCTCTACTAAAAACGGGATACCCCGTTCCAACAGGGCCATCTCCGCCTCGCCGTGAGCAAAGGGGGGCAGACATACCCACACGGCCTCTGGTGCAGCCTCGTCCAGCATCTCTGATAGCGATTCGTAGGGCTCCCCGCCAAAATCCTCAGTAAAGGCCCGGGCGCGCCCGGGCACGGCATCATGGCCGGCCACGAACTCGACGTTTTCCTGATTCGCCAGTCCCTGGGCATGTTGGCGCGCGATATTTCCTGTGCCGATAAAAGCGATGCGCATAATTTTCGCCTCCTTTGGGGGTTGTCAGTTGACCAGTTGTAGAGCCTGCTTGAGAGAGGTTTCAGTATCCAGTGTGGGACTGTACTCGAGGCCCACGTAGCCTTTGTATGCTGTCGCGTCTATGGCCTCAAAGATAGCTTTGTAGTCCTGCTCACCTCCCACCAGTTCGTGGCGACCGGGGACGCCGGCAGAATGAAAATGGCCGATGTGGTCTATATAGGTACGGAGGTTGTTTATGATATTACCCTCCATGATCTGCTGGTGATAGAGGTCCATGAGGATCTTGACCGCGGGGGACTGGATCTTTTGCACCATGTCGGCAGCCTGGGCCATGGTCGTCAGCCAGTAGCCATGATGGTCCACAAGGGTGTTCAGGGGCTCGATGACGAGAGTCAGGTCGTACGCCTCGGCCACGGGGGCCAGTGTGGAGAGATTGCGCACTATGCGGCGGCGACTGATCTCGTACGTCTCGTCGTCGTAGGTATCACCCACGGTGGCGATGATGGTCTGGCAGCCGAGGGAGTTGGCGACCGAGGCCGTCTCTTCCATGCCCTTCACCAGTTTGGCCTCGAGGTTGCGCTTGATCAGACTGCTCGCCGGCTCCAGGGAGAGGGCCACCAAGGGAATGTCGTACTTTTCGATGGCTCTCTCGATTTTATCGATCTCTTTGTTCTTCCAGCCCCAAAACTCAAAGGCGGGAAAACCAAGGCCCGCGACGCGGGCTATCCGTTCCTCATAGGGTTGCTCTCTCCAGAACATCTCGATACAGACGGATAATTTGGGCATGTTGCCTCCTTTTAGATCTGCGCTATGGTGCTAGATGTCCTTTGCGGCCTCGGCATCGAGATATAACACAGCATGGTCGTGACGACGCATGGCGGTCGCTGGACACGCCGTGCTGATGGGTCCCTTGATGGTCCTGCGGGCCGCCTCCCGCTTGGTTGGCCCGGGGACCACACAGTAAATGCGGTGGGCTCTCATCAACGCCGGCATGGTCAGGGTCAAAGCGTGGGTGGGGACGTCGTCCAGCGTGGCAAAGGCGCCGTCGTGTACCTGCTGCATGCGGCACGTCCTGTCCAGTTCCACCACCTTGACTGTTCTGGGATCCTCAAAATCGGCCACGTGAGGATCGTTAAAGGCCATGTGTCCATTCTCACCGATGCCAGCACACGTTATATCCACGGGGCGTTTCGTCAAAAGGGCCGCATACCGCTCGCATTCGGCCTCCAAATCCGGCGCCGTGCCGTCGATGTATTCCACGCGGCCCGGCTGTACGCGATCGAAGAGGTGTTCTCGCAAAAAGTTTCCGAACCGCTGTGGGGCGTCGTCGGATAGGCCCACGTACTCGTCCATGTGAAAGGCCTCGATCCTATCCCAATCGATGCCCTCGGCCTGGCAGAGATGGGCGAGGAACTCGTTCTGCGACACG
This sequence comes from Anaerolineae bacterium, assembly GCA_041685915.1. GTDB lineage: Bacteria > Chloroflexota > Anaerolineae > UBA1429 > UBA1429 > JAWLEV01. The sequence continues at coordinate 15,121 of JAWLEV010000042.1, read as the reverse complement.
GCCGCGGCAAAGACGATGCGCGTCCGCTCCTGCCGGGCAAGGATCTCTTTCACGCGGTGAGCGACGGCCTCTGCCGCCGCCACACCCATGGCCTCACGCGTGGGGTACACCTTTACTTTCAACTTGTCGACCTCAAATACCTGCGGATCGCCATAAAGGGACATGTTTTTTCTCCTCACGATGCGTCTTTTACCGTAAAGGCTTGGGGCGGGGGTCCTCTATGATATCGAATTCGGATAAAAGTTTAAGCACGGCATTATTTCCCAGAATGGCCAGGAGGGCCATGCCCACAAAGATAAGCGGCAGTGTCAGGGCGACGGAGACCACGAGAAGGAACAGGGTAAAGCAAAAGATGAAAAAGGCGTAAAAGGGGTTAGCCAGGATCAGATAAGCGGAATTGCGCCAGGAGAGGAGCATTTTGGGCTCTTCCTGGGCGATGAGGATGGGCCAAAAGTAGATCTGCATCATCACCCAGAAGAAAAAGAGGGCGATCCAGAAGCCCAGCACCAGGGCAACCCACGATCCCTCAAAAACAGCAGGATAGAATTGCAGATTCATGTATACGAGGAAGACGAATATGCTGTTGATCAAAAGCCAGAGGAGGGCGCGCCACCAGTGCTTCTTGATGCCCTCGATAAAGTCACTGAAGTGAAACGTTTTGGCATGGGCCACCCGATTGGCCACATAATAGATGCCGACCGTGGTGATGGGAAAGAACAGCACGCTCAGAACCAATCCGCCGATAATGACGAGGGGGATCTGGGTTGCCGTCCCCAACCCGACGGGCAAGCCCCAAGAGAATAGCCATACAAGATTGACCATGCCAAGGGGGTACAGTTCCTCCCACGTGTCCTTGAGCGTCTGCCAAAAAACCTCCATAGCCTCTCTGATAAGCACTCTCCCACCCCCTACACATGTATCATCACAGGCCTGATTCTACTTTGGAACGGTCGCTTTGTAAAAAACCTTTTTTTCCGCGTCAAATCAAAAAGAGGCAAACCCCGGGGTTTGCCTCGAGCACATTTATACATAATGGAGAGGTTTGCGGGCTATTCCTCTTCTCCCCTGGCTAGGGCCTGTTGCCAGGCCACCTCAAAAGCGGTGGGAAAGTCCTGCTCTTCCTCTTCAGGCGCCTCTACGGGTTGTTCTGCGGGCTTTTCCACTTCTTTCATGGAAAGGGAGATACGCTCTCTCTCCGTGTCCACTTCCAGGATGCGCACTTTTACCTCTTCGCCCACGTTCAGCTCGTCCGATGGATGTTTGATATATCCACCGCCGAACTCGGAGATATGCAACAGACCATCCGTTCGCGCTCCTATATCGATAAAGGCCCCAAAGTCGACGAGGCGAACGACGCGCCCTGTGACCACGGACCCTTCCTGCAAGGCCTCAAGAGGGGTCTTGGCACTTTTGCCCGCCCCCGGGATGGTCAGGCTGATGCGATCCCTTTCCAGATCCACATGACGAATCTGAACATCGATCTCATCTCCTGATTGAAGGGTCTCGTCTATTCCTGCCCTTTTGAGGGTCGATATGTGCGCCAAGCCGTCGCGCCCCACACCTATATCGATAAAAGCCCCAAAGTCGACAACGTTCTGCACTGTGCCCTTGAGCCTCATGCCCGGCTTTAGCTCTTGGATGCTCGAGGGGCCCGATTCGGCCTCCTCAGGAACATTGTCGGACGCTTCTCGTGTTGGTGCAGGCTGATCTTTTTCTTGCTGTTCCATCTTTTTGGTCTTTTCCTTGTCCATACGTACGGGTCCCCTTTATCACTGCAAAATCGCGCTCATAAACACAACCGAGGACAATTATGTCACAGGGAGGCTTTGGCGTCAAATATCCGCTGATGATCTGATGGTGACTCTGGGGACTCGACGGGGAGTAGTGCTTTAAGCGAAGATAGGTATAAAGAGAAAGTGGAGAGTAAAAAGGGCAACTCCCTTTTTACTCTCCCGAGAACGCGATGGCAAAAGCCCCGGTGTCTTTTTATGCAAGGAACAGGTTGTCGTTGTACATTCCTATAAGAAAAGACCTCCTACGCCGATGAACACGGAGACGATAAAGACGATGACCCAACCGATGAGGATGGTGATGATGGTCTTGCCTGTGTCAAGGTCCAATGCTTCTCGGATGGCCAGAAACCCGATGACCAGCGAAAGCAGCGCGCCGATGAGGCCGATCAAGGCTCCCAGGCACGGGATCGGGCTTAAAAGGCCCAATGCTCTCGGCGCGTTGGCATAACCCAACATGCGAATCATCTCTCGAAAGTCGGTCTGGGCCTCAAAGAGTTGTGTACCGACGAGCATGGTGACAGCGCTCCAGAGGAGCCAACTGACCAGGATCACGCTGAGGAATTGTAGAATAAAAACCCCAACGGATGCGGATGCTATGGCTGCTCCCAGAGCAGCCAAGAGGGCGGCAACGACGACGACGGCCGCTGCTTCCGTCTCGGCCTCTTCATCATATTCTATCTCCTCCCACACGGTCTCGTCGAACCTGGCGATGCGCATGAGGCGCTGCATGATCTGGTCCCAGTTCAGATCTTCTAATGAAAATGACATGTTTTACCCTCCCTTAGGCTTGTCTAGTGGCGGCTTGCACATTTTGTGACCGCCGAGATGAGATCCTGTAACCATTATACATGATACCGTGTAAAAAAGATAGGGCAATATGAAAGTTTCTTATAGTATAAACGAGGTTGGCCGACCTAAAAAGGGCATCAAGCATTCGGGTATCCGATATTTTCGCTGAAATTACCATAGAAAAGACAATTCTAGGGGAGGTGGCTCATGAATATATCATGCAAGATGCCGGCTATCTTGATATGCTCGAACAGGGTATACGCAACATATTTTAATGGTCCAGATACAATTTCTCAAGGAGATCTCTGATCGCGGCCGGCAGCGCATTCTTTCGGTAATGCGCTTGGGGCCGATCGTGACCCCTCCGATGAGAAGAATGCGTTCGTTTCATAATAAAGGCGGTGGGACAATTCTGTGATGGTGGACGGCGACACCCTGCAGGTAATATAACGTATACCACTAGTAGTTGTCAATAGAACATAGGTTCTATTATGCTATGAGGTCTATTCTCTCAGAAAAGGGGGAAGACTTGTGCTTGCGAGGTCCGTTAAGCCGCAGATCAGATTCGCAGGAGGCCCGTCGACCTCTGAACCTGCTGAAGGTAGTACTAGATCAGCGGCATTTACGTGCATCTGGAGGGCTTTGGGAAGCGAACAAGGGATTGGGAAAGCTCCCAATCCCTTGCGTTTCACGTATCTTTGTGGGCGATGGATACGCCCCATCTTGAGATCGGTCCTAGTCCAGTTCGTCGGCCGCCCATTCGATGTCCAGTTCCTGGAGTTTGGCCAGGGTGGGAACGCCGTTCTGTGTGTGCCATCCCATCATCCCGTAAAAGGTCGATACCTGCTCGTCCAACACCTCGGGATCGATGGGTTTCTCGTTCAGTGTGCCACTCACGTGGGGGGTGTTCATCCTCGGTGGCAGGGTATCCTCCTCCCGTCCAAAGCCCTCGCGTACGTTAAAGATCCGCGCCAGTGTCACGCCCCGCTCGCCGGCCTTGAGCAGTTCCCACATATTCGTCTGCCATCCGGTGATGGCCCTGACAAGTTCCACCATCTGATCCCGGGACCAGGGAATGAACATACAGTGTCCCAGATGGTTGAAGACCCACTGCCAGTTGGTGACGGCGGTGTAAGCGCGTACCTTGTCGGGGGTCAGTTCTGTCTGAGGTACCGGCGTATAGATGCCCAATTCTTTGAGATTCTCTCCCAGCGGTTCATTCGCCAGCCCCTCATCCCAAAGATTGTGCATGTGGTCCGCTCCCGTCGGTGAGACGGCATATCCAAGTCCCTGCCCGTGTCGCGTGCGGCACTCGTGCATGGGGAAGGGCTGTCCCTTAACTTCGATAAGAAAGGGTTCGGCCTCAGGGCCGATCTCGTTGGCTGCGATCTCTGGGCCTTCGGCCAGCAGGTCTCCCAACCCCTCACGCTCACAGATCTGCCGTGTCAGTTCGACCATAGCCTTTGCGTTGCCAAAGCTGAGATCCAGTCCGCCCGTGTCCTCGGTCGTCAGGAGCCCGTTCTCAAAGCATTCCATGGCAAAGGACACGGCCATGCCCGCCGAGATGGTGTCGAGGCCGTAGGCGTTACATAGTTCATGAGCCTTGGAGATGGCCCGCAGATCGTCTATACCACAGTTGGACCCAAAGGAGCCCACGGTCTCGTACTCGGGGCCGCCATAGATGGGATTGACATCATAATCCTCGTCGTGGATCTCGACCACGCGCTTGCAGCGGATGGGGCAGGCATAGCAGCCCTCGCGTCCCGTCAGGACCGTGTCGCGCATGGCCACGCCGCCGATCTTTTCCGCGCCCTCGAACTGTCCGTCCTGGAAATTGCGCGTGGGCAGGGCGCCGACCTCGTTAAGATCCTCCAGGCCGCCATTGGTGCCCAGATCGTGCATCTGCCAGGCCTTTTCTTTCCAGTTGTCGCGCATCCAGTTTCTGAGTTCGCCCAGCGCATCCTGGTCGGCGATGGGAACGTTGGTCGTTCCCCGGGCGGCCACGGCCTTGAGGTTCTTGCTGCCCATGACGGCGCCGGTGCCCGTACGTCCGGCGGCATGCCGGAGGTCATTTATCACGCAGGCATAGAGGACGAGCTTTTCGCCACCCGGGCCGATCATGGCCAGGCGCACCCTCGAGTCGTCCAGTTCCGATTGGATCGCCTCCTGACATCCCAGGGTGGTCGTTCCCCACAGGTGGTCGGCCGGGCGGAGTTCGGCCTCCCCGTCGTGTACCCACAGGTACACGGGAGAAGGGGCCTTGCCCTGAATGACGATGGCATCGAAGCCAGCCTGTTTTAGCTCGGCGCCAAAGAAACCTCCTACATCCGCCTCGCCATAGCCTCCGGTGAGGGGGGACTTGGCTCCCACGGCGCTTCTGCCCGCGCCCGTGATGGGGATGCCCGTCGTCGTGCCCGTAGCAAAGACGAGGACGTTTTCCGGTCCCAGGGGATCAGCCCCTTTGGGGACCTCGTTCAGCAAATAGTGAGCGACAAATCCGTTTCCGCCCAGGTAGCGCCGATAGAAATCCTCGGACGGTTTCTCTGTCCATAGTTCGCCTTCGGTGAGATTTACGTGCAGAATCTTGCCAGCGTACCCGTTTACCATGGTTCACCTCTCTGATTGCAGATTGCATCGAATGGACAACACAGTACCCTTTTGCGCGTACCCGCGTATTCTAGAGGTATAGGCTATGGGGTGTCAAATATCACTTGGCTATTTGGAGTGATCACCCTTGACAGCTATTTTATACAGGGCTATCTTATCCTGGATAGGCAAAGTTTGTGGAGAGTGTGTGTTCTTTGATGAACGTTATGCCAATTTGTGCAGTTCCTCTGTTGGGATTATAGTGTAATCGTTTCCTCCCCATTTCACCCGTGACGTCACATACGATGGAGATATCATCGCATGAGCTGGCAATTGACATCCTATTCTATCATTCTGGTCGTCTCGGCGGCCATCTGCGTTGGGCTGGCTTTTGTGAGCTGGCGTTGGCGAGGGACGCGTGGGGCTTTGGCACTTGTCCTACTCATGCTGGCCATCGCGCAATGGGATCTGGTCGTTGCCCTTGAGGCCGCTGCCGTTCGAGAATCCCAAAAGATCCTATGGTCCAAGATCTCCTATATCGGTGTCACCGCTTCTCCCCTGCTTCTTTTGGTCTTTGTCCTGCGCTATACGCGCCAGGATGAGGTACTTCCCACCCGTTTCTTTGTTTCCTTGTGGATCGTTCCCGCTGTGACCGTGGCTCTGGCCCTTACAAACGAGGGGCATGGCCTGGTCTGGACGCGTGTGGGGCTGCATCCCGATCCCGCCAGAAACGTCCTTCTCTATGAATATGGACTCTGGTTCTGGTTTTGGATGGCCTATGCCTATTGCTTGCTGGCTGTCGCCACCTTTTTCCTGGTTCGCATGGCCTTGCAGTATCGTCACACCTATCGTCTGCAGGCGACGTTGCTTCTTTTAGCCCTCTTTTTTCCCTGGTTGAGCAATATTCTTTATATAACCGATGTAGGGATCTTTTCCGGTCAGGATCTTACCCCGTTGAGTTTCGCCCTCGCGGCCGCCCTGTTGGTTCTCGATATCCATCGTTTCCGTCTCCTCGATCTTGTGCCCATCGCGCGTGAGGCCGTCATCGAAAGCATGGAAGAGGGGGTGTTGGTATTGGATAGGGAAGACTGTATCGTGGACGCGAACCCGGCGGCCCTCGATCTCCTTGCCCTCGACGCCTCATCGATAGGGCGGAGGGTTGGAGAAGCGCTGGCCGCGTGGCCTGAGTTGGTAGAGATATGTCGTCATGGGAGGCAGAAGCGGTGTGAGGTGTATCGGGAGGGCCCTTCACCCCAATATTTGGATGTACGTCTCTCACAGATGCATGATAGACAGGAGCGACTCAGAGGACGCCTGGTGGTCGTGAACGATATGACGGTTCAGAAGTCGTTGGAGGAGCAGTTGCGGCAGGCGCAAAAGATGGAGGCGGTGGGACGCCTTGCGGGAGGAATAGCTCACGAGTTCAACAACCTGCTGACGGTGATCAACGGCTACACCGAGATGTCCCTGACAGGACTCGACGGCGATGATCCCATCCATAAAGATTTGGAACAGGTCCTGGAAGCCGGCCGGCGTGCCGCCAGGCTGACCGGTCGCCTGTTGACCTTTAGCCGGCGACGATCTATGGAGGAGAAGATCGTGGATCCGCGCGATGTTTTGAAGGATATGAGCCATATGTTAAAGCCGGTGGTCGATAAAGATGTGCGACTGAAGATAGAGGCGGCGGACGCGTTGGGCAAGATCAGGGTGGATCGGGGGCGTCTAGAGGAAGCCCTACTCAACTTGGTGACCAACGCCCAGGATGCGATTGGGGAAAAGAGGGATGGGGGAGGGATGATCACCATAGAGGCACGGAACGTCGATCTTGCCGCTGCGGTCAAAAGTTATCTGCCGGTGGAGCGGGGGGAGTACGTTTTGGTGGGGGTGCACGATACGGGAGCGGGCATGGATGCCGACGTTCAGGAACGGATTTTCGAGCCCTTTTTCACCACCAAAGAAGTGGGCGAGGGGACGGGGCTGGGAATGGCCATCGTCTATGGCACCGTTGAGGCATTCGGCGGCGGCATCGAGGTGGACAGCACACCGGGGCAGGGCACGTCGGTTCGCATCTATATCCCTCGGGTAAAGTAGTGCCTCACTCTTTTAGCAACATCTGCAACTGACGGGCCGTATCCACGGCCTGGCCCCGCCAGTGGTTGTTGGCAAAGATGAACGTCCGCTCCGAATGCCCGTCCAAGTACTCTATCTTGGGTATCCAGGAGCGTAATTCCTCCTCGGTATAGCTATAATCGTAGCGCTCCCAGGCCTCGTCGTGGTGCCACCATTTTTCCGCGTTGCGCCCATGGAAGCGGACATAGGTCACGTCGGAGGTGGCGGCATAGACGCGGTGCACGAGGGTGGGGAGGCGGGGCTCGTCCACACAACAGTAACCCAGGTCGAGTTCCCGTAACAGGGCAAAGGTCTCCTCCTCGATCCAGTCGCGATGACGGAACTCGACAACCGTGGGAATCTCGCCCATGCGCTCGCGAAAGGTGCGCAGATAGTCGCGATTACCCGGCGTGTTGCGAAAGGAGTTGGGGAACTGGGCCAGGACGCAGCCCAGTTTCTCCCGCTCGGTCCAGGGCTCCAGAGCGGCGCAATAGCGCTGAAAGACCGCGGCGTTGTCCGTGCGATCGTGGGTCATCCCCTGATGGGCCTTGATGCTGAAGATGAAATCGGGGGGTGTCCTGTCAGCCATAGAGACCAGGGAACTGGCCGAGGGGATGTTATAGTAGGAAAAGTTGATCTCCACGGTGTCGAACAGCTGGGCATAGAAGGGCAGTCGTTGTCTGCTGGGCAGATCCTCGGGATAAACGGTACCCATCCAGCTTTTGAAGCCAAAGCCACTGGTTCCTACGCGGATCATGAGCCTTCGACCTCTGTCGTTTCCTCGGTCTTTTGCTCCACCCGTTCCTCGTCGTCCTTTTCGTTGGCCAGCACGACGCGGGAGCGCCCACCAGAGCGCTGGGGACCCACTATGCCTCGCTTTTCCAGTTTGTCGATGAGGCGCGCCGCACGCGGATAACCGATGCGCAGCTTGCGTTGCAGGAAGGATGCCGAGGCGTGATCGTGTTCCTGGATCGTCTCGATGGCCTCCTCCAGGATCTCTTTGTCGGGATCCTCCTCCAGGGTGATATCCTCCCACGGCTCCTCTTCCGCTTCTTCTTCTTTCGTGATCTCCTCGATGGCCTGCCGCCGCCAAAAGTTGACCAGGGCCTTTGTCTCTTTGTCCGAGACGAAGCAGCCCTGGATGCGCTTGAGTTTAGGAGAATCGGAGGCCATGTACAGCATATCGCCACGCCCCAGGAGGTTCTCGGCGCCGGGGCTATCCAGGATGACGCGCGAGTCCACCTGGGAGCTGACGGCAAAGCTGATGCGGGAGGGAAAGTTGGCCTTGATCAACCCCGTCACCACGTCCACGGAAGGACGCTGGGTGGCGATGACCAGATGTATGCCCGTGGCACGGGCCATCTGGGCCAGGCGACAGATGGTACGCTCCGCATCGTCGGGCGCGGCGAGCATGAGATCGGCCAACTCGTCGATGACGACCACGATCATGGGCAAGGGCTCGTGCCCTTGGGCGGCAGCCTTTTCATTATAGCCCTGCAGGTCCCGCGCCCCGGCGTCGGAGAACTTTTTGTAGCGCTCGTCCATCTCGTGCACCAGCCACATCAACGACTTGATCACCTCGGGCACGTCCACGACGACGGGAGCCAGGAGGTGGGGATCGCCGTTATACTTTGTCAGTTCGACGCGCTTGGGATCGATCAACAGCAGGTTTAGTTCCCGGGGCCGGTTTTGGAAGAGGAGGGAGACGATGATGGAATTGAGACATACGCTCTTGCCCGAGCCGGTGGCTCCCGCGATTAACAGATGGGGCATGGTGCCCAGGTCGGCCGCCACAGGCTCACCCGAGACGCCGCGTCCCAGGGCGACACGCAGGGAGGAATCTATTCCTTTGAACTGGGGCGATTCCAGAACGCCGCGCAGGCCCACCAGGGCCTTGTCGGAATTGGGCACCTCGATACCCACCACGGGGCGTCCTGGCACGGGGGCCTCCATGCGGATGGGAGCCGCCGCCAGGGCCAGGGCCAGGTCCTTTTTGAGGGAAAGGATCTTGCGCACGCTGACCTTTTTACGATCGTCGTTTCCCTTTTCCTTGTAACCCGGCTCTATGCCGAATTGGGTGACCACGGGGCCACGATTCCATTCCACGACCTGGGCCGGCACGTCAAAGGCAGCCAACGTCTCCTCGATGACCTGGGCCTTGTGGCGCACGTCCGCCTCATCCCCCGTGGTCCCTTTGTCGGTGACCAGCAGATCGAGGGGAGGCAGGGAGACCTCTCCGGACGTGGTGGAACGCGCTTTCTGAGGGCTGCGTCGCGTCTTTGGGGCGGATGCTCCGCTTGAAGCGGGCTCCCGTTCAGGGGACGCCTGCCGCGTCCTGCGTCGCTTTGGTTTGGCACGGGATTGCGGTTCGGGTTCCGGTTGTGGGGCTGCAGCGGCCAAGGCCTGGGATTCTCTCTCGCGGCGCGCAGCGATGAGGGCACGCAACGTCATGCCGGTCTGGGCCAAAAGCCACCTGACGCGCCAAAAGAGGAATCGCCAGGGCACGTCCAGCGCCAGATAGAGTCCGCCGAATACCATCAGGAGCAGGAGGATCAGGGTGGTCAGGCGACCAAAGAGGGAGACCAGGAACTGGTGTAGGGCCCATCCCATATACCCCCCCCGGACATCCAGCTGGGCAAGTTCGAACGGGGTTTCATTGCCTATGGCGTGAAAGAGCCCCAGGCTGCCAAAGAAAAAGAGCTGCCCCCCTACCACGATCTGCCAGGTGAGGGGGATGGGTTTTGAAAGCGAACTGTGAAGCAGGAGCAAGACACCGCTGCCAATGAGCAAGAGCGCCACAGGATAGGCTCCCACACCCAATATCTGTCGCAGGAGATGGGCCCATGCGTTGCTCAACTTGCCTTCGGTGCGCAGGGTAAGGGCGATGAGGGTGATCAGTCCCGTCGTCGCCAGGACGAGCCCCCATACTTGGCGCTGTAAAAGCCAGCGCTCGATATCAAATGCCTTTTTCCCCTTTTTCTTTGCCATCAGTTCCTGCCCCAATAAGATCAGATACCATAAATATGATGGCACGTATGGGCCTGCATGTCAAGAAAAGGACAAGACAAAAGCGAGGGCATATTTGACTATTTGCTCAATTAAGTTTATAATCTTGTGTCAGCGTTCGGTGATACGAATAAAGGGGGGCAAGATGCGCTTTAGGGAGAATGCCGATGTACTCAGTGCGGACGGCGAAAAGGTAGGTGAGTTGGAGCGCGTTGTACTCGATCCTGCAGATCAGCGCATCACTCACATCGTGGTGCGGCAGGGCTTTTTATTTTCCACGGACAAGATCCTGCCCGCCAACCTGGTGCAAACGGCCATGGAGGAGCAAGTGATACTTTCCCTCGATGCCGATGAACTGGAATATCTGCCGAATTTTGAGGAGGAGAATTTTGTACCCCTCCATGAGAAGGAGGAGGCGGAGCAGCGTCGTGTGCGTCCCGTCTATTGGTATCCGCCAGCGGGTGCGCCCTGGGGAGTTACCGCCGGAGCGACCCTTGGTGTCGGTGCTCCCACGATTCCTCCCTATGTGGTGGAAGAAGAAAAGCACGTGCCAGAGGGCACCGTGGCCCTACGGCAGGGCGCCACGGTGGTCAGCAGCGATGGGGAGAGGGTGGGAAAAGTAAAAACCATCCTCACGGATCCCGACGAGCATCGGGCGACGCACCTGGTGATCGCCCGCGGACTCGTTTTTCAGGAGGAGAAACTGATTCCCACAGTTTGGATCGCTACGGTTACAGAGGACGAGGTTCTTTTGACGGTGGCATCGGAGACGCTGAGGGATTTGCCCGCGCATACGCCCGAATCCTAGCCCATTTTCAGTTTAACGGTGCTATACACCGTGACGTTGAAAAACGGGCTCGGATATCTTGCATGGCAAATACGACAACTTCTCACAATGAAGCGGGTGACGCTCGGTATGGAGTCTCAGGCACTTGAGGAGCTCCCTGATTTCAAGCGGACCCGTTTCGTTCCCGTGCATCGAACCGAATTTACGGGTCCGGACCAGGCAGGGTATGCTCCTCCATTCTACTGGTATCCGCCCACGGGTCAGGCCTGGGGGACCGCGGCCGAGGAGACGGTGGGGACTAGTGCTCCCACGGTTCCCGCCTCCTGGATCTCCCTCGTCATGGAGGATGAGGTTCATCTGGAAGTGACCTCGGAGACGTTGCAGGATCTGCCCGAGCACGAGCTTGGTGAATAACACGCTGGATCTCCATAGTACATCATATGAGCGTGACGTTGCCAGCATCGACGCTTTGCATCGGTGCTGGCAACATCCTTTATCGTGACTCCCGGTGCGTCACGCGGATCTGATAGACGCGGGCTTCCCGTCCCTCGCCGTGGGTGCCGAGCACGCGCAGTCGCAGCCTGTCTGCCGTCACGGGGGCGAAGGTATGACGGCAGAAGCGGTGGTAGTTGTCCTTCTCCTGCACCAGTGTGTGCCAACCTCCCTCGTGCCAGCAGGCCAGTTCATACGCGGAGACGAGGTAGGGCAGGGCGCGAGGCCCCCATTCCCAGGGGTTTTCCTCACGCAGTTTGGCCAGGTTGTCAAAGGTGAGGGTTATGGTGTCGAAGGTGTGGGGCTGAGACCAGGAGAGGATCAGGTCCTGGGGCATCTCGCCTCCGGCGTTCGAGATCCACATGTTGGTGGGGCCTCGGCTGAAGCGGCGGTGAAAGCCGTTCGCCGCGTTCACGGCCTCGCCCAATTGAGGCGGCGGTGTCAAACGGAGGGTGCCCGTGGCCTCCAGGGCATTCCAGGTGGGCTGGTGGTGGCTGTGTCCCACCATCTCGGCCAGAGGATTCTCCCCCTGTGCCAGGGCCCATTCCACGTGTTCGTTCTGATCCAGGGCCACCAGCAGGCGGTCGTCATCGCTAGCGGCGTCCTTTTCTCCTACATCCAGGGTCTCGGAGAAGGGGATGCGGAACCAGCCTTCATGTCCCGCAGAAAGTGTGGCGGAGACCTCTCCCAGGGCGATAAAGGCCTCGTCCCGCAGGTCGTTGCGCCCATGTTCCTCGTACTCATCCACCGTCTTCCATCTGTGCTCGCGGCGGGCGCGATACACGGTCAGTTGCAGGGGCTGTTCCTCCGCCGTCTTGTTGTGCAGAAACATCTCCACCGCCTCCAGCGTAGGTGCCCAGTCCCAGAGTACCACGCCGGCCCGGGCGATAAGGGGCACGCGGCGACCGGGCTCCTGATCGTTAAAGCGCCGTTCGCTGGTGGCCGTGACCGTTGCCTGGCGGGCCAGATCGCCCTCGGCGGGGAGGGGGCGGTCCAGGATGGTGCCGTCGCTTTCCAAGAGGGTGTGCTGTAGCTCACTCAGGTGCTTTTCATACACGTCGCGCGGTGTGCAGTCGTGCTGGCAGCATAGGGCGGCGGCGATACCCACGGCCTGGCCGATGGCCCCGCCGGTGCGCATCAGGCGCGTGGAGGAATGGGCCAGGTGGGTGGCGCTGATGAGGCGCCCGGCCAGGAACAGGTTGAGCACATTGCGGGAATAGCAGGCGCGATAGGGGATGCCGTATATGGGCGGGATGCTGTGCCCAAAGATGTTGGCCGTATCGTCCAGGGGCTGGTGGTCGTCCAGATCGTGGCCGCCATAGGCGATATCATCGGGGAAGCGGCGCCCCGACTCCAGGTCGGTCTGGGTCAGGATCACGTCGCCCACGAGGCGGCGGCTCTCGCGCTTGCCCGCCTTGGGGCTGACCCAGAGCAGGTCCCAGCAGCGGGAGGCCTCCCTGTGGGGGCCGTTCTTGATGTGATGCCACTCGGCCCACAGTTGCTGCAGCAGCGTCTCATAGATCTCGGCGTCATCGCGGATGGTGTCCTTTGTCCCGCCCGCCTCGGTGATGTACAGAAAGCGCAGGTTGGCCGGGGGATCGAACCAGCCCTCATGGTGATGTACCAGGGAGGAGAGGCGACCGTGCCAGGCACGTGGTGTGGTAAAGGCGGGCGTGCTGGCCGGAGGCATAAAGACCACCTCGTGGTCAGTGCGGTGGGCGAGGGCTACAAGGCTGCTGCCCTGGACGTTCGACGTGCGCTGTTCAGGGGCGGAACGCTCGCCGAATTCGCTCTTGGCCTCGCTGCCCATGTCGAAATCCGCGCCCGCCAGCACGCCGATCTCGCCGTCGCCCGAGGCCTCCACCACCACGTGCTCCACGTCGATGCGCGCCGCCCGAAAGGCGGCCAGATCCTGGACCAGAACGGCCTCGATGGACCCGTCCTCGTCCAGCAGCGGCTCTGTGGCATAGTGGCGCTTCAGCACGCGGATGCCCGCCTCCTCCAAATAGTCCTGCACCACGGCCTCGAAGCGGCGGGAGATGTTGTAGGGCATGGTACCCTCGCTAACCTGGGTAAAGCCCTGCACCCAGGCGGCCTCCTCCTCTATCTCGTGAACGAGGCCCGTCTCGGTGCCATAATGGTTGTAGCGGTCAGCGCCCGTGATGCCCACACCCAGGTTGGGGCCCGCGTTACCGCCCAGGACGGCGTCCTTTTCCAGCAGTATGGTGCGACATCCCAGGCGGCCGGCCTGAATGGCGGCGCAGTAGCCCGAGACGCCCGCGCCGATGACCAACACGTCACAGGTATAACGCTTGTCAACTTGCATAGTGTCTCCTTTTGATCTCCGCTTGAGGGCACATGGTCTCCGACCCGCACCTGTGCCAGATAGATGGAGGTCTTGTCTTCGTGGGATGAATAGTAGCTGACCCAGAGGCGATCTCTATGATACACAAGGCCGGGGTAGCTGGTGTCCTCACCGGAGGGCAGGGTGAGAAAGGGTGTCAGCGTGGCCTTTTGGGCATCAAGCCAGAGCAGGGCGGTGTGCGTTTCCTGGCCGTACAGGCGCCCGTCGGGGGTGGTGGTGATCTTGGCGTCGCGCAGATCGCCGTCGGGCTGAGAGATAAGGGCCGCCGAGGACCACGACTGCCCATTCTGTGAGGTGGTCACGCGCAGGCAGCCGTCGGAGGAGACGTGACTGCGGCCTTTGCGGAAGACGCAGTACCAGGCGCCCTCAAAGCGGATGAGGTCGGTGAAGGCGTTGTGGGGTGCCCTGTCCCATATCCGGTCCAGGACGACGATCTCGACGTCCTGGGGTTGTGTTATCATAATACCTCCTGAGGATAGAAAATGGGTTCGTTTCGTAAAAAATGCTGTGGACAGATGGGGAGGTGGGCGGCGAAAATGAATGTGACATAATCTATCTCCTCCCGCTGGTGACAGAACATTTGTTCTATTATACCGTGAGATCTGCGCTGTGTCAAGAACGACGGAAGGCTGAGGATAGCCGCAGGGATCCCGATCGGTTTGCTGCTGTGTATGCAATCGGTCCAGAGCGGAAGGGCCCCCCGGCCTGCACTCTTCGTTGCTAGAAAGACCCTAGAGGTTTCGACTGGCGTCAGAACTCGGGATGCCGCACCGACTCAGTGCACCTTTGATGTTGAGTGGAACGGGTAGAAAAACCTTTAGGGTCTCTCTAGGGTAACAAATCGTCCACGCTGGTGGCCACGGCATAATCCACGTCGAGGGTCTGAAAGTGGCGGCCGGCACAGGCGATCTTCATATTCTCCGTGCCCCGCAGTTCGTCCTGGTCCAGGGCGCCCTTGGTCTCGCGCACCAGGTAGAGTTTTTCGACCATCTCACCGAATTCGTCCTGCACGTGGAAGACGATGGCCCAGTCGGGGTTATAGTCGCCGATGGGCGTGGGCACGGTGAACCAATCGGGCAGTTTGATGAATAGTTTGACCTGGTCCATGGCCTCCAGTTCCGCCGCAAAGTCTCGCTCCACGCCCGAATCATAGATGACGTGGTCGTAGATCGATTTCTCGATGGGCAACAGGCC
>JAWLEV010000123.1:0-5153 GCA_041685915.1 Anaerolineae bacterium | reverse complement strand
CGAGCTCTACAAGCAGGGAAGGATTTCACTCTCTCGCGGGGCCGAAATTGAGGGCGTCGATATAGAGAGTTTCAAGGAATCCCTGCGAGAGGCCGGCGTCCCCAGAATCGTTCCCCCGCGGGGCGATGCTGTTCAGGATGAGATGCGGTGGCTCAGGCAGCTGAGGACGTCGGAGTGAGCGAGGAAGAGGTCGTCGTCGACGCTGATATCCTGAGTATGTTCGCCAAAGTGGATGCTGTGGATATGCTTGAGAGCCTTTTGGGAAGCGAGCAGATGGTGATGACACCAGCCATCCGCGATGAGATCGCGGCGCCTTTACAATACGGATATGGCTTTCCTCAAAGATTACTTGGTCGTGTCTCTGTCGTTTCCCTGACAGATCAGGCCCGACAAATCTATGAGCAGATTTGGACGGCAGGTTCACCGCTGGGAGAAGGAGAACTGGAGGCTATTGCTTTTTGCAAGTCAGAAGGAGCGTTCTTTGCCACCAATGACCAAATAGCTCAGGACTATGCTCAGGACCAGGGCGTAAAGGTTCTTTCCTTACAGACCCTCTTGCGAGAAATGTGGTCGAGTGGAATGTACAGCAAGGCCCAGGTGCGGGAGTTGCTGGAACACATCAAGATAGCCGATTATCTGATACTGTCAGTTAAGGTTGAAGCAGAGATCTTTGGGGAATGATGTGGCCATTTTACTGTAACGTCCCCATTGTTTGCCCTTCATCTCCAGCACCATCGCAGTGAACCATGAGCCACCGCTGGTGGCCCGCCTCCCGTCTCTGCGATTCTTGGAGGCTGCGCCTGAGGAAACCGCAACGCGGTTTCTTCAGCGGTTTGGCCGCTTTCCGCCCTACGTGTGCGCGCCCCCGTGCAAACGCGTCCTTCCGAGACGAAGGGACCGTGCGTTACCCAGACAAAAAATCCGTGCGATCCGTGTAATGCGTGGCTGCAAATCTGTGTCCCTCTCCGTGTTCATCTGTGTCCAAAATCTTTCCCATGCCCGCGGCCCAGTTCCTAATTGTCCCGCCCCGTGCGGTCTGTTATAATCCCGTATTGTGAGTTCCGGGGAGCCCTGCAAGCCATGTACTGAAAAAGGATATATGACGTGAGAGATGGAATGATTGACCGGGCGGCAAAGATCCTATTCATGCTTTCCTTGATGGTTTTCGTCCTTCTTTACGGCGTGGTTGCGGGTGCCTTTGGATGGTTTCCCAGGGGGTTTGTGCTTCGGGCGGTGGAACAGGGGGCGAATTTAGGGATATCCCCATCGCAGTCTAATGTGCAGCCCAATCTGCGCGATCGTGAGGGCGTGCACGTCGAGAAACCGGAAAAGGTTCAACCTGGCATGACGCTCATCACCAGCCTCTGGGATTGGGATGACTCTGGCGACCTGGAGATAGGGGCCAAGTTGATCGATATGGAGAGACAGACCATACACAGTTGGCGACTCAACAGGGGCGATCTCTTTCCGGGCACCATACAGTTGAAAGGGCCAGATGTGGGGCGAGCGGATATTCAGGGAACCTATCTATTTCCGAACGGTGACCTGCTTCTCAACGTCGTGTATGTGGGCGCGGTGCGGGTGGATGCTTGCGGTCAAGTCGTCTGGCGGCTGCCGGAATTCACCCACCATTCCATCTCTCGGGCCGAGGACGGGACCTTTTGGATTCCAGCGACCCATGGGGAAAAGCGTGCCGGCAGCGAACGCTATCCCGAGGGTTTCCCGGGTTTTGGTGGGAAAAAGGTTTGGGTGGATCGCATGCTTCACATCACCGAGGAGGGCGAAATCCTGGAGGATATCAACGTACTCGACGTCCTCTATATGAACGGCCTGGAGCGGTATATCCCAAAGGCGCTAGGAGGAGAGTATCCAGTTCCTGAGGAAATAAACGATGACGTCACACATCTAAATGACATAGAACCCCTTGACTCGGCCATGGCGGATCAATATCCTCTTTTCGAGGCCGGTGATCTGGTGGTCTCGCTTCGCCATCTGCACCTGGTATTCGTCCTTGATCCGGATTCGATGGAGATAAAGTGGCACACCTCGGAACCCTTTATCTACCAGCACGACCCCGACTTTATCGGGGACGGGTGGATCGGGGTTTTCGATAACAATTATGATCTTACAGGGCGGGGCGCGATGCTGGGGGGTAGTCAGATTGTTGCCTTACAGCCTCACACGGGTAAGACGGAAATTAGATTCCCAACGCAGCGTTCCGACCCATTTTACACTGATGTAAGAGGTAAATGGCAGCTGCTGGAGAACGGCAACATGCTTTTGACTGAAGCGCGTGCTGGGAGAATAGTAGAAGTGGCGGCGGACGGAAGCACCGTCTGGGAATGGATACACGCGCCCGTCGGCGATTCGCGGGTGCCAGATGTGACGAAAGGAACACGCTACGATCTGACCGAGAAGGAGGTGGCCGCCTGGCCCTGTTCTTCGCTGGACTCCGCTGACGATTGGCAATAGAAGGAGGGTAAGATCGTGAAAGGGTTTGTTGGATCGCTGTTCGTCCTGTTGGCGTTCGGTCTTTTCTCACTTTTTGTCCCGCAGACGGCCCATGCTTACGGTGGGCCGGGAAGCGTCATCTCTGGTATTGGTGCCCTGCTGGCTCTGGTGGGCGTCGTCATCGCCGCCATCTTTGGCTTCCTGTGGTTTCCCATCAAGCGGTTGATTAGCCATATGACCAAAGGGGAAAAAGGGAGCGAGGAAGAAGAGGCCGGGTAGTGACCCGAGGGATGAACTTTGCTCTGGCCGCCTTTGTGGTGCTCTGTTTCGCTGCCACCATCGAATACCTTGACCTGACGACCCGCGTGCGGGCCGTGGCGCGACGGAGCAGGCAATGCCTGCAGATCTTGCGGGACCCCTCTCTGGATGACCGACAGAAGGAGGAGGCCCTTCAGCATCAGGCCCGTCAACTCTTTGTGCTTTTTGCCGTTCTTGTGGGGGTGAACCTCCTGGCCATCGCCCTGCCCCTGGCCGTCGTCTGGCTGCTGGGTCGCATGGGAGTGGGGACGTTCCATGGGACGCTGGCCACGCTGGGGCGCGCCGATTTCCTGATTGGCGCGACAGCAGTTGGCATACCGACCTACCTGATTGTCAGGCGGTTCCGGCGCAGATGAACTTTCGCGAACGCTACGGGAGGTTGGACCGCATCCTCTATCGCGTCGCCTTTCGGGCCGGCAGGGCCCAGCGGGCGCTGGCCGATCTGGAGGAGATGGTCTATGGCGACGCGCTGAAAGATATCACGGTCGATGACCCCGTCTTCATCTCTGCTCTCCCCCGGTCGGGGACGACCATCCTGCTGAGACTGCTCTGGCAGACGGGCGCCTTTGCCAGCCACACCTATCAGGACATGCCCTTGGTGCTGTGTCCCCTCTTCTGGAGCCAATATGCGCGCCGCTTTTCCACCGACATCGACGCCCAGGAGCGTATGCACGGCGATGGCATTCGGGTATCGGGAAAGAGCCCGGAGGCGTTCGAGGAGATGATCTGGAAGCACTTTTGGCCCGACCACTATGGCGAGGACCATATTCGGCCCTGGACCCCCGGAGAACATAATCAAGAGTTCGACAACTTTTTCGAGTCCCACATGCGCAAGGTGATCGCGATACGACGAGAGCAGGTCGCCAGCCGGGGGCGTTACCTCTCCAAGAACAACCTCAATATCG
The DNA here is from genome assembly GCA_041685915.1 of Anaerolineae bacterium. Lineage (GTDB taxonomy): Bacteria > Chloroflexota > Anaerolineae > UBA1429 > UBA1429 > JAWLEV01. Next base: position 1,479 of record JAWLEV010000123.1, on the reverse strand, counting down.
CCCGCCTGGCAGCCCCGCCGGAGCCACTACGGCGAGGGACCTTCCTCATCCCCTTTCGGGATCCGCTGCAGCAGGCGGCGTCCATGCTTAATCAGCACCGCAGGCTTCTGGAGATCCAAGAGGGGGATGACTTTGTCAGGGAATATATGGAGGCCATCGGCCACCACGAGTTCGGAAAGAGTTTGCGCCCGGTGAACTTTGGCGGGTGGCTGGAGGACGCCGCCGAGCCGGGGGAACTCGCCTTTTGGGTTCAGTACTGGTTGGCCGCCTATCGCTTCATCCTCGAGCATGCCGGGGAGTCGTCGGTCCTTATCTCCTATCGTCGACTGGTTGACGAGCCAGCGTCGGTCCTGCGTCGGCTGGAAGAACTGCTGGGCGTACCCGAAAATGAGTTGGCCTCGCAGGCCGACCAACTGCATCCCCCGCGCACCCATGCGGTGGAGAAGGGCGAACTATCCGACACGCTGCTTGAGGGCGCATCGGAGACCTACAAAAGGCTCGAGCGGCGGGCTGCTGTGTAGACTCGGCGATGGGCGTCTGTGACTGAGGCAGTTTTGCCCGCTTTCCGCCCTACGTGTGCGCGGGCCCGTAGGGGCGAAGGGTCTGCTTCGCCCCCATGCGAACGCGTCCTTCGGAGACGAGGGGACTGTGAGTTACCCAGACAAGAATCCGTGGGATCCGTGTAATGCGTGGTCGCAAATCCGTGGTTGGGAGAGGCGCTTTCCCATATGATTGGACATCACGTATAATAAGGAACTGTGATGAGATTGGGGCCGGCGTCGTCAGGGGCTGTCGATAGGGACGAGGAGAAAGAGGTGAAATGATGAGACTACAGGCAGCGCGCGCCACGCATAAAGATGGGAGATTGATCTTTGCTGATCCGGGGGTTGTTCCCAGAGATGGGACAGAGGTCGTCGTTACCTTTGTTGGGGAATCCGAGAAGGATGTGAGCCCCGGGGAGGATCCGATACGGGCATTACGTGGCCGGGGCAAGGGCGAAGATTTGGTGGAGAAATTACTGGCATCGAGACGAGAGGACAAAGAACGGGATGAGCGAAGACGTGCCCAGTTATGTGCTTGATTCTTCGGCCTGGTTGACTCTGATTGGAGATGAGGCCGGGGCGGACACCGTACAGGATATTCTCGAAAGGGCCAGGGCGGGTGAGGCAACCGTGCTCGTTTCGTTTATGAGCCTTATGGAAGTTGGGGAAATCGGCAAGCGATTTCCCTTGGCAGTTTCGCTGGGCGAAACTGCACGATAGAAACGGACTGGTCCATAAAGACCCCGAGTTTGAACAGATTGAAGCGATAGTCCAACTCTTAAAGTTGCCTTACAAACCTGCTGCCTAGTCTTGACGAATGCAAAGGACGCCATGTCCGATGACACTTTTGGATGAACTGGATGTACTGATCGAGCGGGGGATCTATAGCGATCAGGAAGCATTGATAGAGGATGCCCTGCGCGCACTTTTATGAAGC
>JAWLEV010000122.1:0-5222 GCA_041685915.1 Anaerolineae bacterium | reverse complement strand
GGCATCGACATGGCCCTGTGGGACGTCTTTGCCCAATCACTGGGCGTGCCCATCTACAAGCTGCTGGGCGGAGGCTACCGCACCAGGATTCCCGCCTATGCCAGCGGCGGCCATGCACCACCGGAACATGCGGGCGAGGAGGCCCTGGGCTATATGGAAAAGGGCTTTAAGGCCATAAAGATGCGCGTGGGGGGCATGGACGCCCCCGAGCAGGTGGAGGGATCGATAGAGCGCATTCGGGTCGTGCGCCAGGCCATCGGTCCCGACGTGGATCTGATGATGGACGCCCACGGATCGCTGAATGAGACCATGGCCACCCGGCTGGCCCGCGAGGCTGAACCCTATGACATCGCTTGGTTCGAGGAGCCCACGGCCAGCGACAACTGGGATGGCATGGCCCGGGTGCGGTCCGCGACGACGATCCCCATCGCCACTGGCGAGAACGAGTTCACCATCTTTGACTTCCGCGATATCATCGCCAAAGAGGCCGCCGACATCCTGCAGCCAGATCTGGCGGTGGTGGGCGGCTTTACGGCGGCCCGCCGGGTGGGCATGCTGACTCAAGCCAACAACCTGCAGTGCATCCCCCACGTGTGGGGCTCGGCCATCCTGTTCACGGCCAGCCTGCATCTGGCGGCGGCCCTGCCAAACTGTCCCGTCTTCGAGTTCCGACAGGGAGCCTCCGGCCTCTTTACGGACCTGATCGAGGAGCCCATCGAGATCGATGACGACGGCTGCGTTGTCGTGCCCGACGGGCCGGGCCTGGGGGTCACGCTGGATCTGGAAGAGGCACAGCGCAAGTATCCCTTCCCCTAGAACGCACTCGTCCTCTTCCACGCATGGGAGAGGACGAGTGCAGCATAGGACCGATCATGATCATCAGTGCCAGCAGACGGACGGATATCCCCGCCTTTTATGCGGAGTGGTTTATGCATCGTGTGCGGGCGGGATACTGCACCGTCCCCAATCCCTACAACCGCAAGCAGGTCTCCCGCGTCTCCCTTGATCCCGAGGACGTGGACGTCATCGTCTTTTGGACGCGGCATCCGGCGCCCCTGTTCGTGCACCTGGAGGAACTGGATCAGCGGGGCCTGAGATACTGCTTTCATTACACCGTGCTCGACAACCCACGCGTTCTGGACAGGAGAGCGCCGGCCTCGGGTACGTCTGTAGCGGCTTTCCGCAGGCTGGCAGACACCATCGGGCCCGACCGCCTCATCTGGCGGTACGATCCCATCATTTTCAGCAATAAAACGCCCGTGGACTTGCACCTACAAACGTATGAAAAGATCGCCTCCGCCCTCAAGGGCTACACCTCCCGCTCGGTGATCAGCATCCTGGACATCTACCGCAGCATCGCCCCCCGCCTTGAGGCGCTGAAGGAAGAGGGCCTCAAGGTAGTGGAGCATACAGAGGTTCCGTCCGACGATTTCGACGTATTGATGACAGGACTGGTGGAGATCGCAACGGCGAACGATATGGAGATCACCAGTTGCGCGGAACCCCTGGATCTGGAGCGGTACGGTGTCAGGCCCGGCAAATGTATAGACGACGCCTACATCCACGACGTCTTTGATATCGAGGTCACGGACGAAAAGGACCCCTATCAACGCGAGGCTTGCGGCTGCGTGGTCAGCAAGGATATCGGCATGTACGGGACATGCCCCTTTGGCTGTCAGTATTGCTACGCCACCCGCAGCTTTAGACGCGCGCGGCAAAACTATCGCGCACACGACCCCCTATCGCCTTGCCTCGTCAGCCGATAGGAGGCCCTCTTTCCACGCCAGACCGCCCAGGGCCTCAAATGTCCGTCTCATCGAAATCATCACTTGACTTGACGTTGTCGGAACACAAACATAGAATAGCGCGTGAAAGGAGGTTACGATGGCTGTGTCATCCCGTGCGCAAGACTTACTGGATCAGGCGACCGCGATACTCGCTGCCAGCGAAGAGGACGTAATCTACAAAGGTGTCGTCGCCAGCGTGGCCGAACGGATGATAAACCTCAAGAAGGCGAGCGCACGACTTGAAGAGAGGTACGGCTCGCTGGAGGAGCTGGAGCAGAGAATCCAGAGCGAGGGAGTCTCCGCTGACGATCATACCCGCTACACGGACCTCTTGGAGTGGCGAGCCATCAATAAAGAGCTATCTCAACTCCGTCACATCCTCGAGATGCTCTGATGATATGGTACGGAAACGTCCTTCAGCGGCTGCGAGCAGGCCAGCTATTCAACACGGTAGATCTGATTGGCGCAAAGGTCCGTGCAACGGTCGATGAGAGACGGTTCCTTGACATTCACTACGATCCGACGACCAGAAGCTATTCCTATGCGTTCATCGATCTGGGGCTTCCTTATCCTGGTGACAAGCGGCTCTTTGGCTGGGACGACTATCCCCACGAGGGCGTGGCCGAGATCGAGCAACTCGAGAGCAATCCCCATCACTTTCATCAACGCGCAGAAGACGGGATTTGGGTCTTTGAAGCTTCTCCCATGCACGGCGACGTGGCTCACGAGATAGATATCGTAATTGCCGTTGTGAGGGCACATCTACAGACCTGACCTAACCTCCTTTTTCTCCTCACATCTCAGGGGGGCGCCCAGCCTCAACGCACCGACGGTTGCGCCCGCTCCCATTCTCGCGTATGCTGATACGCAATAAAAGATCGCGAGAGAGGAGGACGGATACCATGAGCCAAAAGATGATGAGAGCAGCTGTATATCTGGGCGATTGTCAGATGGGTATCAGGGAGGTACCCGTGCCAGAGCCCGGGCGCGGCGAGGTGCTGATCGAGATGAAGCGGGCCGCCATATGCGGAAGTGACCTCCACCGCTATCGCCGGCCCAAGTCATTCTTCGAGGGCAAGGGGCTCTGGATCGCCGGACACGAACCTTCGGGTCTGGTAGTGGAGGTGGGAGAGGGCTGCGAGCGCGTGCAGGTCGGGGACCGCGTGACGGTCTACCACTACCTATCCTGCGGCCACTGCGAACACTGCAGGGCTGGGTATCTTCAGTACTGTGCCGAACGAAGGCCCCTGGGCCACCCCAACTCCCCGGGATCCGATGCAGACTATATGGCCGTGGACGAGCGAAACTGCCTGCTTCTACCCGATGCCCTCACCTATGAGGACGGGGCCTTTATCGCCTGCATCGCGGGGACGGGCTTCTCCGCCATGCGCAAGCTGCGACCCAATGGGGAGGATACGGTCGCCGTGTTCGGCCAGGGACCTGTGGGCCTCACGGGGACAGTCATGGCCAAGGCTCTGGGTGCACGGGTCATCGGCGTGGATCTGGCACAAGAGCGCCTCGCTCTCTCGACGGCCCTGGGAGCCGACGCCGTGGTCGATGCGGGTGACGCGAATACCGCAGAGACGATACGCGAACTCACGGATGGGAAGGGCGCCGAGGCGGCCCTGGAGACCTCGGGAAGCCGGGCGGCACACCAGAGCGTCCTCGATTGCCTGGCCATCGACGGTCGGGCCGCCTTTGTGGGCTTTGGCTCCAGCGAGCCGAGCGTGAACCTCACCTCCATCATCAACCGCCAGCTCACCCTCATGGGCTCCTTTGTCATGCCCATCTCCTACTATTGGGACCTGGTCGATTTCATGCTGGCCCACGACCTCCCGGCCAAATTCCGCCGCATGACCACCCACCGCTTCAAGATCACCGAAGCGACAGAGGCCTTTCGCGTGGCCAACAGCGGCACAGCCGGCAAGGTCATGTTCGTCTGGGACTGACGTCGTGGGAATTGCGTGCGTGGTAGCTCGCGATGCTGTCATACATACCATCGCGACCATCTCTGCCCCGGAGAGCTTTGCCGATGAATAAAGTGCAGGATAATGAGGAAACGGAGAGGCCCAAAGGAAATGGGCCTCCCCTATCAGGTCGAAACTATTCCATGAACTTGCGCACAAACGGAGATGTCTCCCCGCTACGCATAAAGTGACCGGAAGGCCCTTCGCCCAGGAACTCGGAGAACCACGCCTCGTGCTGGATCTCCTCGTGCAAGATCGCCTGGGCCAGATCATAGGTACGATGATCCTTGCCCGCAGTGACGTTGCATATGTTGCTGTATCCGCGCACGGCGCACCGCTCGGCTTCCACGAGCACGGTCAAGATAGCCTCAACGTCGGTGGGATCCTCGGGCAGTCTGGCGGGCGGACAGGCCGACATGTCGTGGAACACCTTCATGTCATCCGGCAACTTGCCCCCAAGCTCATAGATGCGGGGCACCAGGGCCTCAAAGTGGTTACGGTCCTCGATGCGCGCCGCCTCGGCGATCTCCTTGATCCCCTCGCCCTCCAAGCCGATGAGATTGGCTCTGAGGATCGTATAGTAGTAGAAGGTGGTCAGCTCAGCAGCCGCGTTGGTGATGAGCAGTTCCAACAGTTCGTCCACGTCCACACCAGCTTTTTCTACCATCTCTCTTGCTACTCTAGCCATGATACTTGCTCCTTTTCCCTCTCAAATAACGGTCGTCTCAACGGTCCTCCAAAGACCAACAAACAGCTCTGCTCTGATGGCCGCCTTCCTCCTTTCTCGTAGAGCGTCCTTATATGGTATGCAACCCACCGCCGCTGGCTGCAGGGCAGGCTCACGTGAATCTGCATGTTGTCATGGTCATGCTGGCCCCGTCACTCACCCTGACACTCTGGACAGTAGCCGTAAAACGTCACCCGTTTTCTCACGATGCGATAGCCCGCTTTTTCCTTTGCCGCCAGCTCAAGTCCCTCAAAGTCCTGGTTGATGTCTCTCAATTTGTGACAGTGCAGGCAAAAGAGATGGTGGTGCTCGTCGGTATCCGTGTCATAGCGGGTTCCGTTGTCGCCCAACCCCACCACGGAGGCCAACTCACCCAGCACCACGAGTTCATGCAGCGTGTTGTAGACCGTGGTGCGCGATACGTCCGGCAGTTCATTCAACACCCGCTGATAGATCTCATTTGCGGTCGGATGGGTCTTGTCTTCGACCAACAGTTTGAATATGACACGCCGTTGGGGCGTGACCCTGAGACCCTTCTTATGGAAGCGTTCGATTGTTCTCTCAACTGATTTCATTTTTATATATTATATTAAATAATAATTATAATTACTTAAAATTGATTATAAACTAAGAGGCAATCTTTGTCAAGTACGGGTTTTGTTCTGTTAGAACACGCTCTGGTGTACGCGTTCTCCATAGGTCAATCTGCGCAGAACGCGCCCGCTTGCGAGGCTTTATGTA
>JAWLEV010000121.1:0-5340 GCA_041685915.1 Anaerolineae bacterium | reverse complement strand
AGGCGTTGCTATCCTCCCAGAAACGCAAGAGTTCCTTTTCCTGGGCTACAAAATCCACATCTGTGGGTACGTCCTTGAAAGTCATCCATCTCCTCCTACATTGTCGCTGGGGCAAACCGTGTCCGTGGCGAGTGCGCGTTCGCCCTCACTGTTTCATCAAACAAAAAACTCTCGTCCCCGGCAAGGGACGAGAGATATACTTGCACTCTCGTGGTACCACCCTATTTGGCGTCTTCCCCGCCCATGATTCACACGATACGGGGCGGAATCCGCCCTCTCACGCCTACAGAGAGTCGTCGTCGCGCTCTCGATAGGTGCGTCCCGCTAACGGGGGACAAATACGGGCAATCCTACTGGGGATGACTCCCGTTCAGTTGCCAGTTCAGGAGGGATTTTCGCTCGGCGAGCACGTGCCCGGCTTCCACCTGGCCCGGGCTCTCTGGCCGCCTCCGCCGACCTACTCGTCTCCATCACAACCTTTTAACATCCCCATTATAGTACGTTTGGGACGAGGGAGCAAAAACCTATATACCCCACGCATCCAGGCGCGGGACGCCTGTGAACTATTCGTCTACCTTGTGATCAAAGGCAGCCAGATGTTATTTCCGGCGGGCATCGGCACCGTAAAAGTCCACGTGCTGCTCCAATCGCTCTCGCCCGCCGCCTTGCGTGCCTTTACGTGCCAGGAGTAGGTATAGCCGGCCCGTTGGGGACCGATGTTTTTGGAGGTGGCACTTTGCCAGCCAAAAATTGTGGTCTCGCCGGGCCCGCCCCAAACCTCGCCATAGTAATCGTCGCCGGTATCGGTCCAGGAGAGCATGACGCTTTCACCTTCGACAAAGATGCTACCGTCGCTGGGAGCGATCAGAACGGGAGGATCGGAGAAATCATCTCCATCGGGCAATTTCCCATAGAATATTCGTAATCCCGAGAAACTATTTCCGTAATAGGCGAGGGTGCGCGCATCTGCAACGCTTGCCAAGGGATCATTTAGATAGTAGGTGTTCCCTTCTCTATGTGTTACGACGACAAAGTGGTAACCGTAAAGGTTACTGACCCGCACAATAACGGGATAACCGGCATTCAATTCACTATTGAGCCGAGTCCAATTTTCTCCGTCAACCCGGACAAAGGAGTGAATCTTTGGACTGTACCCTGCAGCTGCCCACCCGGAGAGAAGACAACCGTCTACATAACCGCCATTATCTCTGAGCCAGTAGTTTAACTGTCCCGGATCTGTGTTCACACTGAAGTATTTGAACACCATAGCGGTCGAAGTTACGTAGCAGCCGTGAGAACAAATAGTCAATCCACTACAAGTACCCAATGTGCCCTCTCCCCAATCAAGGTCGCACTGTCGGAAAAAGGGAACGTTTGCGGGCTGTGACAGAGCCGAATCTAAAGGCCTGAGGTAGCTCTTTCCAGCCCAATGGATGGTTCCGCTCTCCACATCGTAAGCATATCGAGTTATGTGAGCGTTTCTCGCATCGTCGAATTTGATACTATTTTCATCAGTCCATTCAATATCTGCCTCGCCACCGAGTCCCAGGATGGGATGCAATCTTGAATCTTTGACGAGCAGTTTTCTATTGCTGCCGTCAATGTCTACCGACCATATTTCAAAACGATAGTTGACTTCTCCTTCTCTCCTGTCCGATAGGACGACTTTTAGATACGCTATGGATTGCCCTTGCGGCGACCAGACGGGATTCGTCACCCAGTAATCTTGATTTCCCCTCGCGACGCGAATTCCGTGAGAAGAATCACGTGGAGAGATCCAAATCGACGAGTCATTCATGCCATAGTCTTCCGCGGTCACGTAAGCGACATATTTGCCGTTTGGCGAAGGGCGTCTCAGGTTATCAAAGTGGATGTCTTGGTCTGTGTTCGGTATGCCAGCCGGGTCCTTTTGCTGGGAATCTAGGTCCTGTGGTAGAGCATTACTGATCCCAGATCGTTTGCGCGGTGATGCCACGTAAGCAAAAGTGATGCGTGGCGATACGGTGCGGGCAATAGGCACAAGTACGCTCAAGATGAGGGTTAGCGTCATCGCCGTGGCGATAGGCGTTTTCATCGGGATTCTCCGTTGGTCAAAGAGGGGACCATTTCCAGATCGTTCCCGTTCGAGCCGACCAAGCAATCGAGCCCGTGCCAGGTATCGCTGCGTGTCGGTTGTCGGCCGGAACTGCCGAGGGTATCCTCAGCACGCGTAGGACAAAATGAGCCCAAATGGGTCTCATCGGGGCGCAAGTGAGAGCGCGAGCAGTGGAGTGAAAAGACATCTCCAAACCTTTTTCAAGCGACGAGACTAATCTGGAGCATTTTAACGATATCCCCTCTGATGGGCAAGTGTCCTGCGAAAAGGGGAGGCACGCGGATACTGTTGGCGATTCGTTCGGGGGAGTAGCGTCCAGGATGGCTCGTCGCTCAGAAAAGGGGGGCATTCCGGTGTTTGGTCTTCTAGACGATATGATCGGCCTGCTGACCTGGTTGACCCCCCGCGTGAAGAAAGAGATACCCGATCGCCAGGGATAGGGAGGGTGCCCCACTACAGCTGGTGGACGATCTCCCCCTCTACCATGGTCAGGGTCACGTTCATGGCCTCATCGAGGACGACGAGGTCGGCGTCCATGCCCACGGCGATGGCTCCCTTTTGCTCCAATTTTAGGGCCTGGGCGGGGGTTGGGGTGACCATGGGCAGCGCCTGGGAAAGGTCGAGATCGCCGGCGGCCATCATATTCTGCAGACCCCGCTCCATGGTCAGCGTGCTGCCCGCAAGACTGCCATCTCCTGTGCGGGCCACGCCCTCACGGACGGTGACCTTTCTGCCGCCCATTTCGTACTCCCCGTCGGGCATGCCTGCGCCGCGCATGGCATCGGTGATGAGGATGAGGCGTTCGGCGCCTTTGGTGCGCAGGGCCAGGGCCAGGACCGGGGGATGGACATGCACGCCATCTGCGATCACCTGACAGCGTAGGGCGTCCAGGTTGAGCGCGGCGCACACGGCCCCAGGCTTGCGATGATGGAGAGGATCCATGCCGTTAAAGAGGTGTGAGACCTGGGTCGCGCCCAGGTCGACGGCGCGACATACCGTCTCATAGTCAGCCCTCGTGTGGCCTAGGGCTACGGTGACATCGCCCTCAGTAGCGAGGGCGATGAGGGCCTGACTGCCGGGGAGTTCAGGCGCCAGGGTGACGAGGCGGACGATGCCGGTGGCCAGGAAAGCGGCGAATTCCCCCGAGTCTGGAGGACGCACGTGGGCGCGGTTCTGGGCGCCACATCTGTCCGCATTCAGGTAGGGACCCTCCAGGTGGGCGCCCAGGAGCACGGCACCGTCGGTGCCTTTACGGGCCACGCGGGCGACGTTGTCCAGGGCCGCCAGGGTGTCCTGATGAGGAGCGCTCACCGTGGTGGCCAGAAAGGCGGTCACGCCGTGGCGCGCGTAAAAGCCTGCCATGCGACGCAGGGCCTCGGGCGTGGCGTCCATGGTGTCACAGTCCACAGCGCCATGGGCATGCAGGTCGATGAACCCTGGCACCAGGGATTGTCCCTGCAGATCTATGTGCCGGGCCTCCACGTCGGGAGGGGGCGCATCCCACCCCAGGTCCGCGATGTGCCCTCTCTCGACGAGGAGCCAGCCTTCTTTGTGAACACCCGCGTGACCGTATATCGTACCGTGGTAGAAGAGCGCTCCTTTTGTCATCCTATCGATCTCGCTCTGACATCTCGCTGTCGATGTGAAGTGTTACACGTTCTCCGCCTGCTCCCTGATGCGCAAAAAGCGGTCATAGGCTTCATCCCACCGCGTCTCTTTGCGGGGTTCGTACTCTATAAGGGGAAAAGAGCGCCGCACCATCGCCCGTCCCTGGGACAGGGAGCCGATGTGCCCCTGAGCCAGGGCCTGCATCAGCACATTGCCGATGGCCGTGGCCTCGATGGGGCCGCCCACCACCGGGCGCTGGGTGGCGTCGGCGGTGAGCTGGCAGAGGAGGTGGTTCTGCGAGCCCCCACCCACGATATGTATGGTCTTCAGCCGCTTGTCCAACAGGCGCTCCAGCCGCGCCAGACACCAGCGATATTTGAGAGCCAGGCTCTCCAGGGCGCAGCGTACGATCTCCCCCTTGCTCTGAGGGGCATCCTGCCCCGTGCGGGTGCAAAAGGCACGGATCCTCTCGGGCATGTCCCCCGGTCGCAAAAAGTCGTGGCTGTCGGGCTCCACCAGGGGGCCAAAGGCGGGCGCTTCGGCGGCCATCTCGGTGAGCTCGTCATAGGAGAACTCCTTCCCCTCTGCCGCCCACGTGCGGCGGCATTCCTGCACCAGCCAGAGCCCCATGATATTCTTGAGTAGGCGAAAGGTGCCGCAGACGCCGCCCTCGTTAGTAAAGTTGAAACGCAGGCTCTCCTCGTTGATGACGGGTTCGGGGGTCTCCACGCCCATCAGCGACCAGGTGCCGGAACTGATATAGGCGTAATCCTCGTCCTCTGTCGGCACGGCGGCCACGGCCGAGCCGGTGTCGTGACAGGCCGGCGCGATGACGGATACCCCCTCCAGACCCACCTCCTCGGCGATGCTCGCGTCGAGGGGGCCCAACACGGTGCCCGGATCGACCACCTCCGGCAGCATCTCGGTGGGCAGGTCAAAGGCTTCCAGCAGCGTATAGGCCCAATCCCCGCGGCGGGGATCGTAGAACTGGGTCGTGGTGGCGTCGGTGAACTCGCAGACCTTGACGCCGGTGAGCCAGTAGTTAAAGAGGTCGGGCATCATGAGTAGCGTCTGGGCCTCTTCCAGGGCGGGACTCTCGACCCGCTTCATGGCCAGCAACTGGTACAGGCTGTTGATCTCCATGAACTGGATGCCCGTGTGCGCGAATATCTCCTCACGGGGCACGGTCTCAAAGGCCCTCTTTAGCATGCCCTCTGTACGCGGGTCCCGATAGTGATGGGGATTGGACAGCAGTTCGTCCCGATGGTCCAGGAGGCAAAAATCCACGCCCCAGGTATCGAGCCCCACGCTCGCCAGATGGCCGTCAAGTTCCTCCCGATAGCGACCCAGGCCCTCTTTCATCTCCCTGAACAGGTAGAGGACGTCCCAATACAGGTTCTCAAAGATTTTGGTAGGGCCGTTGGAGAAGCGATGGATGACGGAGAGGCTCAACTGCTCTCCGTCGTACTGCCCCACGACGGCGCGGCCGCTCTCGGCCCCCAGATCGAACGCCAAATAGTCCCTCGTCTGTGCCATAGACTCTTTCCTCCACGTTGCCCATGATCTCGTCTCGTCCTCAAGTATAGGGGGCTCACCGCGCGAGGGCAAGGGGACGCAGGGTGCACGCAGGGTTCGCT
>JAWLEV010000120.1:0-5370 GCA_041685915.1 Anaerolineae bacterium | reverse complement strand
GTCGGAAAGCCGTTCCGAGCCCGCGTGATGGCGACACACCGCCCCTGTTTGGAGAGATACTACTCCTTCGTCTATCTCAAGAGATACTCCTCTTATAGATGCATCGTGCCTCTATTTGACGAATGCAGATATTAGTATGATAATGATTTGTTCGAGGTTGGCTTTTACAATCCTTTCCATACGATGTGAGAACAAAATAAACAATCCAATGAAAGTAATCTCGCTGAGCCATCCACAGGAGGCGTGACGATATGATAGCCTTTGGCCCGGTTCCATCCAGGCGCCTGGGCAAGAGTGTGGGAATCAACAACATCCCGCCCAAGATTTGCACCTATTCGTGTGTCTATTGCCAGTTGGGAAGAACCATCAGGGTGCAGATCGATCGAGACGAGTTCTATGCGCCAGAAGAGGTCTTGCAGAGTGTCCAAACAAAAGTCCGAAAGGCAAGGGAGGGAGGAGAGACCATCGACTATCTCACCTTTGTACCGGATGGGGAGCCCACGCTGGATATCAACCTCGGCCAGGAGATCGACCTGCTACGATCTTTGGGGATCAAGATTGCCGTGATCAGCAACGGATCCCTCGTCTGGCGCGAGGACGTGAGGGAGGCGCTGGCCAGGGCCGATTGGGTTTCCCTAAAGGTCGATGCGGCGTCGGAGGAGGTATGGCGTCGGGTGGATCGACCCCAGGGGCGGCTGGAATTGGCGGCCATTCAGGAGGGCATGCTGGAATTTGCCAGGAATTATCAGGGCGAACTGATGACGGAGACGATGCTGATCAGGGATACCAACGATGGGGAAGATGACCTCCGGGACGTGGCCCACTTTTTGGCCCGCCTGCAGCCCCATCGGGCCTATCTGTCCATCCCCACCCGGCCGCCGGCCGAGGAGTGGGCCCAGGCACCCGATGAGAAGGGCATCAACCGCGCCTATCAAATATTGAGCGAGGGCGTGGATCGGGTGGAGTACCTGATCGGCTACGAGGGCAACGCCTTTGCCTTTACGGGGGATGTGGAGGAGGATCTACTGAGCATCACCGCCGTGCACCCCATGCGGGAGGACGCCGTCGAAGAGTTCCTGGCCCGGGCGAATGCCAACTGGCCCGTGGTCCGTCGGCTGATAGCGCGGGGACAACTCGTGGAGACGGGCTATGGGGCGCACCGGTTCTACCTGAGAAAACTCGGATGGCGTAACCAGGATTGAAAGAAGGGAGCATGATGGAAGAGGTCAACGTCAAAGAAGCCATGCTTTATGAGAAGCTGCCCGAGCAGCGAGTGCGCTGCAAGCTGTGCGCACATCGCTGCCTCATCGCCGAGGGCAAAAAGGGTATCTGTCAGGTGCGCGAGAATCGAGAGGGCACCCTCTATACCCTGGTCTATGGACGGACCATCACCCAGCACGTGGACCCTGTGGAGAAAAAGCCCCTCTTCCATTTCTACCCTGGTACCACCGCCTATTCGATGGCCACCGTGGGTTGCAACTTTCGCTGCCGCTGGTGTCAGAACTGGGACATCTCCCAGGTGGTCCGCGAGCGCCATCTCATCATGGGGGACGAGGCGAGCCCCCGGCAAATAGTCGCCGCGGCCGAACAGGCCCATTGTCGCAGCATCGCCTACACCTATACCGAGCCCACGATCTTTTTCGAGTACGCCTATGACACGGCTCGCCTGGCCCACAAAGCCGGTCTGGCCAACCTTTACATCACCAACGGTTACATGACGGCTGGCGCTGGGGAGATGTTGGAAACCTTTCAGCCTTATCTGGACGCGGCGAATGTGGATCTGAAGGCCTTCCGCGATGAGACCTATCGCAGATACGTGGGAGCGCGACTGCAGCCGGTGTTGGACACGATGCGAACGATGAAACGGCTGGGCATCTGGCTGGAGGTGACCACGCTTGTCATCCCGGGTGTTAACGACGATGAGGGGGAACTGAAAGACGCGGCGGGTTTCGTGGCTAACGAGCTGGGCGTGGAGACGCCCTGGCATATCAGTCGGTTCTTTCCCGCTTACGAGATGACCGACGTGCCGTCGACGCCCGTAGAGACCCTGCGCCGCGCGCGGGAGATCGGCCTGGAGGCGGGGTTGCGTTACGTTTACGTGGGCAACGTGTCGGATGAGGCCAGCACAGTGTGTCACGGGTGTGGCGAAACGCTCATCCGGCGCGCTGGCTATGGCATTCTTGAAAACCGCATTCAGCCGGATGGCCGCTGCCCGAACTGTGACACGCGGGTGGCTGGGGTAGGGATGAGTGGAGCATAGGAAGAAGGCACTTGTTCGTCAGTCCGACGAATGGAAAGTGGTCCATACGGCAGTGAACGAGTTCTGAGAGGGGGATAAGATGTCCAGCTTTTTCCACTGGTTCTGGCCCGTCCTCTCGCTTCTGCTGGCGCTCCTCTGGCTATGGACGTTGCTGCGGCAGCGGCAGGGGCGGTCGCCTGTGCAGTTGCCCATATCTGGATCAGCACACGAAAGGATAGAAGCAGAGGACGTGCTTAAAGCGGCCTACGTTCAGCAAGAGAAGGAAGGGCACCTTAATATTAACGATTTAGCGCGCGCCCTGGGACTCTCCGAGGTCCTCGCCCAGCAGGGGATGGAGGCCCTGGTTGCTTTTGGCTGGGTCGAAGAGGACGCGCAAGGGAACATGCATTTGACCGGGGAGGGCAAGGCGCGTGCGCAGGAGCTGATCCGCGCCCATCGCCTTTGGGAGCGTTATCTGGTCGATCAAGAGGGGATGCCCCTGGAAGCGGTCCATACCGAGGCGCACCGCCGCGAGCATACCACAACGCCTGAGGAACTTGAGAGGTTGGACGCCGAGTTGGGGCATCCGGCCTGGGACCCGCATGGGCATGCCATCCCAGGTCCCAGCTGTCAGGTGCCCTCGTCGCCGGGAGAGACCCTGTCCGATAGGGGAGAACCAGGAGACCGGCTGCGCATCGTCTGTCTGGACGACGAACCGACCCCGCTCCTCGCTCAGCTGGTGGCCCTTGGGCTCAAGCCCGGGGTGGATGTCGAGGTCGTGGATCGGGAGCCCAATCTCCTGCGGTTGCAGGTCGATGGTGACACCGTTCCGCTGGCTCCCGCCGCCGCCCGCCACGTCTACGCAGTAGCCGAGCCGGCCCTGCCTCTGGAACTGGGCAGGTTGCCCGTCGGCGCTCGCGCGCGGGTCGTGGAGATCAAAGGGGAAGGGACGCACCAGCGACGCATGCTGGATATGGGCTTTGTCCCCGGCGCCGAGGTAAGCGTGCTGCGTAGAGCGTCCCTGGGGGATCCCATCGAGTATCGCATCAAGGGCACGGGCATCGCCATGCGCCGCACGGACGCCAACAGCGTCATTGTGGAGGAGGTGGAAAATGGATAACGAGACCATTACCGTAGGTGTTGCCGGCAATCCCAATGTGGGTAAAAGTGTCATCTTTAACGCTCTCACCGGAAGCCGCCAGCACGTCGGCAACTGGCCAGGTAAGACGGTGGAGAGGGCCGAGGGCGTCTTCTACCATGACGGACAGGAGGTTCGTCTCGTGGATCTGCCCGGCACATATAGCCTGGCCGCTCAGTCCCCAGAGGAGATCGTTGCCAGGGATTATATCATCTCCGGCGCGCCAGATGTGGTGCTGGCCGTCGTGGATGCCACCGCGTTGGAGCGAAACCTTAATCTGGCATTGCAGATCCTGGAACTGACGGACAGGGTCGTGATCGCTCTCAATCTCATGGATGAGGTCAAGCGACAGGGACAGGAGATAGATGTGCCCGCCCTGGAGGAGGCCCTTGGGGTACCCGTGGTGCCGACGGTGGCTACGGAAGGAGAGGGACTCCAGGCGCTGGTAGAGTCAGTGATGGAGGTCGCCAATGGGCGTGTGGATCCCCGGCCGGTCTCGTTGGATTATGGGGTGACCGTCGAGGGATACGTTGAGACCTTGCAGGACGACCTGAACGATCTGGGCATTGAGGAACAGAGCCGCTGGGTGGCGCTCAAGCTCCTGGAGGATGACCCAGAGATCGTCGAGGCCTTTGAACAGGGGGATTTGGCAGATCTAGAACTGAACGCTCCAGAGGCTTCACCTGACGCCCTGCAGACTCTCCTGAGGCAAGCCGTGCGCCTGCGCGAGGGGATCCGGCCCGACGCCAAGGTGGAGATCGTCCGCCGCCGCTACGAGTTCGCCCACGACGTGGTGCATGACGTCGTCCATCGTGGGCGGCCGGAGGAGGATAGCCTGACGGAGCGGATCGACCGTATCGTCACCCATAGGATCTGGTCATGGCCCATCACGCTGGCGATATTCGTCGCTACTTTTTGGGTCACCATCAAAGGGGGCGAGATCGCAGGCGGATGGCTGGACTCTCTTTTTTCCTGGCTGATCCAAGGCGCCAGGACGTGGCTGGCAAGCGTACAAGCCCCCTGGTGGGTGAGCGGCGCCCTCGTGGACGGCTTTTTGGTGGGCGTGGGGACCGTGATCACCGTCATGTTGCCCCCCATGATCATCCTGTTCACGGCCTTCGCTCTGCTGGAAGACCTGGGCCTTTTGCCCCGCGTGGCTTTCAATCTGGACCGGCCCATGCGGGCCTTGGGATCCCAGGGCAAGCAGACGCTCACCTGGGGCATGTCCTTCGGCTGCAACGTGACCGGCGTGATGGCGTCGCGGATCATCGAGAATAGGAAGGTCCAACTGACAGCCATCCTGACCAGCCCTTTGATCATCTGCAGTGGGGGCTACGGGGCGGGCATCGCCTTGGTGATCGCCCTCTTTGGCGATCGCGCATTGCCGGTGATGCTCTCCCTGGTCTTTCTCAGTCTGGGGGCAGCTTCCCTGGCCACCCTGGTTCTGAACAGGACTATCTTTCGTGGAGAGCCCGGAGGCTTTGTGCTGGAGATGCCCCCTTACCGCAAACCAAAGTGGGGACAGATTGCATGGCGGGCGCTGGTGGACAGGGTGGCACACACCATGTGGCGGGCGATAGAGTTCGCGGGGCCTGCCTCTCTCCTCATCTGGCTTCTGGGTAACCTTCCCCCTGGCGCCGCCTTTGAGCAAACGCCCGTTGGCTGGCTGGTGGGGGCGCTGGCACCGCTCGGCCGCCCCTTTGGGCTGACTGGCGAGATGCTTACCGCTTTGCTTTTCACTTTGCCGGCCAAGGAGATCGTTGTCCCTGCCCTTGCCATGACCTATGGGCTGCAGGCTACGTTGATAGAATCAGAGCAGATCCTGAACTATTTGCCTCGGGCATGGACGCCACTTTCGTCGTACACGTTTGTGGTGTTCTTTATGCTCTATCTGCCCTGTCTGGTCACCGTATGGGCCACGTGGAAGGAAACACGCAGCCTTAAATGGACGTTGATGGGGCTCGTGGTGCCACTGGTGACGGCCAGCGCGATC
>JAWLEV010000119.1:0-5461 GCA_041685915.1 Anaerolineae bacterium | reverse complement strand
GGAAGGGATTCGAACCCCCGGTGGCGCCAAAGGCTACAACCGTTTTCGAGACCGCCTCATTCGGACGCTCTGGCACCCCTCCAGATGAGGCCGATGCATTCACGATGAAGAACCCCAGGCCCACTCCTCGCGCAAGCGGACGAGAAAATCCTGCATGACGCACCCTCTCGCGCTGATGGTTAACTTTCTGCGCTCCTCCATGGGCATGAAGCCCCTTTAGGCACCTCCCGGATCTTATTCCTCTTGACTAGAACATTTGTTCTATATATAATATCCCCACTGTGCCTGGAAAGGGGGACCTATGGAAACGAAAGCCGCACTGGCATCCACCATCACCCACATCAGGGAGCGCTGGGGGCCGGAGGCCATCCACAAAGCCTCCACGTACCCCCCCGCTCTATCCACGGGATATGAGAGCCTCGACCGCCTGTTGCGTATCGGGGGCCTGCCCATGGGGAGGCTGTGTGAACTGGTGAGCCGGGCCACGGCGGGGCGCACTGTTCTGTTGGGCAGGACGCTGCATGCGGCCCAGGAGGAGGGGCACCAGATCGTGTATGTGGACGTGGAACATGGGGTGGATCTGCCGCTCCTCAGTCAGGGGGGTGTGGATTTCGAGGCCCTGACCGTCCTACGTCCCGCCAGCCTTCAGCAGGCCCTGGGCATCACCCACGACGTGGCCCGGAGGGGCCACGGGGAGGTGATCGTGTTCGACCGGCTGCCCCCCTCAACGGGGACGAACTCGCTCGCGCGGCGATGGCACGCCGCCCTGGGCTCCTCGGGATGCACGCTGTTGATCCTTTCCGAGGCGCCCACGTCATGCAGCGTGGTCGGCGTGCGCCTGCTCCTGGAGCGCGAGGAGTGGCTGCACTGTCGAGGCCGGATATGGGGGTGCCGCTCCCGGGCGACGGTGCTCAAGAACGCCCACGGTCCCCCCGGGCGATCGACGTCCCTCACGCTGGCCTTTCACCATCATATATCGGGAGGTGACGATGAAACGCATCGCGTGTGTCTGGATTCCCCACTTTGTAGGACGGATGGTATCGCGGCGGCAGGGGGCGGGCTCCCACCCCGTGATCGTCTACCAGGGCGCGCGGGTGCTGGACACCTGTCTGCGGGGAGCGAATCACGACGTAAGGGAGGGGATGGCCCTGGAGGGGGCCCTGGCCCGCTGCCCCCGGGCCCACACGGTCCGGGCCGATGAGGGGGCGTACCATAGGGTTTGGGAGAAGGTCGTGGAGACCCTGCTGCCCCATACGCCCCTGCTGGAGGACGACGGCCCGGGACACGCCTACCTGGACGCGCGGGGCTTGGGAAAGCGCGAGAGCGAGGAAGCCTGGTGCCGGACCGTGTCAAAGGCCGTGTACGGAAGGGGAGGGCTGAGGCCGCGCATGGGAGTGGCGGGCGGCAAGTTCGCCGCCCGCATGGCCGCCGCCTCCTGCGCGGACGGTCGTTGGCACGTGGTGGAGGGCGCAGACGCGGACTATCTGGCGCCCCTGCCCGTCGAGGGCCTGCCCCTGTCCAGGGAGGCACTGCGCCGGCTGCGCCTGCTGGGTATCGACACCATGGGCGCCTTTGCCCGTCTCTCACCCACCGCCGTGGCCGGGCAGTTCGGCCCCCAGAGCCTGCGCGCCCATCGCTGGGCCCGGGGGGAGGATCGACGCCCCCTGGTGGGGCGCCGCCGCAGGCGGCTGGAGGTGGACTGCTCCCTCAATTTCCCCGAGAACCGGCGGGAGCCCCTGGTGCAGCGGTTGCTGGCCGAGAGTGCGGAGGCGCTGGAAGAGATCCGCCGCCACCACCTCTCCGTGGGGCGCGTGATCCTGGGCGTGCAGCTGGACGACGGGCGCGAACTGGAGGGCTCGCGCTGGGTGGGGAAGCCGTTGGGGCGGGAGGATCTGGCCGACGTCCTGCGCTATCTCCTCCATGGGCTGAGGGGGAGAGAGGGTAACCAGGGCGTGGTCGCCGTACACCTGACGCTGAAGGGGCTGGAGCCCACAAGGCGGGGGCAACTGGGGCTCTTTGACCGTGCCCCCTCCCGCCTGAAGCTGCGGGAGAACCTCTCCGAGCTCCGCCGTAAGTACGCCACCTGCCACATGTGCCGTCCCCTGGCCCTGGCGAACGATATCCCCCTGGTCGGGGCGCGATACGCTTTGGAGGAGCTGACCCCATGAATCCCTTCTGGCCCCAGGGATATCCCATAGAGGTGAGGAGTGTGGGACCTGTGCCCCACACTCTTTGCTGGCGGGGCGATGAGCACCGGATCGACTACCTGAGCGCCCGCTGGCGGGTACACACCCGCTGGTGGACGGCCCGGGAGGTGTGGCGGGACTATTGGGAGGTCGCCACGGGCAGCGGCTACCTCTGCGTCCTGTACCGCGACCTGCTGCACGACGACTGGTACTTGGAAAGGGTCTACGAATGAGCAAATATGTGGAACTGCACTGTCACAGCTGCTTTTCCCTGCTGCGCGGGGCCTCCACGCCGGAGGAGTTGGTGGCGCGCGCCGCGCACCTGGGCATGCACGCCCTGGCCCTCACCGATCGCCATGGCCTGTACGGCGCGGTACGCTTTGCGGTGGCGGCACGGGAGGCGGGGATACACCCCGTGCAGGGCGCCGAACTGGTGCTGCGGGGTGGTCAGCATCTGGTGCTTCTGGCCGAGGATCGAACAGGCTATGCCAACCTGTGCCGCCTCATCACCCGCGCCCAGCGGGCGGGGGAGAAGGGCGAGACGCAGCTGGAGGTGGAGTGGCTGGCGGGCCATACGCGGGGGCTCATCGCCCTGACGGGGGGCAGGGGTGGCTGGGTGCCCCACCTTCTGCTGCAGGGCCGTCCGAAGCGCGCCGAGGAGGCCCTGGAGCGGCTGCGGGCCCTCTTTGGTCCCCACCACCTCTACGTGGAGATCCAGCACCACCTGCGGCGGGGGGACGACCCGCTTCTGGGCGCCCTGGTGGACCTGGCGCGCCGAGAGGACCTGCCCCTGGTGGCCACCAACGAGGTGTACTATGCGGAGCGCGGCGGCCACCGCCTGCGCGACGTGCTGGTGGCCATCGATCATAATCGCCCCTTGCAGGAGGTGGAGGGGCGCCTGCTTCCCAACTCGGAGTACTATTTGAAGGCTCCCGAGCAGATGGCCCGTCTCTTCGCCCGCCACCCTCAGGCCCTGGAGAACACCCTACGCATCGCCGAACGCTGCCACGTGGACCTGAGCTTCCGGTCTCGGGCCCTTCCCCCTTCGCCCCTGGACGCGGACCGGCCTCCCCACGTGGCGCTGGCTCGACTGTGCCGCCGGGCTCTGCCCCCCCGCTATCCCCGAAACGCGGAGGCGGCACACAGGCAACTACGGCACGAGCTGGCGGTCATCCGCGAGACGCACCTGTCCACCTACTTTTTGCTGGTGTGGGACATCGTGCGCTACGCCAGGGAGCGGGGCATCCTGGTGCGGGGTCGGGGATCGGCCGCCAGTTCCATCGTGGCCTACCTGTTGGATATCACCAACGTGGACCCCCTGGCCCACGACCTCCTCTTCGAGCGCTTTCTCAGCGCCGAATCCCGGGTGATGCCCGACATCGACCTCGACATCTGCTCCCGCCGTCGGGAGGAGGTGATCCAGTACGTGTACAAACGCTACGGGGAGGCCCACGTGGGCATGGCCTGCAACTATGTGACCTATCGGGCGCGCAGCGCCGTGCGCGATGTGGGCAAGGCCCTGGGGCTGCCTCCCGACGGCCTGGCGCGCCTGTCCGGAAAGCTGCGGGGGCCGGGCCGCCCCTTTGCCGAGATTCTGGAAGAGGCGCTGACCCCACACACGGGCAATGTGCGCTGGGAGGCCTTTGGCGCCCTGTGCCGGGAGATCCAGGGGCTGCCCCGCCACCTGAGCATCCACGTGGGCGGCATGTGCATCACGCGCACGCCCCTGGTAGAGCTGGTGCCTCTGGAACCGGCCACCATGCCCGGGAGGGTAGTCACCCAGTGGGACAAGGACGGCCTGGAGGACGCGGGGTTGATCAAGCTGGACCTGTTGTCCCTGCGCACCCTATCGGTGCTCGACGATGCCCTGACCCTGATCGAGGAGGGGGGACAGTCCCCACCGGATCTGGACCGCCTATCCCTGGACGATCCGGCGGTCTACGAGGCCCTGTGCACGGCGGACACGGTGGGGGCCTTTCAGGTGGAATCCCGCGCTCAACAACAGGCGCTGGTCAAGATGAAACCCCGATGTTTCGCTGACATCGCCGTGGAGGTGGCCCTGATCCGGCCCGGCCCCCTGCAGGGGAACATGGTGCGCCCCTTCTTCCGGCGTCGCATGGGGCGAGAGCCCGTGCGTCACCTCCATCCCCTGCTGGCACCCATCCTGGAAGAGACGTTGGGGGTGATCGTCTTCCAGGAGCAGGTGATCCGCGTGGCCATGGCCATGGGGGGCTTCTCGGCGGGCGAGGCCGATATGTTGCGGCGGGCCATGTCCCGACACCGCTCCCAGGAGGCGGTGGACGCCTTTCGGGGGCGCTTTTTGCGCGGGGCCCAGGCAAAGGGGGTGCCCGAAAGTGTGACCGAGGAGGTCTTTGACCAGCTGGCCGGGTTCGCCAGCTACGGCTTTTGCAAGAGCCACGCCGTGGCCTTTGCCAAGACCACCTACGACACCCTCTACCTGCGGGCGCACTATCCCGCCGCCTACTACTGTGCTGTATTGAACAACCAACCCATGGGCTTCTACCCCCCGCGGGTGATCGTGGGAGACGCCCGACGTCACGGAGTGAAGGTGCGCGCCGTGCACGTGAACGCCAGCGGCATCGAGTGCCGCCTGGAAGGAGAGGCGATCCGGTTGGGCTTTATGTACGTGGACGGCCTGGGCGAAGCGGGGGCGGAGCACATCGTGGAGGCGCGGGAGAAGAGGGCGTATGATGACCTCGAGGACTTTTGGCGGCGGACGCGCCTGCCGCGCCGTGCGGTGGAGAACCTGATCCTGGCGGGGGCCATGGATCACTGGCAGGGGGATCGTCGTCGCCTGCTCTGGCAGCTGGGACGCCTGCGCCCCCAGGAGGATACGCTGCCCCTGTCGGTGCCCTGCGAAGACGCGACGTTAGAGCCCATGGGACCCGACGAGGCACTACTGAGGGAGTATGGGGCCACAGGAGTGGCCGCCGGGGACCATCTGATGGCCCTCTTCCGCTCCCAGGTGCAGGAGCGGGGGGCGGTGACCAGCCGGGCGCTTTGGGAGATAGAGCCGGGAAGCCGGGTGCGCGTGGCGGGGATGGTGAGCGCGCGGCAGGCCCCACCCACGGCCAAGGGCTTCGTCTTTCTCACCCTGGAGGACGAGTGGGAGCTGATGGATGTCATCGTGGCGCCCGACCTGTACCAGGCCCAGCGTTCCATCTGGCGCGACGGGATCGTCCTGCTGGTGCAGGGTCGCCTCCAGCGGGCCAATGGGCACGTGAGCATACGAGCAGAGAAGGGATGGCGGGTGC
>JAWLEV010000041.1:0-24034 GCA_041685915.1 Anaerolineae bacterium | reverse complement strand
CTTCATGAGCAGAACCTGGCTCGCTTTACCGATCTTCGTCCCCACCTGCAACGACTACTTATGAGAACGGACACGCTGTCAGCACAACGCGGTCTGTATGTGGCCACATGGCTTCACTCCGGTCAGGAACTGTCCAGGCTGGTCGCCCCCTCGGATACGGCCTTTCAACTGATCTCCTCACCCTTTCTCCATATAGCACAACTGGAGGGCCTGCTCTTTCTGTTATCCCTACCCAGCATGGCCGTCCTGACCATTCATGCCTGGGGTCACTGGAAAAACGGCGAGGATCACGCCAGATATGCCATCCCCGCTGTCTTTCTGTGGGGATCACTGCTGGCTACGGGTCTGCAGCCGGGTCCTTTGGAGCCCCGCTGCCTGGTCATTCTTTATCCCTGGGGATTTCTGGCAATGGGCCTGCTTATCGACAGGGGGGTGAGTCTGTGTACCGGGCAACGTCTGAATGGTTTTTGGTGGACATTAGGCTTGCGCTTGGGTCTATACCTTCTCTGCCTGCTCTTTATCCTTTGGAATGCCTATGCCATCGCTTATTTGTATGACTTTTTGCCTCGCCATGATACGGGAGAGGCCTATGGCATTCCCTACCGCTTTTGGAAACAGGCAGCGAATTTGGTATGCCGTGAGGTCAGAGAGACAGGAGGGGATCAGGCCTGGATCATCACAAAGGAAAATAGTGCCAAGGCACCTGTCGCGGGACCATTGTCCTATCTGACTGGATCCCGCCTAAAGACGGTATTCCTATCTCAGGACGAATGCCCCAGCGTTCCCCTACCCGCCGGACGTCCGGGCATCTATCTGTTCACCCATCCCGCTCCCTTGGCAGAGGACACCGTACAAAAACTCGGAGCAGCGGAACGTGGCGCGGTTCTGCTTCCCAATGGACACAGGCTTCGGTTGAAAGTTGTGGAGGCAAAAGGGGTTCAGGATATACTGGAGACCATACAGGAACGGAATGCTTGGACCTCCGACGCCGGGCCACAGCTCATCGGCTATGAATGGAACTCGCAGAGCACCGCCCTGATCACTTATTGGACCTTTTCCTCCCTTCCCTTACCGGAGCAAAGGAAAGAACGTCAGCTGTATACCTGCCTACAGGCCCAGGCTGCAACGGGAGAAAGGACCACCTGGATCGCCTGCTGCAACGGGCTTGGTTTGGACGAACGCGATTGGGAAGAGGGTCTTGTGCTCAAACAGTGGCGCCCCCTCCCGGGAGATGCGCCATCAGGTGAATACAAATTACTGATGGAAATACAACTGTCTCACGCCCCACCGGGAACGGAAGCGCACTATATCCAACCTTACCAAACACAACTGGGAACCGTATCCATCGCGAAATAGATCACGATATTCGGAGAGGAGTATAGCACATGCCCAAGAAAACACGCCCCGAACGCATCGTGAACAGCGTGGCCCCCATCAGAATCTGCGACAACGGGGGTTGGACCGATACCTGGTTTGCAGAACACGGGACCATTTTTAACATTGGGGTATATCCTTATGTCGAGGTGCAGATAGCGGTATATCCTCGCAATACGTTGGAGCACCGCGTGATCTTGAATGCCGAGAACTTTGGACAGCGCTATGCCGTCTTCCCCCGCAGCGAGCGCCACGAGTGGATACACCATCCCCTATTGGAAGCGGCCATCGACTATATGGGCGTACCCGAGGAACTGTCAGTACACATCTCCATCTTTTCCGAGGCACCGGCGGGATGTTCCACGGGCACGTCGGCTTCGGTCACTGTGGCTTTGATCGGCGCCCTGGACTATCTCACACCGGGGCGCAAGACACCTCTGGAGGTGGCCTATGCCGCCCACAAGATAGAGACGGACATCCTTGACCAACAGAGCGGCATCCAGGACCAGCTCTGTGCGGCCTTTGGAGGCATAAATTATATCGAGATGTTCAACTATCCCTATGCGGCCGTATCCTCCATCAATGTGCCCAATTCTATCTGGTGGGAACTGGAGCGTCGGCTGTGCCTCATCTTTTTGGGACGTTCCCACAGCTCCTCACAGGTGCACGAGATGGTTATCGAGGGGCTCGAGAACGCCGGACCAGAGAATCCTAAACTGGAAGCCCTGCGGCAGACGGCGGGGCGTTCCCGGGACGCCATCTATGCTGGGGATTTTGCCGCTTTGGGCGAGACCATGATCGCCAATACGGAGGCTCAGCAGGCGCTGCATCCCAAACTGATCAGCGGCGATGCCAAGCAGATCATCGACATTTGCCGCGAATACGGAGCCCTGGGCTGGAAAGTAAATGGGGCCGGGGGCGAGGGAGGCTCGCTGACCATCTTGAGCGGCCCATCCATGAGCCGCAAACGGGCCATGATCCATGCCATCGAGGAGACGAACCCCCTCTTTCAAAACATCCCCATCTATCTCAGTCGCTATGGGCTCAGAATATGGAATTGCGAAGCGGGCCACGGTTACTGAGCCCGTTTTCCACACCACGGGCTACCCGCATAAGCTTAGGGGCTGACAGGTCCCCTCTCCTCGATTAGGGCTTCCAGCTGCTGCCAAAAGGCCTCGGGGATATCCTCCTCCAGCACCCGCACATTCTGTTCGGCCTGATCGCGGGTGCGGGCCCCCAAAACGGTCACGGCACCTTCTACGGGGCTTCGTAAGCAGAACTGCACCGCCGCGGCCGGCAGGGAGCATCCCGCCTTCTCACACAAGCCCTCTATCTTGGCCACATAGCCACGCACGTCGGATGTCGCGCGGCTGTAAAAGTATGTGGCCCGGGGATCGGCGCTTCCCTTGGCAAGAATGCCCGTCGCATAGGCGCCAGCGATGATTATTCCCACATCGCGCTCTATGGCCTTGGTGATGATCCCCTCACCGTCCTGATCGATCAGGTTGTAGCGATTGGCCATCATCAACACGTCGAATTCGCCGCTCTCCAGAGCAAAGTCCAGGGCAGGCAACGACTTGGTGCCCACACCGATATTGCCGACAACGCCCTCTTCACGCAACCGACAGAGCGCGGCGTGCGCGGCCTCACCGCGCACGGTATCCTCCAATTCTTCCGCACTTCTCACGTCGTGAATGTGCACGATAGGGAGGTGATTCACACCCAGGGTCTCCAAGCTGTTCTCCACCGAACGCAGCGTCCGCTCGTAAGAATAATCCCTCTCCTCCCCATAGTGGCCCGTCTTGCTCGATAGGATACAATCCTCTGCTAGATCGGGCCTGCGCCGTAGCGCCTCACCTATGAGCCTCTCGCTCTTGCCAAGTCCATAATGCGGCGAGGTATCGATCAGATTGACTCCACCCTCCAGAGCAGTCCATATGGCCTCCATGGCCTCCTCATCGGAGACACCTTCTCTCCCAATAGGTCCCCCCCCGAAACCAACGACTGTCACTTCCAGGTCTGTCCTGCCCAAACGTCGCTTTTCCAATGTCTTCCCCCTCTTCAGTTCTAAACACAGAAACCGGGAATCCCTCTGCCCGCCCAATACATCCTGCTCCAGACGACCCCCGAGAGCCAGTCTAGTGGTGCACGGTATCTGTGACACGTTTATCCGGCCCTCGATCCTCCTCATCAAAGGAGGACGTCTCTTTCATCTTTTCCAAAAAAGCGTCATAGCGATCTCGATCCACGGGTATCTCCACCGGCTCCCCCGTATGCCCCGAGAGGATGACAGCATTTATTATCTCCACGCTCTTTCGTCCGTCCACACCCGGCGTGAGGAGCTCCTCCCCATAGAGGATATGTCGGGCCACATTTCGCAACACAGCGCTGTGCCCAGATTCACAATCGGGAATGGGAACGTCTATCTCCTCATCCGGTGGATGGCCCCACATATCCTCCGAGGCATCGCTAAAAGCCTTTACACCTTCGGGCAGTTCCCAGAAACGGATCTCGTCGCCCACGACGCGCAACTTTCCCTTCTCGCCGGCCAGTTCCATGATCTCCGTGGTCGGCGCCTCCGTTGTAGAACAATAGAGATAACCTACTGCGCCATCTGGATACTCTAACATGGCCGTCGCCACGTCCTCCACCTCGATGTCGTGATTCTTGGTCATGGTCAGGGCCGTCACCTTGCTGGGAAGCCCACCAAGCCAGGTGAACCTGTCAAGGGAATGGGGCGCCTGGTTGATCAGCACACCTCCCCCCTCGCCCCCCCACGTGGCCCGCCACCCAGCAGAATCATAGTACGCCTGGCTCCTGAACGTGGAGAAGACCAGCATGGTGCGATAGAGTTCGCCCAGATGCCCCGCCTCGACCAGTTCCCCGGCAGCACGCCAGATGGGCGCAGTGCGCGTTTGGTGCATCACGGCGAAAGGGACGCCGGTACGTTGGGCCACCTTCACCATGGCATCGGCGCCAGAGACGGCCACCGCGATCGGTTTCTCAGAGATGACGGGCTTGCCGCTCTTCATGGCGTAAATCGATATTGAAGGATGAAAATAATGGGGCGTGGCTACGATGACAGCGTCGACCTCGCCATAGTCCACCAGATCGTGGTAATCCACAAAATAGGGAACGTCAAAGGTCTCCCCCACCTCCTGTGCCACCTCGGGCACAATATCACACACCGCGCTCAGTTCACATTCCTCGATCTCCTGTATCGAATGGGCATGTCCTGTACCCATCCCACCCGTCCCAACAATGCCATACCGTACACGTTCCATCGAAAACCCTCCCTCTCCGCCGCTCAAATAGATAACATACCGCCATTATAGTGTCTCATGCGAATGAAATAAAAGCGCCTGTATGGAACCATACAAGGCTCATTCTTCCTGCCGTGCCGAGATATAAAGCCCCCCGTGAGGAAGCCGCTTCTGGAGATACCTCACCTGCTCTGACGACAGTTCCCCATCCACAATCAGGGGTTTGACTGCCAGGATCTTTTCAAAGACTGGAATCAATCTCTCCACGGGGGGACCGCTGGGCTCGGGATCGAGGCTAATCTGGATAGCATGCGGACGCTCCACCTTCAGCAGTCCATCGACGGTGTGCAAAGAACCCGAGTGCAGATGGATGATAGAATAATCGACCGCCTCACAGATCTGAATATCATAGGGCAGGAACCATTCCGCATACTGGGCCGGCGAGAGAAACGAAGAGGCATCGCACTGGGTGCGCACCACAGTGCCCGGCGCCCACACGCCAAAGGGATTGACATATCCTCCCTCCATCGGGGGAATACGCTCCAACTGGGCTTTCAGAACGCGAATGAAGACCACCGTCACCTCATCCAGGAAACGCTGTAGGCGTTCGGGATGATCATACATGGAAAAGCACATCAACTCCGGTCCCAGCACGGCTTCAGCGAGATCGGAAGGCCCTCGCATCAGCGTCTGCACGACCGCGTAGCGGCCGCCGCTACGTTCCACGAGCATCTCTGTCAGCGTGCTGAGGGTATCGAACCAGTCATCGTGAAAGTGCTCCCCTTCACTCTCCCATGCGGCCCAGTCGGTCACAAAGGAGTCGGTGCGCATACTTCCCCCCTGAATCGTAGCCCGAATCGGACATCCTAATATGGCCTCCACCCAGGGCACGCGGCCATAGGGCGCGCGTGTGCGGATGCGATCGCCATAGCATTCCAGCTCTCCTTCGCTCTCGGGCGGCCCCGCCAACCGATCAAGGTCGAGTATATCCGGCGTCACTCGCATGTCGCGAGAAGCCAGAGAGCCATCCCTGAGAGGTAACCACAACTCCCCCAAGGGAGTATAGGGGACAAAAGCCACCAGCATCTCCTCCCCCCGCCACCATGCCTCGTGCCGCGCGAATAATGCCTTCACATCCACTTTTTCTTGCATCTGTCACAAGCTCCGTTCCCGTATACAGTTGCCAATTCACCAATCTCGCGGTACAATTCTACCCACTCTTTACAAGCAGATCAAAGCCTGATTAGAGGAATACATCTTAAATTTGGCCACCCTTTTTAGAGCAGCCAAACGCGGATACTGGTGATCATCGGTCCCGAGAGGAGGCAGTTTGTGCCCGACCAGATCGTTCCCTGTACATACTTTGAAAAAGCCGGTGCGCAGAACTCGGAAAAGACGATACAATTGGCCAAAGAGCGTGCCAAAGCCCTGGATGTAGAACATATCATCGTCGCCTCGACGACCGGTGAGACGGCAGCCCTGGCCGCGGAGACACTACGCGAATATCACGTGGTCGTCGTCACCCACTCCACCGGGTTCAAGAATCCTAACCATCAGCAGCTCGAAGCCGAATACCGAGAACGCATCGCGGCCGCAAACGCCGACATCCTTACCTGTCAGCATGCCCTGGGAGGCGTGGGCCGCGCCGTGCGGCGGAAATTGGGCACCTACCAACTCGAAGAGATCATGGCCTTCACACTACGCAACTTTTGCCAGGGCATCAAGGTAGTATGTGAGATTACCATCATGGCCGCCGACGCCGGCCTCATACCGGCAGGAGAGGAAATCATAGCCATCGGAGGGACGGGACGCGGAGCGGACACGGCAGCGGTCATGCTTTCCGCCAACGCTCAAGACTTTTTTGATCTACGCGTACTCGAGATCCTATGCAAGCCCCGCTTCTGGCAATAAGGTTCCTCACCGCGAAAAGATGTCCACACATAGATCAGGACTCTTCTGCAGAGGCTTCGGCCGGCGTATCCCAGGACACGTCAGGGGAGGACGGCGAAAGGGTATTCTCACCGCGCAAATAAAAGGCTGTCTCCCGCGTATTGCGCTCCAGCGCCAGCAACAGACGAATCAACTCACTGACGGCGTATATCAGGATAAACTGGATGACGATAAAAAGTAACAGGAGGAATCCTGCCACGAGACCGGGGAGAAAACCCCCTACTTGACGCAAACCTGGTATTCCTGCAAGCAACGGACTTTGGAATCCCACACTCTCCTGCACTGCACCGAGGATTACGGTGAAAACGGCCAACAATCCGCCCGTCACAAGGACAATCCAGGCCATAACCTTGTATATCAGAGCCACCGCACGCAAAGCGCGAAATTTTTTCTCCACAGTCAATTTCCCTCCACAACATCTCGCTTCACCCCTTTTGTTGGTTACCCCTTGGGGATAGCCAACGCTGGAAAGCATTATAGCACGGCGGACATACCCTCGCAAGGCCATTTGCGGTTTCGAGTGCACACAAATGCTGTGGCTCTAGCGCGACCGACCACAACAGAATGCCGTGGCGTTACGAACAGTTGCTGTCGTCCCGTTTCGCCCTACGGCTGCCCTGAAGCTTTGAACCCATCTTCAACAGCCCGTGAATTCGACCCCAAGGGTCTTGCTCTAACAAATTTCATGCGCACCCTGCGACTCGGCGCCATGCCAGGTTCAGGTCTGGCGAAAGATGATACCGAATCGGAATCAGGGACGTTTGCCATCTAAAACGTCAAACACTATAATGGAGCGCAATTGAGCGCCACCAGGAAAAACGTCGAGATGCGGGCATAGCAACCCCTCGATTGGGCCCCTGTCAAAGGGATAACCCAAAAACCTTTTAATGGCATCAAGACCATGAGGAATTCCTTGTAGTCAGTAGTATAATGATGGGGAAAGAGATGATATCGAATGAGGACGGCACGATTAGTTTTGTCCCAGAGCTGATAGACACGATTCGCGCCTTCCTAAAAGAGTATGAGGAGAAAGAAGGCCCTCTGACAGGAGATCTCGAACGAGGCCTGGTCATCTCCTACGCGCTTGGGGTCATGCGTTGTGACCTGGAGATCGTGTGGCAAACCCTCGGCGAAGCCAAGGCCTTCTCCAAACTGCACCCACGAGACCTTTTCGAGGAATGCGTAGGGCAGGATTGGGAAGGACGCGCAGACCAGAAACTGGCTATCAAAGAGGCTCTGAAAGAATCGCCGCTGCAGATCGATTTTGACTAGGCTTGCTGAGCACGTATACGCTCATAGACGGCGCGGAGATTGTCTTGATGAAGCTTGCTGACCATACCATCCAGGGGAATGCGAGATTTCCCACAGGACTCGATATCGATCTCGGTCAGCTTTTCTGGCGGCTCATCTTCCTCCACGAGCTCTTGAACCTTTTCGACGATGGTGGACAAATACGAAAGGCTGGAGTCGATGGCCTCCTGCGCCTCCCCTCGTAACAGGACATGTCCATGCCCCTGCACGATGAAATCGATCTCCATCTCCTTAAAATGCAACAGGGTAGCCCGAAGCTGGTCTATATTCCCATTTACGATATAGGGGACGGGCATGATTGCATCACCAGCGATCAGCACCTGATCTTCCATCTCGAACACGCTGATACCATCGGGACTGTTCCCGGGCGTATGAAACAATTCCAGCTTTCTGTTCCCCAGATTGACGTGCATCTCCTGTCCGAATGTCATCCCCGGCAAACGCAGCTGAACTTCCGCCAGTTCGGGCGTCCGGCGACGTGCCCTCTCCAGCCTTCGCTCACCAAAACGCGCCAATATCTCACGACATCTGTCGTGGGCGATGATCTCCGCTTCTTCAAAGAGACAGTTCCCATATACATGGTCCGCATGATGATGGGTATTCATAACGTAATGAATACTGTCAGGACCAAGTTCCTCCTCGACGAAGGAGATAACCTGACGCGTTTCCTCGGGAAAAGGCAGCGTGTCAACGACGATAGCTCCCTCCTCCGTGATAAAGACGGTCGAGGTCACCCGCAGATAGAGATCGCTCAAAAAAACGTGGATGCCATCTACAACCCTCTCAACTCTCAAAAGATGTTACCTCTTCTTTCCATATATGCCATACCGAATGCGCGCCTCTTCCCCAAAAACACCGCGCAAAGAACCAGAGCGTACGATTGATCATCAGCAATAGAGAATATCACAAAAGAGGGTGAATGTCAAGAAAAGCAAGATAAATTGCATATAGTTTTGACAATGTATATTAAACCTGCTACCATAAGGGCAATTGGATATCAGGCTTATAGTACCTCCTTTTCCCGACCACAGTCCACTATTAGAGGAATCAACAGATGATCCTGGAAAAAATTCGCAAAGCCTACCCCCGTCTCACCAAGAGTCAAAAGGCGCTGGCCGACTATATCGCCTCTTCCTATCGAGACGTCGCCTTTATGACCGCATCCCGCTTGGCCGAGGCCGTTGAACTGGATGAGGCTACTGTGATTCGCTTCGCGCAGCGCCTGGGCTATCCTGGCTACCCCGAATTCGTCGAAGCGATCCAAAAACTCGTGCGACATGAACTCGATAGATCCCATGTCGCATCACGAGAACCCCTTTTGAGAGAACTGTACACCAAAATAGAGGAACTGCGCCGCGTCACAGGACATATCCTGCCCGAAACGGCACAAAGAACTGTGAACATGCTACAGGAGGCAACAGTCATCTATGTAGTCGGCCAGGGTGCCGGTGCTGCTCTGGCCGAACTATTTACGCTGTCGCTGCGATCTCTTGATATGAGGGTCCGGCACGTTGCCGGAGACGCCCACAAACTGTTCATGGACCTCGACCCTCTTTCCCCCGGAGATCTCCTGGTAGCCTTTGCCACCCAGAACAGTCCCATGACAGCAAAGGCCGTCGAATACGCCAAACATAAAGGAGTCCCTACTCTCGCGCTGGCCTGGTCCCCCACGGCACCCTGCGCCCAGGCCGCAGATGTCTCTCTGAGTTATACCCTGAGTGACGCGCCTCTCATACAACCCATCGCACTCATAGCAATCCTCATCGATGCCCTTACAGGCCGATTGGGTACCCTGAATAGGGAGCAAGTTGAGGCGCGAAAGCACCGTCAGGCGCAACTGCAGGCCTTCTTCAAGGACTCAGAATAAGGGAAAATCTACAAAACAATACAAAAAGGCCCCCATCACTGAGGGCCCCCTGTAATCTCCGGGATGCCGTGTGTTCAGGAATGTATGAACCCCATACATTAGGTGGGTGCCGTCCGTTGGTCCAGGGTGCCACACGATAGGCTCCACAGAACCACTCCAGGAAACTGGCTCCCAAAACAAAGGTGTTGGTTCAGTTATTGTGAACATCACCAACATCCCAGCGATTACACATATAATATAGCACATACCCTGAAACGGTGCAAAACTATGGCCATTGTGCAAGCCGGCATTGGAACTTGACACGCGGCTCCCACGTCCGTATCATGCTCTAAAGTTAAAAGGCATAAGCATGATGAGGAGGCCCAATGGCGAAAAAAGTCGTCAACGTATCAAGATTCCCAGCCCTGAGCGGATGGGTGAATCGCATACTCCGCATTGATCTGAGCGATATGACCATCGACGTACAGGAAACTGCCCCCTATGTCCCCGATTTCCTTGGCGCGCGAGGGATAGCGGCCAAGATAGCCTGGGACGAATACCCGGAACCTGTCGAGACCTTTGATCCCCGTAATCCCTTGATGATATTTCCGGGCGCTTTGACGGGCACCCGTTCCCCATACTCTGGACGCACAAACATCTGTGCCTTCAGCCCCCAGTCCTATCCCTACCACTTTTTCACGCGCTCCAACGTGGGTTCCCACTTTGGTGGCGAACTCAAACGCGCTGGCTATGACGGTATCGTCGTGACCGGCGCCAGCGAAACGCCAGTACGCCTCAGGATCCACGACGATGAGGTGAGTATCCTCCCGGCCGACGATTTCTGGGGCCACCATACGCTGGATACCCTGGATGCCCTCGAGTCCACAGATGGAGAGGGCACGCGGTCCCTCGTCATAGGTCCCGCCGGTGAGCGCCTCAGCAGGATCGCTACCATTCACGCTGCAAGCTCGTCGGCCTGTGGTCAAGGGGGGTTTGGCGCCGTCATGGGCTCGAAAAGACTCAAGGCCATCTCGGTCATGGGCACGGGCAAAGTCCCCGTAGCGGATGCCGAGCGCCTGAACCAGCTTACCAGAGAGGTGGGCGAGGAAGCGCGCACCATGTGGAATGCACGAAAGCGCATCGAGCGCCTCAACGAAACCATGGCCGAGGAAGGCATAGGCAGGGTGCGTCCCTACGCCTGCACCGAGGCCTGCGTATCTCCCTGCAACCTTTACTATCAGAACGTCCCCGGCCGCGCCCATGACTGTAAATACAGTGGACACTGGGCCTGTGTCGGTAGTATCTTTCGCGGCATGGGCCCCAAATCTGACACCGGCGGCGTATTCGACTGGCAACTGGGCACCCGCGGCGGCCTGGAGATGAACGTGCTTTCCAACCGCTATGGGCTGAACCAGTGGGAGCTCATCATCGGCATGGTACCCTGGCTGGAAGCATGCCAGGACGCCGGATTGATCTCCGAACTGAACGGGGAAGCCATGGACTGGCAATCTCCTGACTTTTGGGCCCACTTTTTGAAGGCCCTTGCCTACCGCGAGGGTATGGGCGACGTTCTTGCCGAGGGAGGCTGGGCGGCTGCTCAATCCCTCTCTCTGGGAGAGGAACTGGTCAGACGCTACTATACTGGCTGGGGCTATTCGGGGCACTGGGACGGACATGGTTCCTGGTCCAACCACATCATCTTCCCCTTCTGGCTCGTGTCCGCCTTGCAATGGCTGACTGACACCCGGGATCCTATACCCAGCGGGCATGGCTACGTTCACGGGGTGATGAACTTTGGTCCGGCCAACAAGAACCCCATCGCAGGCTCGGCAGATAATCCCATCACCTGGGACCACATGCGGGGGATCGCTGAGCGCATCTACCACGATTCCGACGCCCTGGATCCCTTTGGCGGCTACAACGCAAAGGGCTACCCGGGCTTTTTCCACACCAAACGTTCCGTGATGAAGGACTGTCTGCCAGTCGATGACTTTGTCTTTCCCATGATTTACAGTCCCAATACGGAGGATCACTTTTGCCGCATTGGCGACATCCCGGGAACGTCGGTCGAATATCATCTCTTCAAGGCCGGTACTGGTACAGATTGGACAGAAGATGAATTCGAGCGTGCCGCCGAACGGATCTATACACTAGAACGCGCCTTGACCATCCGACACTGGTGCCGCGATCGTAAGATGGATGAGATGGTACTCCCCTCCTTCGAATACAAAGAGAACTGGATCAACCCCTTCCTGGAGGAACGCCATGGACTGGACCGCAAAAAGTTCGCCCCCGTTATGGAAGAATTCTATGAACTACAAGGTTGGGATCCAGATACCGGATGGCCGACCAAGGGACGCCTGGACGATCTCGACCTGGAGGACGTATACGAGCCCATGGTGGAAGGTGCCGCCA
This sequence comes from Anaerolineae bacterium, assembly GCA_041685915.1. Taxonomy (GTDB): domain Bacteria; phylum Chloroflexota; class Anaerolineae; order UBA1429; family UBA1429; genus JAWLEV01. The sequence continues at coordinate 11,875 of JAWLEV010000041.1, read as the reverse complement.
GGGCCGATGAGGAACTGCCAGAGCCACCGGAGGCAGGCGCCGTTTCCCAATCCCTGGTCGAGGAATAGCGAGAGCGAAAGAGAAGTGGCGGTCATCGCCACTTCTCTTTCGCCATTTGCCCTTCCCTCCAAAGGGGCTACAATATTTGTGGTTGACACATAGTGGCACTCTGAACCTAGAAGTCGAGAGCCACACTAGTGAATTAGGAAAGGGGACGAAATATGCCAAAAGTACAGGGAATCATTCCTCCTCTCACCACGCCTTTTACAAGGGAGGGAGAGGTCTACGAAGAGGGCCTGCGTCGTCTGGTAGAGTTCCAGATAGAAGGGGGTTCTGACGGGCTTTTCATCTGTGGAACCTATGGTTCCGGCCCCGTCATGACCCTTGAACAGCGCAAGCGAGTGACAGAGATCGTCGTCGACCAGGCCAAAGGACGGATCACCGTGATCGCCCACGTGGGTACGGCCTCGACAGCCAAATCTGTGGAATTGGCACAACATGCAGAAGCACAGGACGTCGACCTCATCGCCTCCATCTCACCCTACTATCACAATCACAAAGAGCGCGCTGTCCGCGAGTACTTTCGCACCCTGGTAAACGCGGTGGACAAAGAAGTGTTTGTCTACAATAACCCCGCCTGTTCTGGGGTGACCATCTCCCCCCGTTTCTTGCATGACCTGGCCGACGTGGGCGTCACTGGCGTGAAGGACAGCGGTTTCAGCTATGTCGATTTCACTCACTTTGTGCTGGAACTGGAGGACAAACCCGACTTTACCTTTGTGATCGGCACAGAGGGCATCGCCCTGCCGGCGTGGCTGGCAGGTGCAAAGGGCTGTGTATCCGGCTTGGCCAACGTCTTCCCAGAACTCATGGCCGAACTCTGGGGACTGTATCAAGAAGGTAAGATCGAAGAGGCCGCCGAACTCCAGCTAACAGTCAACAAGGCGCGCCGTATCCTGCATATTCCCGACTCCACCAACACCGCCTGCTATGCCGTCCTCGAGGCACGTGGCGTGGACGCGGGCTATCCCAAAGCACCCTTTGTACCCGTGGCGGATGACAAGCGTGAGGCCATGCTTGAGGGATTCGAGGAGATGGGTTTGCTCTGATGCTTTTCACGCGTAAGGAGATCTTACCATGGCAAGCGATGTAGGCGGATCGGAACACACCCATCCCAAAGTCATATGTCTGGGCGAAACGATGCTCATGTTCGCCCCCCCCAGAAACGAGTTGCTCGAGTACTCTATCGATTTCAAGGCCTATCACGGGGGCTCGGAATCGAACGTGGCCATCGGTTTGGAAAGGCTGGGGATGCGTGCGGGCTGGACGAGCAAGCTCCCAGAGAACGCCCTGGGACGCAAGGTCGTGAACGAGCTCCGCGCTTTCGGTGTAGACGTCTCCGGTGTCGCATGGACCGAGCAGGGACGTGTGGGGCTCTTTTTCTTCGAATGGGCCGCCCCTCCCCGTCCCCTGATGACCATATACGACAGGGCTCATAGTGCGGTGAGTACGTTAGTGGCAGATGATCTGAACTGGGAGTATATCGCGGAGGCAGGGTGGCTACATATGACGGGCATCACCCCTTGCCTCAGCGATACCTGTCGCCGCAGCGTACCCGAGATCGCCAGGCGGACCAGGGAAGCGGGCGTAAAAATCTCCTTTGACGTCAACTACCGCTCCTTGCTGACCACGCGAGAGGAGGCATGCCGTAGATACGCCGACATCTTTCCCTACGTGAACCTTCTCATCACTACGGAGGAGGATGCCGAGATGTTACTGGATGAGTCCATGGACAGAGAGCAAACCGTGCGAACCCTCTTTGCAGAGGACGATTTTGATGCTGTGGTCATGACCCTGGGCGAGGAGGGAAGCATCGCCTACGATGGTACGTCGGTATATACCGCCTCAGGCTATGAGGTGGAGACGGTGAATCGCCTGGGAGCGGGCGACGCCTTTGACGCCGGCCTCCTCTACGGCTACCTCCACCAGGATCTGGGGCAAGGTCTGAACTATGGTATGGCCATGGCCGCACTCAAGATGACCATCCCCCAGAATATACCCCTGGTGAACAAAGAGGATGTAGAACGTCTACTCGCCGGTAGACATATCGACGTCGTGCGCTAGTGACAGAATGCTGGGGGAAAATCCTTCCCCCAGCATTCTCCTTCAAACGTGCACTATGAGCGTTATCGGATAGAAAATGGCGATCTCCAGGCCTACTTTACCCTATCTCGATGCAACATCCGCCTCTCCTCCCGCGTCGGCCTCCTGCCCCGAGCCCACACACTGAAATGCTGCGCGATGGGGTCGCGTAGATCGACGACATGCCTCCACATCCCCTCGATTAGTTCCTCTTTTACACCCCCATAGTTGGGATCATCGATCAGGTTCGTCATCTCGTGGGGATCCGTCTCCAGATCGTACAGTTCATCCACATCCGAGGCATTGAACCCGTACTTGTACCGTCGGGTCCGCAGCCATCGTTGCTCATAGGTATAGGGATGGTGGTGCCGCACCATATAGACATCCTCCCGGGATTCCACCAGTTCGCCCCCCGAGAGCACGGGTAGCAGGGATTGGGCATTGGAGCAATAAAAGGGCTCCGCTCCCGCCCAGGCCAATAGGGTGGGAGTCAGATCGTGAAGGTAGACGAACTCATCACAGACCTCCTGCTCCATCACCCCGGGTCCGGCCACGATGAGAGGAATGCGCTGAATGTCATCATAGGGATAAGGCCCCTTGTCGATGAGTTTGTGATGGCCAACCATGCTGCCATGATCAGAGGTATAGATGACCAACGTATCCTCCAGGATGCCCATCTCCTTTAACTTGTCCATGATGCGCCCTGTCTCCCAGTCCAGAAAGGCGCAATACCCCGCATACTTGGCCACGGCTTCGCGCCAGATGACCTCATCCATATCCTCGATGCCCCAATAGTTGGCACTCATCATCTGTTGCATCCAGGGCTTGCCCTCCCAACCTTCCTGCATACTGGGCGATAGCGTCACATCCTCCCCTGTAAAGGCGGAGAAGAACGGCTCGGGAAGGATGTAGGGGTCATGGGGCCCCCAGAAATTGGCCCAGATGAAAAAGGGACGTCCATCATCCTGTCCCCGCTTCCCCAGCCGTTGGATCAAGTCCATGGCTTCTTCCGCCACATAGTGCTCGAAACTGGCCTCCACCGGTCCCTTCTGTCGTGCATAGATCTCGAAATTCCGGTTGGACGGATAGTAGACGGCTTCCTCCAGTTCTGGCACCTCCAACCCCCGCTCCGCCAGATACTCCATATAGTGGTTGACGGGATACTTGCACGATCCACCAAAGGAACGCATATAGATACCACCTGCCGGATGAGAATAACCCAACCAGTCGTTGGCCTCAAAGCCAAAGTGCGTGGGGCCATAGGTATCGTCGATGTGCCACTTTCCCGTATAGCCGAGCCGATATCCCTCGTCGAGGAGGGCGTCAGCCAGGTTGGGTATATCTCGCCTAAAGACGCCTCCATTCCGCGTTACGTCGTGTTGATAGGGATACAATCCCGAGAAAAGCGAGGCCCGCGCTGGCGAGCAGACCGTGATGGGTGTAAAAGCGTGGGAAAAACGCACACCACGCTCCGCCAGGCCATCGAGTGTGGGAGTATTCGCCAGGTGACCGCCATAGGCCCCGAGGGAATCCATCCGTTGTTGATCGGTAAGGATGAATAGTATATTCTTCTTTTTCATGTGCCAAACCTTTCCATCTAAACCTTCGAAACTTGCTCCATCCAATGTAGCATAAATGAGAGACCCTGCAAAGCACCTTGACATTCACCTGTTCCGCCACTATGCTCGCCTATCAGGTGAATGCAAACAGAGGAGATTGTCCATCATGAATATCGAGCAGATTCGCACCATCCCCCTTTTGGGAGAGACTCCCATCTCTGGTTGGGAACACGAGACCCAACCGGAAACCAACCTGCACACCCTTGTAAAAGTGGAAAGCAATGAGGGAGTGGTGGGTGTGGGGAGCGCCTACACCAGCACCCCCCTCGTGAACGCCGCCATACAGTTGCTCAAACCCCACTTGATCGGGGAATCGGCCGTGGAGCCAGATCGGGTCACGGAAAAACTCCACCAAATGACTTTCTGGCAGGGCCGTGGCGGCTCTGTCACCCACGCCATCAGTGGCATCAATATCGCCCTCTGGGACCTCTTTGGCAAAATTACGGGACAGCCTGTCGGGCGACTCCTGGGTGGCCGCTATCGCCAGCGCATCAGACCCTATGCCTCTATCATCTTTGAATGGCCCCCCAAAGCCTTTGCCCAGACGCTGGAGGGTATCGTAGAGCGGGGATTCAAGGCCATCAAGATGGGATGGGGTAAATTTGGCCTGATGAGCGATGAACGCGACGAGGCCATGGTCAAAACGGCCCGCGAAACCGTGGGAGAGGAGGTCACCCTGATGGTGGATGCGGGGGGAAGCGGACAGTTCTGGCCCCACGAGTACAAATGGGCCCTGGAAAAGGCTCACATGCTCAGAGACTATGACGTCGCCTGGTTCGAAGAAGCCCTGAGACCCGATGATATCGAGGGCTATATCCTCCTGCGGGAGCATGCCCCCGTGCCCATCTCCGCCTGCGAGGTCCTCACCCGTCGGCAATCGTTCATCCCCTGGATAGAGCGCCACGCCGTGGACATCGTTCAGCCCGATGCGACCAAAGTGGGCGGACTTTCGGAGGCTCGGCATATCGCATGGATGGCCTACAATCATAACGTAACCATGGTAAGCCACGGCTGGAACACGGTCTTTGGCCTCTATGCCGACTTGCACCTTGCGTCAGCCATGCCAGAGGCGAAATATGTGGAGTATATCACACCTTCTCCATACATCGATGATCTATCGGAGACACCCCCCTCCCTGGACGATGAGGGCTATCTTCCCATCCCCACAGCGCCTGGCCTGGGAGTCATCCTCGACAGGAAAAAGGTGGAACGTTACTCGGCGGGACGCGTATACACTTTTGAATAACCCCTTCCCCTTTCAACACAGAGTACAGCATCACATAGACTCCTCGTCTATGTGATGCTCTCCCCTCCTAGACAGTGAAGGAAAGAGCCTGTCCCAGGTCGGCGATGATTTCCCCCACTTCCTCGATCCCCACGCTCAACCGCACCAGCCCATCGCCGATGCCCAACTGACGACGCTCCTCAGGCGAAAGCGCCCGATGGGAAGAGTGAGCGGGATAGAGCACCAGAGTGTACACATCTCCCAGCGTCGTGGCAGGCAATATGAGTTTCAGAGCCTCCATGAAGCGAAACACTTCGGGTTGATGGGCACCGCGTATATCAAAACTGATCATACCCCCAAACCCCTTGCCCTGAAAAAGCCTTTCTGCCACGGAATGCTGTGGATGATTTGGCAATCCTGGATAGTTGACATCGGCCACAGCGGCACAACCGGACAACCATTCGGCCACGGTCTGAGCGCTGACGCACTGCTGTCGCATACGAAGCGCCAGTGTCCGCATACCCCGCAAAGCCAACCACGCCTGTTCCGGTCCCAGATTGGCACCCAGCATCTTTTGACGCTCGCGTAAATCCTTGGCCCGTTCCTCCGAGCAGACCACCACGCCCGCCATCACATCACCATGGCCAGCCAGATACTTTGTAGCGGAATGCACCGCATAGTCCACCCCCTCACCCAGTGGGCAAAACAGGTAAGGACTGGCAAAGGTATTATCGACGATAAGCTGTGCCCCCACTTTGTGAGCCAAACGCGTCAGAGCGGGCACATCGGCCACCTTGAGCAGGGGATTGGATATCGTTTCGCATACCAAAGCCATAGGACGCTCCTCATCAAGGACTTTCGCAACCTGGCCCAGATCCGTAGCATCCACAAAACGCGTCCTCACGCCCAGCGAAGCGAGGACATCTCTTTGCAGAGCATAGGTAGCGCCATAGACGTCGCCGGCCGACACAATGGCGCTACCGCGTTTGACCCCAGCCCCCAATAGGGTGGCATGCATGGCCGCCATACCCGAGGAAAAGGCCACGGCATCTTCACCCTCCGCAAGAGTGGCCACGGCCTCTTCAAAGGCTCGCACCGTAGGGTTCCCATGCCGGCGGTAGACATAGCCCGCCTTCTTGCCGTCGAACACCGCCTCCAGATCGTTCACGTCCTCGTACATGTAGGCGACTGACAGATAAACGGGCGCCGTGACGGGGCTAAAGTCTGGCACCGGTCGTTCCCTTCCCGCATGTACAGCCTGTGTATAGACACTCTTCCATTTCATCATAACAGATCAACCCTCCAACAAGATAACAAAACAACATTGTAGACACTTGACTACATCTCCCCATGCCCCCCAGCCCCGTTATATTATTCCTCTTCTATGCTGTTGTAAATGCCAGTTTAGTGGGTCCCACGGTTAGATTTTAGATGGTAGAACACGGTCCCCAAAATGGGCAGAGACGGCAAATGGAAAGCTTTGACATGGATCAGCACCCGTGCTAGAATGCTGAATATCATAGTATGAGACGATTCATTAAAAATCCTCGACGATGTGGTCATGTTGTACCACAGGTCTGGCGACGCGCATATTTGTTTCGGGAGGCGCGTCAAAGAGGAATACAAAACGCGCCAGCTTTTTCTGTGGAGAAAGCTGGCTTTTATCTTGTGAAGAATACGCGGGAGACACATGGTCCAACTATTACCTTTTCGGGGTATACTCTATACTCCATCATATGCCAAACCCGGCGTCTATGCCCCTCCCTATGATGTGATAGATGAGAAAGAACGAAAAGGGTACCTGAAACGGGATCCTCACAATGTGGTACAGTTGACCCTCAGGCCCAAATCGAGCGATGACAACTGGTACCCAAAGACAGCACACAGACTACAACGTTTCCTAAAGACGGGAATACTTGCCAGGGATAAGGTCCCCCTTCTCTACGGCTACCGTCAACACTTTACACTGGGAGACGGGGAAACGTACACTCGAACGGGCTTTATGGGACGCGTGCGGCTGGAAGCGTGGGGAGGAGGTATCCATCCCCACGAACGCACACGCGCCGAACCGCTACAGGACAGACTGCGGCTTATGCGGGCCACACGTATGAACCTGAGCCCCATCTTTGGCATGTACCGTGACCCTCAGCAAGAACTGTTCGCTTGGCTCGAGCCTCCCCAGAAACCAGTGATAGACTTTGGGGAGGGGGAGGAGCGTCACATCTTTTGGCGTATTCGGGACCCTCAGGCCCTCGCGGCCCTGGCCCAGGGGATGACAACCCGAGATGTAGTCATCGCGGATGGCCACCATCGCTATGAGACGGCTCTGACATATAGGCGCGAGCGCCATGCCCAAGAGGGAACGTCCTGCAACCCGAAACCATACGACTATGTGCTGATGTATCTCACGGCCGTCGAGGACGATGGGCTGCGCATTCTTCCCGCCCATCGCGTGGTCAAAGGAAAAGCAAATCTTGATTGGGAGGAACTGAAAGGACATCTACAGAAGGACTTTGTTCTTACCACTTTGCCCCCCAACGCCTCCCTCACAGAGACTATATCAGCCTATTCCAAGGATACCAACGTCATCGGCGCCTGCATCAAAGGAGCTGGGAAATGGCTCCTCGAATTACGCTCTCAACAGCAAATTCATAAGACTTTTGAAGAGCAAATCCCAGAAAAGATCGCCACATTGGATGTGTCCGTACTGCAGAACCTTATCCTACATCGTCATTTTGGCATATCTCAGCAGGTCCTGACCACCACGGAGCGCGTAACCTACACCACCAGCGAGCCCAGAGCCTGTGAAGCTGTTCAGGAGGGAGAGGCTGATGCAGCGTTCATTCTCAGGCCTCCGTCCGTAAAGCGTGTCTGGGATGTAGCACACGCCGGGCTGAGCATGCCACAAAAGAGCACCTATTTTTACCCCAAATTACTTACGGGACTGGTCTTCAATCCCCTATATTGATGGAGTATGAAAAGGATAGTCAAGGAGGTCACATGAAGATACTCGTCACAGATCCCATCAGCCAGGTGGGTCTGGAACGCCTGCACCGATATGCCCACGTAGATGTCCGCAATGATCTCTCTCACGACGAATTGCGGGATATCATCAAGCAATATGACGCCCTTATCGTGCGAAGCGGCACCAAAGTCACATCCGACATCCTCTCGGCCGCAAAGCGGCTGCGCGTCGTGGGACGGGCCGGCACAGGGGTGGACAATATCGACGTCGATGCGGCAACCGAGGAAGGTGTCGCCGTCGTGAACGCTCCCACCGGCAACTCGAACGCCGTGGCGGAACAGACCATCGCTCTCATGCTGGCCCTTGCCCGTCGCCTTTATCCGGCCATCTCCTCCCTCAAAGCGGGTCGCTGGGAAAAGAAAGAACTGCAGGGCATCGAAGTGCGGGGCAAGACCCTGGGCCTGGTAGGGTTGGGACGTATCGGGAGCCTGGTAGCCTCGAAAGCCAAGGCGCTGGAGATGCGCATCATCACCTTTGACCCCTACACGTCAGAGGAACGCGCCGAATCCAGTGGTGCCTCCCTGGTCCCACTGGAAGAATTGCTGACTACCTCTGACTTTGTCTCCATCCATACGCCTCTGACACCTGAAACGCGGGGCATTATAGGCGCTGAGGAACTGGCCAAGCTAAAGCCCTCAGCCTATATCATAAATTGTGCACGTGGCGGCATCGTGGATGAACAGGCCCTCAGGACCGCCCTGGAAGAGGAACGCATTGCGGGAGCCGCACTGGACGTCTTTGAAGAGGAACCTGCTGTGGACAATGAACTCCTCAAGTCCTCTCGCCTCATCGCCACCCCCCACCTGGGTGGATCGACGGCAGAGGCTCAGGATTCTGTGGCCCTCGATATCGCCGAGACGGTCATCGATGTCCTGGAGGGCAACATCCCTGCCACTCCCGTCAACATGCCCTATCTTCCACCCAAGGCCGCCGAGTTCTTGCAGCCGTATACTGATCTGGCAGAACGTCTGGGAAGCTTTTTCATCCAGTGGCACAATAGAATTCCAAACAAGATCGAACTCACCTACGAGGGCAAGGTGCGTCAATATGACACCCGCATCCTGACCTCGGCGTTCCTGGCCGGCCTGCTCTCCCCCATAAGCACAGAGCCCATCAACATAGTGAACGCCCTCCACGCGGCCGAGGAACGCGGCATAACGATCTCTGAGATGCGCCAGGGGCGACGTGAGCACTTTCAAAGCGCCCTCCGTGCCCGATTTGAGAACGGAGAGGAAGGGGAAAGGAGTATTGCAGGCACCATACTCCAGGACAATCCCTATCTGGTGAGCTTGGATGGACAGCGGCTAGAATGCATCGTCCAGGGACACATGCTCGTCGACTCGCACCACGACCGTCCGGGTATCGTCGGCGCCATGGGGCAGATACTGGGAGAAAACAACATCAATATATCCTTCGCACAACTGAGCCGCACCAGTCGAGGCGGCACGTCGATCATGATTCTGGGCCTGGACGAAAAAGCACGCCCCGACGTACTCGAGGAGCTCGCTCAGGTACCTAACGTCTGCCGTGTGCGCATGGTCAATCTCGAGCCTTTGCAGACTAACCAAGAGTAACACCCGCAGGCCTTTTATCCCCTGAGGAGGACAGATCCATGCTCAATGTTGGCATCATCGGCTATGGACGTCGGATATCTCACATGGCCCGCCGGCTGGGCATTTTTGATATTCCCTACCGCGTGGTAGCCATCGCAGACCCGCGCGCCGATGAACTCGAGGCCTCTTCCGACCCCCTTTTAGAGGAAACCACATTCTATCGAGATGCGGACGCCATGCTGGACCAGAGCCCATTGGACGGCGTTATGGTGGGCACGCGCTGCCACCTGCACAGCGAAATGGCCTGCAAAGTGGCTGCATACGACCTGCCCCTGTTTCTCGAAAAGCCCGTGGCCATCAACTTTGAACAACTAAAGGCCTTGGATACCGCCTTTGCCAACATCAGCGCGCCCACGGTGGTCTCCTTTCCCCTGCGACTCACCCCCATCGTGCAAAAGGTAAAAGAGATCATCGAGGCAGACACCATCGGTACCGTGGAACACGTGGTCGCCTTCAACGACGTTCCCTATGGCGGCGTGTACTATCATCGGTGGTATCGTAATTACGATCAGGTGGGAGGGCTGTTCCTCCAAAAGGCAACCCACGATCTGGACTATATCAACCGTCTCCTGGCACAACGTCCGGTCACCATCGTTGCCACAAAAGCACAGCGTGTCTATGGCGGGGATAAGCCCTTTGACCTGCGTTGCGTCGACTGCGGAGAGCGGGAGACGTGTCCTGAAAGCCCCTTCAACCTCTTTTATCAGGGATTCGAGGGCGAGAGGGTAACCTGGGATCCCGAAAGGATGTGCTCCTTTTCAGAGGGCATCCGCAACCAGGATCTGGGCAACTGCATCATCGAATACGAGGATGGAGCCCAGGCTTCCTACACCCAAAACTTTTTCGCGCGCTTTGACGCTGCCAGGCGCGGCGCTCGCCTCTATGGCTACGAGGGCACGATACACTTTGACTGGTACGAGAACGTGGTGCGCATCCACAAGCACCGTTCTCCCACAACAGAGACCATCGAGTTCGGCAGCGGGATGTCGCACTTTGGCGGAGATAGAGAATTGTGTCTGGATTTTCTGCGTGCCATGCGCGACGGCACCCCCTCTCGCAGCCCCCTATCGGCAGGCGTCCTGAGCGCCCTGACCTGCCTGTGGGCCCGCGAATCCGCCGAGACGCGCCGCTTCTGCGACATCGTCATGCCGAACCAGGTTTCCTAGGATAACAGACCACGAGCGGCAAGAAAAGCCTCCCACACACTCACCAGCCATTTACATGCACACGGGTCGCATCATATTGTGTTCGTGGGGGCTTTTTCTCTGCAGGGTGCCCCACAGCGATATAAGCCAGGGGGACGATGTGTTCCGGAAGCCCCAGGATACGCTGCGTGGCCTTCACTCTCTCCTGAACAGGGAATACCCCACACCATACAGCCCCCAGACCCAGACCAACGGCCGCCAAAAGGATATTCTCCGTGGCCGCAGAGAGATCTTGTATCCAATAGCCTTTCTTGCCGGATGCACCCAGGTCCGGTTCGCCACAGGGCACGACACACACGGGTGCCTCGTGCAGCATTCGAGCATAGGGATGTGCATCGGCCAGGGCCCCAAGGATCTCTCTTTCATCGACGACCACAAAATGCCAGGGTTTGCGGTTCCCCGCAGAGGGAGCGGCCATGGCGGCCCTTAACAACACCTCTATCTCCTCGGGGGTGACCTCCTGCCCTGTATACCGACGGATGCTTCGACGAGCGAATAGATTATCGATTGTCAGTGTTTGCAAAATGCCCTCCATGACATACACAGGAACAAGCGTAGGAATGGCCTAAACATGCGATGGCCAACTGGCCAGGTTGTTTAGCAATGCCCATACGCCCACCGTCTTGCAACTATAGCGGATTCTTGGTAAAGTCTCAAATGTCCGTTGGGGGCCTGGGCAAGAGAAATCGCGTTTACAGGATAATGATGTGCGCATCCCATTCTCCCCTCTGGGATCGAGTCATTACTGAAATCAAGGAGAAAAGATGAAATACCTCGACTATCAGCAGAGACTTTCCAAATGCTATTCCGCCGTCCTCATGGACGTCATGGACGCCATGGGCGCTCGGGAACAGTGCATGTGTCCCTCTATTCGCCCCTTGATCCCCTGCATGAGAACGTGGGGCGAAGCCGTTACCATCCACCTTGTGGCCGTGGACGAGCCACCGGACAAGCCCTATCAGTTGGAGATGGAGCTGATCGACGATCTCCAGGAGGGGCAGGTCATCGTGGCCCAGTGCGAGACATCTGAGCCTACAGCCTTTTGG
>JAWLEV010000118.1:0-5546 GCA_041685915.1 Anaerolineae bacterium | reverse complement strand
GGGCTTTAGGCCGAGCATCTTTGGCCGGCCAGCGCGGGGCTAAAGAATAGCTCCGAAGGAGCTTTGACCAATAGTACAGAATGGCATTGTCATTCTGCCAAGGCCACCGCAGGTGGCCCGCTTTAGCCCTGTGCGGTGAGAAATAAAAGAAAAACCTATCCTCTCAAACAATCTCCTTCAGAAGTTGCACCAGGATCATCAACAGACTTTGCACCCTGTGCGCCCTCGACCTTTGCACCCCCCACGAGATTTGGTACAATGCACTGGCATCGGCAAAGGTATTGTTGTCAGCGATCCATGCACGGCAGGAGGGAAAACCCATGAACGCGATGCTGGAGGATATAGCCCAGGTACTCATCTCCCAGAAGGAGATACAAGAGCGCGTGGCGGAATTGGGAGAGCAGATCTCGGCCGACTATGAGGACCATAACCCCTTTTTGATCTGCGTCCTCAAGGGGGGATATATGTTCCTGGCCGATCTGACCCGCGCTCTGAGCATACCCCACGAGATCGACTTTATGGCCGTCTCCAGTTATGCCGACAGGACCGAGTTCAGCGGTGTGGTGCGCATCCTCATGGACCTGAAGGCGGACATCAGCAACCGCCACGTGCTGATCGTGGAGGACATTATCGATACGGGACACACCCTGGCCTACCTCCTGGAGAATCTGCGCGTGCGCCAGCCGGCCAGCCTGCGCGTCTGCGCCCTCCTGAGCAAGCCCGCACGGCGCGAGGTGCCCCTGAACGTGGACTATATGGGGTTCGAGATCCCCAACGAGTTCGTCGTGGGCTATGGCCTCGACTATGCCGAAAAGTACCGCAACCTCCGCTTCGTCGGCGTCCTAAAACCAGAGGTGTATGGACAGGAGGACTGATCCCAATCCCCCATCTCCCTGACAATGCCATGGAAAATGGGGTATAATGCCCCCGATAAACGTGACGAGCGGGGGATGGAGAAATGCCGAAAAAGGACGGGCAAAAGCCGCACGGGAGCAAATCCGCGCCCTGGTGGGACGTGTCATTAAGATTCTGGAACCAGCAGAGCGGTCGTGGGAGGGCGCTGCTGGCGAGCGTGATCATCCTCCTGTTCCTCTTTCCCTGTTGCGCCCTCACCTTTATCCTGTCCGGCGATACCATCGTCGCGCTCACCACGTTGCTCATGAAAACCGATAATGCCCAAACGGCGCAGGCCGACCTCTCTAGCACCGTCTCGCCCACGCCCCGATCCTTCACCCCAAAGCCGACCTTCACCTCTGGTCCCACGTCGACACCGACTGCGCAGCCCGAGCCGACGCAAGTCCTGTCTTTCGCCTCCACCATATCTACGGCGCAGCGCATCAAGGGGCGCGTGCTGCGCGTCATGGACGGCGGCACCATCGAGGTGGAATCTGATCAGGGGATACATCGCGTACGCTATGCGGGCATCGATTGCCCCTGGCCCTTTACCCCCGCCACGGACGAGGATCGCCCGGGGGAAGAGGCCCACGCGGCAAACCAGAGGATGGTGGCGGAAAGGGAGGTCTATCTCGAGCCCAGTGGACCGGGGGCAGACGCGGCGGAGGAGATGACCTGTTACGTGTGGGTCGGCGGCACCCTCGTCAATGCCGAACTCGTGCATCGGGGATACGCCCGCCCCTCCCTGGTCTCGTCAGACGAGAGGTATCTCGACCTGTTTGCCCTGCTGGAGCAAGAGGCTCGCGCCGGGAGACGTGGACTGTGGGAAAAAGTGGCTCCAGAGATGTCGGTGGAGGAAGTGGGGGCCACCGCCTCCGCCGTGCCTACGGAAACCATAGAGGAGGAGGGCACGGCTTCCCCCCTGACAGCGACCCCCTCCACCAGCACCTTCACCCCGCTGCCGCCCACCGCCACGCCCACACGGCAGCCGACGACCCCTCTGCCCACCGCAACGAGCATACCGACCAGAACCCCGACGTCACGGCCCACAGCCACCACCGTCCCCACCTCACCCCCCACCCCCACAGAGGGCGATACGGAATCCGAGTGCACCTACGTGGGAAGTGTCAACTCGGATAAATACCATCGTCCAGACTGTCGATATGCCGAGAATATCTTACCCGAGAATCGGGCCTGTTTCGGCTCAAAGGCAGAGGCCGAAGCCGCTGGCTATCTGCCGTGCAAGGTCTGCAAGCCATAGGAGGCCGCCACCGCGCCGCGAACCCTCTATCGACACCGATGGCCCGTCACGATCTCGTGACGGGCCATCGGGTTTCAGCGCGCCTTTTCCCTCACCGGTTCGCCAGGGCCTGCTCCATGCGCTCCAACGCTTTCTCCAGGTTCTCCACCGAGTTGGCGTAGGACAGGCGCAAATACCCCTCGCCATACTCTCCAAAGGCGGCCCCGGACAGGCACGCCACCCCCGCCTCCTCCAGAAAAAAGTCGGCGCACGTCTTGCTGTCCATCCCCGTGGCGGTGATGTTGGGAAAGGCGTAAAAGGCCCCCCGCGGGCTCACGCAGCGCATACCCGGGATCTCGTTCAGCCCCTCGATAAAGATCTCCCGACGCTCGCGGAATGCCTCCATCATCTCCTCGACGCCCTCCTGCGGCCCGGTGAGGGCCTCGATTCCCGCCCACTGGTTGAAAGCGCACGTGCACGAGTTGGAATTGACCATCAGCCGGGTCACGGCCTCGGCCATGGACGGGGGCATCACCCCGTATCCCAACCGCCAGCCCGTCATGGCATAGGTCTTAGAGAATCCGTTCAGCAGGATCGTGCGCTCCGCCGTGGACATGCCCTCATAAGAACTGATGCTGGCAAACTCTCCCTCATAGATCATGTGGTCATAGACCTCGTCCGAGAGGACGGGAATATCGTGCTCCACACAGATCTCGGCGATGGCCTCCAGATCCTCCGGCTCCAGCATGCCCCCCGTGGGATTCTGCGGGGAGTTGAGAATGATGAGGGCGGTGTGCTCGTTGACCAGGTCGGCCAGTTCGTCCACGTCGAAACGGAACCCCCGTTCCTCCCGCAGGGGAATGGGAACGGCCTTGGCCCCCACAAAGTCGATCATCGAGGCATAGATGGGAAATCCCGGATTGGGATAGACGATCTCCTTGCCCGGCTCTCCCAGGGCGAGGATGGTGAAGAACATGATGGGCTTGGCCCCCGGCGTGATGACCACCTGATCCGCATCGATCTCCTGCCCCCGGGTACGCCCCATCTCTTCAGCGACCACCTGACGCAGTTCGGGAATACCCGCCGAGGGAACGTAACTGGTGGCCCCATCGCGCATGGCCTCACATGCCGCATCCTTGATGTTCGATGGCGTGTCGAAATCGGGCTCGCCGATCTCCAGGTGAACGATCTCCCGTCCCTCGGCCTCCAGGCCCCTGGCCCTCGCCAGGACCTCAAAGGCCGATTCGCTCCCCAAACGGCTCATGCGCTCCGCAAAGTTCATCTCATCTCCCATTGACAAGCAACCTCCTATAGGCTCTCACGAGTTTCTTGGCCGTCTCCCGCCAATCGAATTGCTTCCTCCTTTTAAATCCCCGCAGGCACAGTTCATGCTGCAGGAATATGTCGTCGATGACCAGCCAGAGAGTCGAAGCCAGGGCCTCCACATCATAGGGCGACACGAGCAACGCGGCATCTCCCGCTACCTCCGGCATGGACGACACGGAAGAGGTGACGACGGGGGTTCCACAGGCCATGGCCTCCAGTATGGGAATGCCAAATCCCTCATAGAGGGAGGGAAAGGCGAACACATCTGCCGCGCTGTAGACGTAGGGCAGATCCTCATCCTTCACAAAGCCAGTCAGCTGCACCCTGCCCTCCAGGCGCAGGTCGCTTATCGTCTCCTCGATCTCGTCGTAGAGCCACCCCTTGCTCCCCACGATAACCAGCTTGTGCGGGAGATGATACTCCCTGACCAGGATATTATAGGCCTTGATGAGTCGCACAAAGTTCTTGCGGGGCTGTAACGTCCCCACCGCCAATATATAAGGATAACCTATGTCGTAACGCTCCAATAAGCGCCGCAAAAGGTAGTCGTTCTGCAGGGGATAGAAATGGGATTCCAGTCCCGGATAGAGCACGAGAATCTTTTCCGCCGGCACCTCGAGCAGGTCCATCAGGTCTCGCCGCGTGCTCTTGGAATCCGCCACGATCAGGTCCGCCCGCTCCACAGAACGGGGCACGGCCTCTATCAAATAGTCCAGCAGGGCTGGCGGCGAGCATTCGGGATGGCGCATAAAGGAGAGATCGTGCACGGTCAACACGGTGCGGGCGGCCATGACGGGAGGCAGGACAAAGTCCGGCGAATGGTATATATCCACCAACCCGGTGATCAACTCCACGGGAAGGGGCAGGCGCAGGCGCTGCCAGAGGGCGGTCAACTTTTGGTCCGATATGGGCAGCTCCTTCAGACTAAAGTTTCTGGGCCAATATCTGTATTCCGGATCCTGCCCGGCGCTGAACAGCACGTAGCGATTGTCCTGATCGAATCGGATCAGGCCCGAAACGAGTCCTCGGGTATATCTGCCTATCCCCGCCTTTTGCTGTACCGCCGCCGTATAGTCGATACCCACGCGCATCATCATTAGATATCCTTATAAGTCCAAACGCGATTCACACCAAAGTTCCAAAACAACACAACACCGCAGGCGACAGCCTTGGACAGGTTATATCCCCAGGCTCCCCAGGATGAAAAAACAAAATAATCGAGGGATAAAAAGATCGCCTGGTTGATGATCAGTCCCCCCACATTCACGATAAAGAATTGCCCCAACTGAGGCCCAAGGGGACTCTCCCGCGACTCTGGATAGGTCCACAGGCGGTTCCAGATAAAATTGCTCATCACCGCCACGGAGAAAGAGAGGGTGTTGGCGATCCCCTTGTACAATCCCAGAACCTGAATGCCCAAGTTCAGCACACTGAAATCGACCGCGGCGCCCACGGTTCCTACAACACCGAACTTTAGGAAGCGTTCCACTTCTATGCGATTTTCGCCAAACAGCGTCCTCAGTTTAGCCACGGACAGATCCATCAGGCTCGAGACCCCTTTCCGGATCCCCTCTCAGACAACACCAGGCCCAACAAAACGGCCACGAGAAGATACATCTCGTGTACATAGAGATTATCGAAAAGATTGTGAACACACAAATGGGCGAGCATACCCAATACACCCAACGAGAGGGCGCTGGCCCACGCCCCCTCCTCGCCCACGCGACGCCACACCCCCATCAGCGCCGCCGCCAGCAATGTCAGATAACTGGCCAGGCCCAATAATCCGCCCTCGGCCAGCACGTGCAGATAATAGTTGTGGGCATGCCCCAGCGGATCCTGCCACCGGGGCAGGGCCACCGAGGTATAGGCCGTGACGTACTGGCCGGTGCCAACACCCAGCCAGGGACGCGCGGCGAACATGCGCCAGGCCGCCTGCCAATGGGCCACGCGCTCCACGATGGCGAAATTCTCATCCGTGATCTCGATGGCCGTCAGGTCCCGACCAAGATAATGGGCCAGGTCGCTGAATCGTCGAACCAACCCCACGGGTAATAGAGCCATCACATAGGGGGCGAGAAGGAGG
>JAWLEV010000117.1:0-5615 GCA_041685915.1 Anaerolineae bacterium | reverse complement strand
CCGGAAATTCACCTCGCAGGCCAAGGGCTACGGGTACCACGTTATCCTTCATTCCTGCGGTTCCGTCTATAAGGTCATCGACCGTCTGATAGAGGCCGGCGTGGACTGCCTCCACCCCCTGCAGGCCAGGGCGGCGAACATGCAGGCCGAAAAGTTGGCGCAAGAATTCAAGGGGCGCATCGCCTTTCTGGGGGGAATCGATACCCAGCAGTTGTTGGTACACGCCACGCCCGAGGAGGTCAGGGCGGATGTACGCCGGGTGAAAGATCTGCTGGGTCCCGCGTTGATCGTGAGTCCCAGCCATGAGGCGCTTTTGCCCAACGTGCCGCCGGAGAATGTAGAGGCCATGGCCGAGGCGGCCCTGGAGTGAGACGGGGATGGCCATCTCCCTGACATCCCAACGACGATTCCTCGATTCCGTGTGAGGCCATGCCCACACCTATTCCACCGCGGACGCTGTGCTGGAGCGCCGCCGGAGAATCTGGTGGCTTTTGCGTGCCATTCGTGAAGCAGAGGAGGAACAGATACCCATGTTGAGAACAAAAGAGAGTGCCTTGGTGCTCATCGACGTGCAGGAAAAGTTGGCCCGCACCATGGATGGGCGGGAGGAACTCGTTCGGAACCTGGAGAGGCTGATACGCGGGCTCTTGGTCCTGGACGTGCCCATCCTCTGGATGGAGCAGAACCCCCGCGGTCTGGGACCTACCGTATCGGCCCTGCGCCAGCATCTGGGCGAGCAGACACCCATGACAAAACTCAGTTTCAGTTGCTTTGGCAGCGAGGAATTCGAGAGGCAGTTCTTATCCCTTGACCGGCGGCAGATCCTGCTGGCGGGCATAGAGGCCCACGTCTGTGTCTACCAGACGGCGCGTGACCTGCTGGCACGGGGCTATGAGGTGCACGTGATCGCCGACGGCGTGTCCTCGCGGGCGGCGGAGAACCGCCGCATCGCTCTGGGGCGGATGCAGGCCGACGGCGCTCATTTGGCCTCCACCGAGATGGTGCTCTTTGAACTGCTGCAGAGGGCCGAGGGACCAGCTTTTAAGGAGATATTGGAGATCGTCAAGTAGATTGCAAGGCCGTTCCGCTCCTCGCCTGCCGTACGGCGAAAGGAGCCATGGCAACGCTGCGGGCGAGGAATACGCTTTTTATATTGGCCACTCAGCCCCATCCTAAAGGTTGGGCCATCCTGATCAGGCGTTGGTCCTCGCGATGGTAGAGGCTGGGGAGATCGGGACCGATGGCGGATCAGACTGACTCGGCAGTACCTCTTTCTTTGGAAACAAGAGCGTCACCAACGTCATCGGAGGTGCCCCTTGTCCCACAGTTTCCCTGCGGGCCACAGGAGGGCATGCGGGGCTTGATGCGGTCCACGTCGAGGAAGCGGTCGAGGGCTTCCTTGAATTGGGATAGGGCCTCCTCGTCCACCGAGTAATAGATCCAGCGCGCGTCGTCCATATCGCGTTCGCTCTTGACCAGGCCCGCCTCCTCCAGGATGTGGATGTGATGGGAGATGAGGCTCAAAGAGAGGTCGAGGCGCTCCGAGATCTCACAGTTGCACTGTACACCCTGCATGAGCATGTCAAAGATGCGCAACCGTTTGGGGTTGCTCAGTGCTTTGAGTTTGGGAGCCAGATACGCCTCATTCATCACCCTCATCCTATAGTTCAAAATGTCTTCAATCATATTGTAGGCGCGGGGGATGGATTGTCAAATCGGGGGCGGCGGATCGGAGGCGTGTCCTGACGTGCGGGATTGAAAAGGGGCTTGTCGTTGCCTGGCGGGCGTGCTATACTTGGAATCTGTACAGAGAAGTTGAAAGGACCAGTGCGCCATAAAGGGGAAAGCATGTCCTCACAGATACACGAAACTCATCTCTCCAACGGCCTCAAGGTCATCCTCAAGGAAGTGCATCTGGCGCCCGTGGTGAGCACGTGGTTATGGTATCGCGTGGGGAGCCGCAACGAGGTGGGAGGACTCACGGGCCTATCCCATTGGATCGAACATATGATGTTCAAGGGGTCTCCCGACTTTGCCAAGGGTTCCATCATGCGTCTGGTGGATCGCAACGGCGGCCAGGCCAACGCCATGACCAGCCATGATTTCACAGCCTACTTTGCCACGCTGCCCGCCGATCGTGCAGAGCTGGCCCTGCGCATCGAGGCCGATCGTATGACGGGAGCCTTTTTTGACGCGGACGAGTTCGAGGCAGAGCGTCAGGTGGTGATTGCCGAGAGGGAGGGAGCCGAGAATACGCCCCACTTTGTCCTCGCAGAGGAGGTGACGGCCGCCGCCTTTCGTCTTCACCCCTATCATCATCAGGCCATAGGCTGGAAGGAGGATCTGGCCACCATCACCCGCGATCAACTACACGCCTTTTATCGGCAGCACTATGTGCCCAACAATGCCGTCCTCGTGGTCGTCGGCGATGTCTCCGAGGCCTACCTGGGTACCATCGAGGAGCATCTGGGAGACATTCCCCGGAGTGAACTGCCCCAAGAAGTGATACGCCAGGAACCTCCCCTGCGGGGAGAACGACGCGTCACCGTGCGTATGCCGGGCTCCACCCGCTTGGTGCGCATCTCCTATCGCACGCCGCCGGTACGGCATGAGGACTATATTCCGCTGGTGGTACTGGACGCCATCCTCTCAGGCGGCAAGGCCATGTTCGCCTTTGACACCCGACAGACGCGGAGCGCGCGCCTCTATCATGCCCTGGTGGAGACGGAATTGGCTTCCACCGTGGGCAGCAACTATCATCCCAGTCTGGATCCCTATCTTCTCAACCTGGGGGGCACCGTGCGAGAGGAGCGGGAATCCCAGGAGGTGGAGGAGGCTCTGCTGGCCCAGACAGCCCGGTTGCGGGACGAGCCGGTAAGGGAGGAGGATCTGGAGATTGCCATACGGCAGGCACAGGCCCACTTTGCCTACAGCAGCGAGAGTGTGACGGAACAGGCCCTGACGCTGGGTTTCCTGGAGATGCTGGACGACTACCGGCGCATGGAGGGTATTTTGGACGAGTTGGCGGCGGTGACGCCCGAGGACGTGCAGCGCGTGGCCCGTACCTATCTGACGGAGGACAATCGCATCGTGGGGCACTTTGTGCCGACGGAAGAGGATGCAGGGGCGCAGACCGCCGCGCCAGCGGCCGATCCGTTGGTGGCGCGTTATCGCGATATCTGGTTCTACTCCCCCACGCGTACGCCAACCATCGGTGCTGAGAGCGTCGTGCGGCGGCGGCTGGACAATGGTATCATCCTATTGGTCAGGGAGAACCCCGCCACCGCCTCTGTCAGCATAGAGGGGAACATGGCCGCCGGTACCCTGTGCGAGGAGGGCGAGGCCCTGGGTCTATCGGCCGTCGCGGCGTCTATGCTGCGGCGGGGCACGGAGCGGCACACCTATCAGGAACTCTATACGGCCCTGGATAATGTGGGCGCCACGCTGGGGATCTCGGCGGGGCGGGACAGTATCATGTTCAGCGGCCAATCCCTGGCCGCCGATTTCGACCTGCTCATGGATCTCTTGGGCGAGATGCTCACGGCGCCTACCTTTCCGGAATCCGAACTGCAAAAACTCTGCGGGCAGCTTTCCACCCGTCTGCGCCTGCTGGAAACGGATACGGAATATCGGGCGCAGCGCGCCTTTATGACCTCCCTCTATCCGTCAGGGCATCCGTATGCGCGTCCCCTGCTGGGAACGCGCCAGTCCCTGGCCGCCCTCTCACGGGAGCAACTCATCGACTTTTATAGATCCTACTATCATCCTCAAAAGATGATCATGAGCGTGGTGGGAGCCGTGGAGGCGGAACACGTCATCGAAAGGGTGGAGGCGACACTGGGGGCCTGGAAGATGGATCGTCCCCCCAGTGAGGGACGCGTGCCTCCCGTCGAGATACCCCAGGAGGCTATCACAATGCGCGTGCCCCTGCCCGGCAAGGCCCAGGTGGATCTTTTTCTGGGCACCGTGGGCATGGCGCGTTCCTCCCTCGACTACTATGCGGCGATGATGGCCAACATCATCCTGGGACAACTGGGACTTATGGGGCGCCTGGGCGAGGCGGTCAGGGATAATGAAGGGCTGGCCTACAGCGTGGACAGTCATCTACGCAGCGGTCTGGGACCCCATCCCTGGTTTGTAAGCGCTGGTGTCCATCCACAAAAGGTCGATGCCGCCGTGGAGGCCATCCTGCGCGAGATCGGGCGTCTACGTACAGAGCCCATTCCCGCTGAGGAGTTGGAGGATTGCCGCTCCTATCTGACGGGCACGCTCCCCCTGCAACTGGAAACGAACGAGGGTGTGGCCATCTTCCTTCTCAGTCTGGAACAGTATGATCTGGGGTTGGACTATTTACAGCGCTATCCGCAACTCATCGGGGATGTCACCGGGGAGCAGATACAGGGCGTAATGGAAAAGTACTTTCCCGAGGATTGCTACGTGCTGGCCATGGCGGGTACCTTCGATTAGCCCTTTAGCGCTTTTTGGCTCGCGGTTTTCCTGTTGCCCTTCTACCAGGGACCATGGCGTCCAGCCGTTGGCCATCCAGGAGGAGAGGCTGGTACCCACCTCCTCGCCCCGGTAAAAACCCTCCTCAAAGCCTGGATTGGACAGCAAATTATCGGGGCAATCGGCATGGGCAGAGGTCACGAACGGGGATAAAGACAACAAAGGCAGCGCAAATATAAGCAAAGCAAAATGACTCAGTGTCCGAAATGGGCTTTTCATACTATGGCTTCTCCTCATCAATATCGTCCGTTCACGCCACCGCCGGATTATGCGACCAAACTGAAACGATCTTTTTATGTATTGGTAGGGAGCAAACTACTGTAGTATACCCATTGTAGATTTCCTTTGCCAAAGTGGGAGGAACAACCTGTTGACACACCCTCCCCTCCTGGCTAGAATGACCTCGACAACGCGTATTTATTTCCCGGAGGCCCACAGCCATGACTGTTTTGCGTTTTCTGGGGAATTTACTTTTGGCTCTCGTGCTCATCGTTCTTATAGGTCTCCTTATCTTTGTGGGGTATGGCGTCGTTATGTCCCAGGTGTGGGAGAGTGTGGAACTGGCCCATGACGTCGAGGAAGGGCAGTGGGTGTGGATCGACGGGGAGCCCATCTATTATCGCACCTATGGCCCCGAGGATGGCCCTCCCCTTGTGTTGCTGCATGGCTTTGAGGTGGCCGGCGGGGAAATCTGGTACGCCAACGCGAGGAGTCTGGGGCGCTGGGGCGCGCGGGTCATCAACGTGGACCTCAAGGGGTTTGGCCACTCGGCGCGGGACGCCTCGGCGGCCTACACGCTGAACGAGCAGGCCACGCTTCTGGCTCAAGTACTGAACGAACTGGGGGTGGAGGAGGCTACCATCGCCGGGCAGGGCTGGGGAAGTGCAGTGGCGCTGCAATTGGCCGTGGATCAGCCCCAGTGTGTGAGCCAACTGGCCCTTCTCTCACCTCTGGTTCAGAGGCGAGAGGTTTTGGAAATCCCCCGCGCCGCCTGGCGTCTCATGGCTCGTGTCCCCTATCTGCGGGATATGGCCGTATGGGCCACTTTTTCTGGCGGACCGCTGTGGCGTCTCGGACACAGGGAGGAATTTCACGATTCCTCCCTCCTC
>JAWLEV010000040.1:0-24749 GCA_041685915.1 Anaerolineae bacterium | reverse complement strand
TCGTGATCGGACGTTCCGGCTACTGTATGATAAGCTCGAGGCGAATTACGGCTAGGGCGCTTGGGCCTAAAAGTATTCGCGTCTGCATCAGCCGAGGATTGAAATGCACGTCTTTGCCGCCGCGGGAAGGGTAGAGACGCAAGATCTTGCGTCTCTACGTTTGTTCGGAAGTAGCATGGGCCACTTGGCATGCCAAATGGCCTCCGTATTCTGAATCCAGGGCTGAACTGGGCTCAGGACGGCAAGGGAATCTGGGATTCGCCGCCCTCTGCTAGGGCTAAGGGAAGTACCTTCACAGGAAAGAAGCTCATGTTTCTCTCAGCGGAATGACCCTTGACTCTGTTGAAAGAACGTGTCATGCGTTCAGCTGCCTGGCACTTGTAGGATAAATGGCAACAGAATAATCTATTCTACACGTAAAGGCAATAATTCTTGGAAGATCGATTGTAAGTGCCAGGCAGCTTTGTGTGGTTCTTTCAGTGCAGCCACAGTTTGATTCTACGAAATAAGGAGGCGCAATGACATATACAGTCACATTGATCCCCGGCGACGGCATCGGGCCGGAGGTCACCGGAGCCATGCGCCGCGTGGTGGAGGCCACGGGCGTGGATATAACGTGGGAGACGGTGGAGGCGGGCGCCGGGGCCATGGAGGAACATGGCACCCCCCTGCCCGACCACGTCCTAGAGACACTCCGTCGCAACAAGGTGGGGATCAAAGGACCCATCACCACCCCCGTAGGCACGGGCTTTCGCAGCGTCAACGTGGCCATTCGCCAGGCGCTGGAGCTCTATGCCAACGTGCGCCCGCTCAGGACCATCCCGGGCGTGGCCTCTCGCTACGAAGATGTGAACATCGTCATCGTGCGCGAGAATACGGAGGGACTCTATGCCGGCATCGAGCACGAGGTGATGCCGGGCGAGGCCGCCGAGGCCATACGCATCATCACCCGTCGGGCCAGCGAACGAATCGTGCGCTTTGCCTTCCAGTACGCGCAGGACAACGACCGGGAACGGGTCACCGCCGTGCATAAGGGTAATATCCTCAAGCTCACCGACGGTCTGTTCTTGGAAACGGCGCGAAAGGTGGCCGGGGACTATCCTGAGATCGACTTTAACGACCGCATCGTGGACAACATGTGCATGCAACTCGTGCAGCGGCCCCACGAGTACGATGTGCTCGTGCTGCCCAACCTCTATGGCGACATCGTCAGTGACCTGGGCGCGGGACTGGTGGGCGGACTGGGGGTCACCCCTGGCGCGAACATGGGCGACGAGATGGCCGTCTTTGAGCCCGTGCACGGTTCCGCCCCCAAATACACGGGGCAGAACAAGGTTAATCCCACAGCCACCATTCGCTGCGGGGCCTGGATGCTGCGCTTCCTCGGGGAGAAAGAAGCGGGCCAGCGCATCGAGGCCGCGGCGGCCCGTGTCATCGCCAAGGGCGAGAGGGTGACCTACGACCTCAAGCCCACACGGGACGATCCCAGCGCCGTGGGCACGCAGGAGATGGCCGACGCCATCATCGAGGCATTGGCATAAACCTCATGCGATTGCAGGGTGATCACCTGACCCGAAATCGTGTTCAGGCCTTTTTGCCTTCTGCACAGCCCTTGAATATAATCAAATAGTTGGGAGATCCTCGTACTGCTTTTCACAGCTACGTGAAAAGGCGTATTGTTGTGAAAAAGGATAAACTAAGTTTTGTTTGTCACGAACGATATGGTATAATGGTATCGTGGCGAGGAGATAGATAGTTAGCAGTTGGAGATAGTTCTTGTATATGAAACTCGATGTAGAGTTTTTGGGGCGAGCGAGACGATTGGCCCAGACCAAGAGTTGCCTGATCGATGTAGATGACCAGGCAACGTTGCGCGACGTGATACAGCGTATCGCGTCGCGTTTTCCTGCGTTGGTCGGCCCCGTGATCTCCCCTGAGAACTTTGAGCTCACACCATCTTATATGCTGAACATCGACGGCCGGCGTGCGGCCAAGGATCTGGACGCGCCCGTCCACGATGGACAGCGAATTATACTCATGTTTATGGAAGCAGGAGGGTAGAACGATGTACGGGTATACCGGCAAGATTCTGCATATCGACGTGACCAACCAGAAGACAGAAGTGGAGAGGGTGGACGCCGACTTTTTGAAAAAGTACATTGGCGGCGTGGGGCTGGCGACGCGCCTCGTCTACGATAATGTACCCCAAGGCGCCGATCCCTTGGGACCGGAGAACGCGCTCTGCTTTGCCAACAGCGCCTTTGCCGGCACGACCATGCCCGTGGGCACCAAACACGGCGTGGCCTCCAAGTCGCCCCTGACCGGCTTTATCGGCGACTCGCTCTCGGG
Organism: Anaerolineae bacterium; assembly: GCA_041685915.1. Lineage (GTDB taxonomy): Bacteria > Chloroflexota > Anaerolineae > UBA1429 > UBA1429 > JAWLEV01. Next base: position 22,400 of record JAWLEV010000040.1, on the reverse strand, counting down.
CAGTCACTTTTCCGAGATGATGCGCCGCGCTGGCTGGGACGGCATCGTCGTCAAAGGGCAGTCCCCCGAATGGGTGACCATCTTTATCGACGATGACGAGGTGCGCTTCCTGGACGCCAGTGACCTGGTGGGCATGGGCGCTACAGAGACACAGGAGGCGGTCCGGGATGAGATGAGCGACGAGAACGTGCGCGTGAGCGCCATCGGCCCGGCGGGCGAGAACCTAATTCGCTTTGCTTCCATCGACAACGATGGACGCCAGGTAGGCCGTACGGGAAACGGCGCCGTCATGGGCTCCAAGCGCATCAAAGCCCTGGCCATCAGAGGCTCTCAGCCCATCACCGTAGCCGACGCCGACGGTCTGATGAAAGAGGCGAAAAAGCTGATCGAGGTCACCCAGGGACCGGGTACGGAAAAGTATCGCACCCTGGGCACGCCTGCAAACGTGCTCAATATGAACAGCATGGGCGTGCTCCCCACACGGAACTTTCAGGAGACAGTGTTCGAGGACGCCGAGAAGGTCAGCGGCGAGTATCTTAGCGACCACTATACGGTCAAGGCCGTGGGCTGCTCCGGATGCTCTATCGCCTGCGAGCAGTGGGCGTTCGTCAAAGAGGGCGAGTACGACGGCGCCAGGATCGGCCTGGACTATGAGCCCCTCTTTGCCCTGGGACCGAATTGCGGCATCGGCACCCTACCGCCCATCATCCGCCTGGTGCAGTTATGCGACGAGTTAGGCATGGATGCCATGAGCGCTGGCGTGACCGTCAGTTGGGCCATGGAATGCTACGAAAAGGGTATCCTCAGCAAAGAGGATTGCGACGGCCTGGAACTAGAGTTTGGCAACGACAAGGCCGCCGTGGAACTGATCAAAAAGATCGCCCACCGCGACGGCATCGGCGATCTGCTGGCCGAGGGCACCAAGCGCGCCGCCGAAAAGGTGGGCCAGGGAAGCGATCATTTTGCCATGCACGTCAAAGGCCTGGAGATGCCCGGATATGACGTACGCAGTCTCAAAACATTCGCCATGGGGCTGGCGGTTCAGGCGCGCGGCGCCTGCCACAACCGCGCCCTTTCCTACGAGCTGGACGTCAAGGGCGACGTGGATCGCTTCACCATCGAGCCGGGCCGTGGCATACTGGCCGTGCAAAAGGAGGAATTCGCCTGTATCCTGGACTGCCTCGTCCTCTGCAAGTTCATTCGCAACTGTTTCGACGATTTCTACGAGGACGTATCGCGAATCTATACCATGGTGACGGGCATCCCCATGACCGCCGACGAGTTAGCCAAGGTAGCCACCCGCGTATGTAACCTCAAAAAAGCGTTCAATATCCGCGAGGGCTGGACCAAGGCGGATGACTGGTTGCCACCTCGCATCTTTGAGGATCCCATCCCCTCCGGACCGAGCAAGGGGGCTGTGATCGCCCCGGAAAAGATGACCATGGAGATAGAGGATTACTATCAGGCGCGCGGCTGGACAAAAGAAGGCATGATCCCCAAGTCCTTGTTGATCGAACTCGATTTGGAGGACGTCGCTGAGGACGTAGGTGTGGAAGAGGAACCGATGGCAGAAACTGTAAGCAGGGAGGCTTAAACGATGGCAGTGATAGGATATGAACATATCGTTTGTGATCCGGACAAGTGTATGGGGTGTCGTCTGTGCGAATACGCCTGTTCCGTAACCAAGACGGGATCCTTTGATCCCAGTCGCTCTCGCATCCGCGTGGTGCGCATCGAGCCGGTGACCATGACGGCCATCGCCTGCCGCTTCTGTGAGGACGCGCCTTGCATCCTCGCCTGCCCCCGCGACGCCCTTACGCGTTCGGAGGAGAATGGCATCATCCTCGTCGATGAGGACGAATGCGACGGCTGTGGTTGGTGCATAGAGGCCTGTGAGTTCGGCGCCATTGTACTGGATCCCACGACCAAGAACGCCGAGATCTGCGACCTGTGTCCCGATGAAGAGGAACTGCCCTGTGTGGCCATCTGCCCCAAGGACGCCCTCTCCCTCGCCACACCCGAGACGCTGCGCCAAAAGGCGCGACGCAACGTGGTGGCCCGGCTTTTCGAAGAGTTATTGGAGGAATAGACTGTAAGGGGAAACGGCCCCGGAACGTGGGCTCGTTTCCCCTGGTAATGTTAGAAAATCTACTGCAAGAAGCATGGCGAGCTGTCTGACACGTTAGAACTGACCCATACACTTGACTTTTTATGTGTAGGGGATTTTTGCTGCAATTTCCCACGAATGTGCCAGGCAATTGAACGCCCCGTGCTTTTTTCAACAGAGTCACTAACCCACTGATACGTTTATCGTAGGAGTACGTTATGGCAGACAATGAAGAACTGCGGATAGGTGTTTACGTCTGCGGTTGCGGTTCCAACATCGCAGGGGTCATCGATCCAGGCGAGGTGGCCGAATACGCCTCACACCTTCCCGGCGTGGTAGTGGCCAAACGCAATATGTATATGTGCGGTGACCCCGGCCAGAATATGATCAGACAGGATATCCTCAACGAAAGGCTGAACCGCGTCGTCATCGCCGCCTGCAGCGTGCGCATGCATGAGGCCACATTCCGGGCGTGCTTGTCCGAGGCGGGGCTCAACCCCTTTTTGATGGAGATGACCAATATTCGCGAGCAGGATACCTGGGTCCACAGCCACGAGCCGGAGGAAGCGCTGGTCAAAGCCAAAGAGATGGTGGCCGCCGCGGTGGCCAAGGTGCGTCACGTGGAGCCCTTGCAGTCGATCACGGTACCGGTGACCAAAAAGGCCATGGTTGTCGGCGGTGGCATTGCCGGCATAGAGGCCGCGTTGGATCTGGCCGAGGCGGGCATCCATACATATCTGGTAGAAAAGGATCTCAGCATCGGGGGGACGATGGCACAATTGAACAAGACGTTCCCCACGATGGACTGTTCCATTTGAATACTTGCACCCAAAATGGTTGACGCGTCGCGTCAACCCCGCATTGAGATACTTTCCAACTCCGAAGTAGAAAGAGTAGATGGATACGTAGGCAATTTTCGTGCCACGGTTAAAAAGAAGCCGCGCTATGTCATTGCAGACCGCTGCAACGGCTGCGGCGAGTGTGCGGATGTCTGTCCCATCGAGATACCCAACAATTTCGAGATGGATATCGCTCCACGCAAGGCCATAGACGTTCCCCACGATCAGGCGGTGCCCCTCGTCTACGCCATCGACATGGACAACTGTATCGAATGCTACAAGTGTGTCGAAGCGTGCGGCGACCTGGATGCCATCGACTTTTCGCAGGAAGAAGAGACCGTAGAACTGGACGTGGGAACCATCATCGTAGCCACGGGCTTTGACGTGTTCGACGCCGCTGTCATCCCCCAATATGGATACGGGGAATATCCCAACGTGATAACGGCCATGGAACTGGAGCGCCTGGCTAATTCGGCCGGGCCGACGGTAGGACGGCTCATCCGTCCATCCGACGGGAAAATGCCCGAAAGCGTGGCCATGATCCTGTGTGTGGGATCCCGGGACAAACGCTACAACGAATACTGCTCCGGTTTCTGCTGTATGTACACGATAAAGAACGCTCTTTTGCTCAAACAGATGTACCCCGAGATGGACATCACCATCTTTTACATGGATATTCGTACCCCCTCCAAGGGATACGAAGAGTTCTACAATCGGGCACGAGAGGCCGGCGTCCGTTTCATCCAGGGACGCCCCTCACAGATCACCGAGGATCCGGAAACGCACAACCTGTTTGTGGAGGCCGAGGATCAGGCGCTCGGCGAGGTGATAGAGGTAGAGGCTGAGATGGTCACCCTGGCCACGGCTGCCATTCCTCGCCACGATGTAGAAGACCTGGCCTCCACGCTGACGCTATCCCGTAGTCCCAGCGGGTTCTTTATGGAGTACCACCCCAAGCTGCGTCCGGTCGATTCGCCCACAGATGGCGTCTTTTTGGCCGGCGCTGCGCAGGGGCCCAAGGATATCCCCGCCAGTGTGGCTCAGGGGAGCGGCGCCGCCGCCCGCGCAGAACGTATCCTCTCATCCGACACGTGGGAGATCGAGCCCATCGTGGCCTCGGTCGTAGAGGAACGCTGCATCAACGCCCAGGGAAGGGATTGTGGCCTCTGTGCCCAGGCCTGCCCCTATGGGGCCATCACGGTGGAGCCCGGACAAGCGGCCCAGATCACGCCGGCCAAATGTCATGGGTGTGGCGGCTGCGTGGCCGAGTGTCCCCAGGACGCCATCGTGCAGGCGCACTTTACCGACGCCCAGATCGTGGCCCAACTGCGCGAATTCCTGCGGGAGGATCCAGAGGAAAAGATCATCGCCTTTATGTGTCACTGGTGCAGTTATGGTGGCGCAGATAACGCCGGCACAAGCCACTTTGAATATCCCCCCGATTCGCGGGGCATTCGCGTGATGTGCTCGGCACGCATGGATCAGGACTTTATCCTCGAGGCTTTCCGTCGGGGCGCGGGCATGGTTCTCGTGTCCGGCTGTCATCCGCAGGACTGCCACTATATCACCGGACAGCAGGTGGCTGCCAAGCGCTTTTCGCGCATTCCTCGTTATCTGGAGCGCATGGGCATCGATCCCGAGCGCTTCCGGGTGGAGTGGATATCGGCTGCCGAGGGCGAAAAATATGCCCGGGTGATCACCGAGATGAGCGAAAAGCTCAGATCCTTTGACAAAGAAACGATCCGCACCGAGAACGACGAAGCGCGCCCCTCCATCGAGAGGCGACTCAAGCGCTGGAAATCGGTCCCCCAGATGGCAGAGCTCATGGAAGAAGAGGAGGAAGTTCTGACATGATCCAATCGGAAGAATTGGACAACGCTTTTGTCCAGGAGATCATGAACGAGCCGGGAGGGGAGGACCTTATCACCTGTTGGTCCTGTGGGACGTGCGCGGCGACCTGTCTGATCCGCCGCTACGATCCTTCCTTCAACCCCCGGCTTATCCTTCATAAGGCGGGGTTGGGGCTTCGTGAACAGGTGCTGTCCAGTGACGAGATCTGGCAGTGTTCGGCGTGCGATATCTGCTATCCTCGCTGCCCCAAGGACATTCACATCTCCGATGTGATGAAGGCGATACGCAATATCGCCATCCGCGAGGGCTACGAACCGCCCGGCCCCTTTGCCGAGGTCGACGAGGAGGTCTGTTCGGGATGCGCCGTGTGCACCCGCGCCTGCCCCTACGAGGCTATCGATAGAGTGGTTAAAAACGTGAAGGGAACGGAACGTGCAGTGGCACAGGTGGATAAGAATCTCTGCCTCCACTGTGGCGTCTGTGTAGCCGCCTGCCCCTCAGGGGCCATGAGCCTGGAGACGGTCAACGATAAAGAGATCATCTCCCGCGTCGGAGCCGATGGATGGCTAGACCAAGGAGGGTATCTGGCGGGAGAGGCCACAGAACCCCGTATACTCGTCTTTGTATGTCAGTGGAGTATCCATTCTGATACGGAATGGGACAGGATGGATGCGCTGCAGAGTGAGAATGTGCGTATCGTCAATCTGCCCTGCTCTGGCCGCGTCGACCCCCAGGCGATACTCATGGCCCTGACCCAGGGCGCAGACGGCGTCCTGGTGGCGGGTTGTAAAGAGGGCGAGTGCCACTATACACGGGGGACCTATCTGGGGCGCAGCAAGATCGCCCTGTTGGAGACCATCCTCGGTCAGATGGGCATGCCCCAAGAGCGAGTACGCTTTGTCGAACTGGGATCTCTGAACCGTTACGTGCTGCCCAGGTTGATCGATAGCATGTCCCAGGATATAAAGCACCTGGTGACAGCCACGGTTTAAGGTCAAAAGAGTAAAGCGGAACGGGACGTGTGATACATTTACGTCCATAATTAGGAGGGATATGAACAAACTGAATGTAGCTGTGTACTGGGCCGCGGCATGCGGCGGTTGCGACATAGCCATCGTGGAACTGGGAGAACATCTCCTAGAGCTTGCCGAGGTTGCCGATATCGTTTTCTGGCCCTGTGCCATGGATTTCAAATATAAAGACGTAGAAGATATGGCCGACGGCCATATAGATATCACCCTTTTCAATGGGGCCATAAGGACAGACGAGGACGAACATATCGCCCATCTGCTTCGCAAAAAGAGCCAGGTCCTGGTGGCATTGGGTTCCTGTGCCATGGAGGGCTGTATTCCCAGCCTGGGCAACATCAAGGGCCCGGACCATGCGCTGAATCGAGCCATGATAGATGCCCCTGGTGTACACAACCCCCTGGGGATGTTGCCCCAGGCGACGCACGAGATGCCAGAGGGCACGCTTACCCTGCCCACTCTATGCAATCAGGTACGCACCCTGGAACAGGTGGTATCCGTCGACTACAAGATCCCCGGATGCCCACCCAATCATGAACAGATATGGAAGGCCATGACCCAGGTCATAGAGAACGAGTTGCCGCCAGCCGGCAGCCTGCTGGGCGTCGATGAGAGGACGGTGTGCGACCAGTGCCCCCTGGAACGGGAGGGCAAGATTCGCGTGGACCGTTTCTACCGTCCCCACGAGATCATCCCGGAGCCGGATCGCTGCCTCCTGGAACAGGGGATAATCTGCGCGGGACCTGCCACCCATGCCGGGTGCGGCGCCCTCTGTGTGGAGGCCAACATGCCCTGCAGGGGCTGCTACGGGCCGCCAGACGGGATCGTGGATCAGGGGGCTGCCCTACTTGACGCCATCGTGGCCGGCTTTGAGGGGGAAAGCGACGAGGAGATCAGAAAAGTGCTGAATACCATCGTGGATCCCGTGGGCACCTTCTATCGCTTCAGTCTGGCGAATTCGTTCCTGCACAGGGCCAAGATGTCCGATGAATTATCTGGCCAGAGATGTGCATCTCAGACAGATGAAGAAGGCGATCAGGAGGTTACAACGTGAAACGCATCACCATAGATCCTATCACGCGCCTGGAAGGACACGGCAAGATCAGCATCTTTTTGAACGACGCGGGCGACGTGGAGAATGCTTATTTCCAGGTACCCGAGTTTCGAGGATTCGAATCCTTTTGCGAGGGACGCCCCGTGGAGGAGATGCCCCGTATCACCCAGCGCATCTGTGGCGTATGCCCCACGGCTCACCATATGGCCTCCGCCAAGGCGGCCGATGCCGTGTACAACGTGACGCCGCCACCCGCGGCCCTCAAGATACGCGAGATGGTACACAACGCCTTTGTCTCGGGCGACCACGCCACCCACTTTTTCGTGCTGGCTGGGCCCGACTTTATCGTCGGCCCCGAGGTGGATCCTGCCCAACGCAATATCCTTGGTCTGATAGCCAAGGTGGGCATGACCATGGGGAAAAGGGTGATTCAACATCTGCAGGAAACCCACGAGTTGGTCGCCATGCTTGGAGGGCGCTTTGTGCATCCCGTACTGGCCCTGCCCGGTGGGGTCGCCAAGGCGGTGACGCCAGAGATGCAGGAGGAGTTGATAACCCTTGGCGAGCACTTTGTCGAGTTTGGCCTGTTCTCCCTGGATCTCTGGCGGAACGCCGTGCTGGGCGACGAGGAATATAAAGAGATGATCCTGAGCGACGCCTACCTGCACCGCACCCACAGCATGGGCCTCGTGGACGAGAACAACCACGTGAACTATTACGACGGACACGTGCGCGTGGTGGATGTGGAGGGCAAAGAAATAGCCCGCTATGCGCCGGACGAGTATCAGGAGCACGTGGAAGAGCATGTGGAGCCTTGGACTTATGTCAAGTTTCCATACCTGAAAAAGTTCGGCTGGCAGGGTTTCACCGACGGCATGGACAGCGGCATTTACCGTGCCACGCCCTTGAGCCGCCTGAACGCGGCGGATGGCATGTCCACGCCCAAGGCCCAGGAGGCCTATGAAGAATTCTATGACTATATGGGAGGCAAACCCGTGCACGCCACGCTGGCGACGCATTGGGCGCGCCTCATCGAAATGCTCAACGCTGGCGAGAGGGCCCTGGAACTGGCCCGTAACCCGCAGATCACCGATCCCGAGGTGCGCGTCATCCCCGAGGAGACACCAGGTGAGGGTATCGGCATCGTAGAAGCGCCCCGGGGAACGCTGACCCACCACTATATCACCGATGAGGACGGCATCGTACAAAAGGTGAATCTCATCGTGGGCACGACCAACAACCACGCCGCCATCTGCATGTCCATCAAAAAGGCCGCGCAAGCCCTCATAGGCGGGGGCAAGGTGATCACTGAAGGGTTGCTGGACAAGGTAGAGATGGCTTTTCGGGCCTATGATCCCTGCTTTGCCTGTGCCACCCACGCCCTGCCCGGCGAGATGGCCCTGGAGGTGTCCATTTTCGACAGCGAGAGAGAACTGATAACGCGGCTCCGCCGCGACGAGTATATGGGCAAATGAGAGGATAGGAACCATGCCAACACGAGGAAAAACTATCAAACAAGAGAGCGAGGAAACCCTTATTCTTTCTCGCCCCATGGTCGTAAGGCGTTCCGAACTGACCCTGGATCATGAGACCTGCTGCGGCTGCGAGATATGCGCCACCGTGTGCCCCCGCGAGGCGATCACCCTCTCAGAACCAGAGGTGGGGGAAAATCGGCTGGTGCAAAAACCACGGGTGGATATCGATCCCACCCTATGCAACTTTTGCGGCGAGTGCGTGATCCTGTGTCCCACACGCGCCCTATCCATGACCATCGACGGGGAATCCCAGATACCCGTATTGGAAGCCGATGCCTTCCCCAGGCTCGTACGCAAGGTGGAGGTCAACCAGACTCCCTGTGAGGTCACGACGGAGACATCTTATATAGATAACTGTCCCTCCGGGGCCATCAGCGCCGATATAGAAGAGGATGAAGAGGGCAACGTGATCTCTGTGCGCAACGTGGAGGTGGACCGCGACCTCTGCTTCGCCTGCACACGCTGTATGGAAGAGGGGCCCGAGAGGGCTTTTACCATCACCAAGCCTTACAAGGGACGTGTGTATGTCGATCTGTCCCGCGAACCGTCGGCGTACCAGGCCTGTGCCGATATCTGCCCCACCAACGCCATAACCTGCAATGAAAAAGAGTTTATCCTGGATGAGCGTTTCTGTATCTACTGTGGAGCCTGCGAAAAGGTGTCCCCGGTGGAGGACGACATACGCATCGTACGCACCGGCTTTGAACACACACCGGTCGAATCGGGCGCCTGGACCGCAGCCCTGGAAAAGCTCGTCTCCTTCAAAGAGGTGACGCGCGAACTCGAGATCAAGGGGCAGCAGAAAAGGCGCAAGCTCGTATTCGAGGCGCTCCTCTTGGGTATCGAGCCAGAATAGCCCCTTTAGCGAGCAAAAGGCCCCTGCCGCTCTCCTTCTGTCAGGGGCCTTTTTTTGATTTGCCCCGGCATCTTGGTAGAATGGTACATGTCGTTTGCAATGATGTAGTCGTTATGGAGAGGCACAGTATAGGGAGATGGTATCGGGCGAGGTGCTTATAAGGGCACTGCCGCAGGCCACGTGTCACCATTGGCGCCATGTGAAGATAGAAAATGTGGTGTGCGACTCGCGCCAGGTGAACCCCGGCGACCTCTTTGTAGCTATTCCGGGCGTGTCCCTCGACGGCCACCGCTTTGTCCCCCAGGCCCTGGAAGCGGGGGCCGTGGCCTGTGTGGTGGAACGCATGCTACCTTTGTTAGAGAACGTGCCCACCGCAGTCGTGCCCGATGCCCGCGAGGCCCTGGCATATCTCCATGCCGCCTACCACAACTTTCCCGGACGCCATCTAAAAGTTGTTGGCGTGACGGGCACCGACGGCAAGACCACCACCGTCCGCCTGACAGCATCTATCTGTCGGGCCGCCGGACATCCCACGGGGTCCGTGGACTCGATCACGGCCACCATTGGAGAACGCGAGGTGGCCACGGGGTTCCACACCACGACACCGGACGCGGGGGAGATGCAGGCATATCTGGCCGGGATGGTGGCGGAGGAAATGGAATATGCCATCATCGAGTCCACGTCCCACGGCCTGGCACAACACCGCGTCACCGCCTGCGAGTATGACGTGGCTGCGGTGACCAATGTCACCCACGAGCATCTCGATTACCATGGATCGTATGAGGCGTATCGTGGGGCCAAAAGGAAGCTCTTTGAACACCTAAATACCTCGTTCCACAAGCCCGGCGTGGCCAAGGTGGCCGTGCTCAACCGCGACGACTCCTCGTACGATTATCTGCGCGCCGTCTCAGCGGACAGACAGATCACCTACGGTCTGGAAAAAGAGGCCCAGGTGACAGCAAGCGATATCTCCCATTCCGGCGCAGGACTCGCGTTCACCCTCGTGATGCCGGATACCACCATTCCTGTGCGCTCCTCCCTCATAGGGCGTTATAACGTGTACAACATCCTCGCCGCCGCCAGCGTGGGCTATTCTCAGGGCTTTACACCTAACGCCATTGCAGAGGGCATAGCCAGCGTCAAGGCCGTGCCGGGCAGGATGGAAAGCATAGATGGAGGACAACCGTACACAGTGATCGTGGACTTTGCCCATACTCCCAATGCCCTGGAAGAGGCCCTGCACACCGTGCGCACCCTTACCCAAGGGCGCATCACCGTCGTCTTTGGCTGCGCCGGCCTCCGTGACGAGGCGAAACGGCCCTGGATGGGAGAGATCGCGGGGCGACTGGCCGACCGCGTCGTCATCACCGCCGAGGATCCCCGCACCGAGTCGTTGGCGGAGATCATGGAACAGATCGCCAAGGGTTGCCGTCACAGCGGCCGCCGCGAAGGCGAGGGGTTCTGGCGCATCGGCGACCGGGACAAAGCCATCGGCTGGGCGCTGGAAACCGCCACTCCTGGCGATCTGATCATCATCACGGGCAAAGGACACGAACAGTCCATGTGCTTTGGCACGACAGAGTATCCCTGGAGCGACCAAGAAGCGGTGCTAAAGCATTTGAAACGGCTGGGTTACGCATGACTATATCAACCGATTCGAAAAGTGGAAAGGACTTTTTATACCCGGCATACGGAATGCCGTTTTGTCATCGGCAATTCTGTGGTATAATGGCTCAAGTACCCTGTATCTCAGTATACTAAAGGAAAACAATGGTGTTCAAACCTCTTGGTGCTCTGTTGGGCATCTTTTCTCAAGATATCGGCATAGATCTGGGGACGGCGACGACATTGGTCACCGTCCACGGACGAGGCATAGTGATTAACGAATCCTCGTGTGTGGCCATAGAGAAGGAAAGTAAAAGGGTCCTCGCCGTCGGCGCCGAGGCCAAAGCCATGGTCGGCAGGACACCGGGCAATATCATCGCCATCCGTCCCCTGCGAGACGGAGTGATCTCCGATTTCGATATAACAGAAAAGATGCTGCACTATTTCATTCATAAGGCTAATCAGCGCAAAGGCCTATTAAACTCCAATCCCCGCGTTGTGGTGGGTATTCCCAGCGGGGTGACGGAGGTCGAAAAGCGTGCGGTGAACGACGCGGTGCTCACCGCTGGTGCGCGTGGCGCCTACCTTGTCGAAGAGCCCATGGCCGCGGCCATCGGTGCCGGATTACCCGTAAGCGACTCGGTGGGCAGCATGATCGTGGATATTGGCGGGGGTACCACGGAGGTGGCCGTCATCTCTTTGGGGGGACTCGTCGTCAGTCGCTCCATTCGCATCGCCGGCGACGAGATGGATGAAGAAATCATCCAATACGCGCGTCAAAAATATAACCTGTTCATCGGCGAGCGCATGGCTGAACGCACCAAGATCGCCATAGGCTCTGCCTATCCCCTCTCTGAGGAGCAGAGTATCACCGTCCGGGGGCGAAATCTGGTGACGGGTCTTCCGGAGGCCGTCGAGGTGAGCAGCGTGGAGATACGCGAAGCCCTCACCGGCCCCGTCGAGACCATCGTCGATACCGTCAAGTCAGCCCTGGACGAGACGCCGCCCGAGCTGGTGGCCGACCTCATGGAACAGGGTATCACCATGGCAGGCGGAAGCTCACAACTTCAGGGACTTCCCGAACGCCTATCAGAGGAAACCAAGATGCACGTTTACCGGGCCGATGACCCCGTCACGTGCGTGGTCCGGGGAGCGGGCGCCATCGCAGAGGATCTGGATCGCTACTACAAGGTGCTGGCGAGTATGCAACGGGGTCTGGCTCCCCGAACACGCTCGGCCTAGAAAATCATGACCCAGGGAGACACGCGGCAAGTGGGCAATTCGCGTCAACGAGCCGTCGTGGTCATCCTCATTCTGCTTCTGGTGTTGAGCTGGCTGCTCTTTGATCAACTGGACAGGGATAATCCCGTTCAGAATATCCTTTCGCAGCTGCTGTCACCCGTCCAATTCGCCTTACAACGCACGACGGCTCCCTTTTTTCGCGCAGCGGATCGGATCACCGATTTTAGAACACTGAGTGCGGAGAACAGAGCACTGCGTGAGGAGAATGCTATTCTGCGCCAGGAGATCGTCCTGCTCAAAGAGGCCCAGATCGAGAACGAGACCCTGCGTGAGCAACTGGAGTTCAAAACCTCAGCCCCCAACTATCATATGCTTTCGGCACAGGTGATCGGCCACGACCCCACAAACCTGTTGCAGTACCTGATCATAGACCGTGGGGCAGAGGACGGGATAGAGGAGGGAATGCCCGTCGTCGTCGCCGAGGGCCTGGTGGGGCGCATCACACAGGTGTCGCCCGCCTCCTCCAAGGTGATGTTGATAAGCAACCCGTCGAGTTCTGTGAGCGCTCTGATTCAACGCTCACGCGCGACGGGCGTCGTCGAGGGACAGGGCGAATACACCCTTACATTGCGCTATATCCCGCAGGGGGATACTGTGACCTCAGGAGATATGGTCCTCACCTCTGGATTGGGTGGCAATTTCCCCAAACGCCTGGTGATCGGTCAAGTGGAGAGCGTGCAATATAAAGAAGTCGAGATGTTTCAGGAGGCCAAAATAGTCCCGGCCGTGAGACTAAATGACCTAGAAGTGGTCATGGTGATCCTCAACTTTACGCCGATTGAGCTCATGGACGACGAGGGTAGCTAGTTTTTCAGGATATATCATGCATAAGAACTTTTTACGAAAGATCCCCATCGGTGTCTATCTGTCCATCCCTTTGGCAGCGCTAGCCGCCCTTTTACAGTCGACCTTTACGGCCCGCATAAGGGTCTGGGGTGTCACGATGGATCTGGTACTCCTTCTTGCCGTCTCCTGGACTCTGTTTCAGGGCATCAGCGAGGGGTTACTGATTAGCCTGGTGGGCGGGTTGATCCTTGACAGCCTATCGGGAGCCCCCTTTGGGGTGTTGATGATCTCCCTCACTGCGGCAAGCGAACTCGCCGGCCTGGGAGAGGCCAACGTATTCGAAAAGGCCCGCTTCCTGCCCTATATCGCCATCACGGTGGCCACCATCATCTATCGGGGTCTGCTATTGCTATTGCTCAGGATGACCGGGCGTCCCCTGCCCCCATGGCCCACGCTCTCGCGCTTTTTATGGCTGGCCCTGATCGTCAACGGTTTGGCCATGTTTGTCATATACAGACTGGTCGGGGGGCTGTCCAGTCGGATACAACCAAAACGGGCAGAGTGGGAATGAAAAAGAATCCTCAGTGGCTGCGGTTTGTGATCTTTCGCATGCTCGTCGTGGCGGCTTTTTCCCTCATCGCCTTTCGGCTTTGGGAACTCCAGGTCACCACCTCCCAGGAATATGTACAATCTGCGGATCACAACCGCTTTCGTCTGGTACCAATTGACGCGCCGCGCGGTATTATGTATGATCGTTTTGGGCGGGCGCTGGTAAAAAACGTTCCCAGTTTTAGTGTGAACATTGTGCCCTCGGAACTACCAAAAGATGAGGCGCAGCGCGAGGAGGTGCTGGCGCGGGTGGGCGAACTGCTTCAGGTACCCGTCCACGGGACAGAGGCGGATGAGGAAACGGGTAATTTACATCAGATGAGCATTGAGGAGATCCTGGAGACACGTACCATCAGCCCCTACGCTCCCGTGCGCATCGCCAGCGATATAGACCGGCAGGCCGCATTCATCATAGAAGAAGAGCATGTGGAACTGCCGGGGGTCACAATGAGCACCGACCCCTTGCGTCAGTATCTCTATGGTTCCTTGACCGCCCACATCCTGGGATATGTGGGACACATTCCCAGCGATCATCTGGAGACCTATATGGACGAGGGATATGAGCCCGACGATCTGGTAGGACTGGCGGGATTGGAACTGAGCCAGGAAGACCATTTACGTGGAGTCGATGGACAAAAACATGTGGAATGTGATGCCTATGGCCGGGAGGTGAACGTGTTGGCCTCCAAGCCACCGGTACAGGGAAATCACATCGTCTTGACCCTCGACGTGGAGTTGCAGGAGCAGGTTAAAGAGGCCCTGCGTAAAGGGATGCGAGAGGCAGAGTCGCCCGTCGGCGTGGCCATCGTGATGGATCCACGCACGGGAGAAGTGCTCTCCATGGTTTCCCTGCCCACTTATGATAACAACCTCTTTTCCGGGGGCATCTCTGCCGAGGACTATGCCCAACTCAGCGGGGGTCGAGAGCGTCCCCTGGTGAATCAAGCCATCGGGGGACAATATCCCCCCGGCTCCACATTCAAGATCATTCCGGCCTGCGGTGCACTGGAAGAGGGGGTGGTTTCCCTCTCCACCCGGCTGACCTGCAGAGGAACACTCTGGCTTCCCAATTATTACGCTCCCGATGATATGTCGAGGGCGCAAAAGTTCACCTGTTGGAGCACGTGGGGACATGGATCACTCAACGTCGTGGGGGGTATTCGTGAGTCGTGTAACATCTTTTTCTACCAGGTCGCAGGAGGATTCGAGGAATTCCGGGGATTGGGTATAGAAAGGCTGGCCAACTATGCGACGATGTTTGGTTTTGGCGAACCCACGGGTATCGAGCTATCGGGCGAGGCAAGTGGCCTGGTCCCCAACGATCGCTGGAAGCGGCAGACCTATGGCGAGAACTGGCTCACCGGCGACACGTATAACGCGGCGATCGGCCAGGGCTATATGCTGGCTACACCGCTTCAGGTTCTCAACGCCACGGCCACCGTGGCCAACGAGGGCACGCTCTACCGTCCCCAACTCATCTACCAGGTGACAGATCCCGAGGGAGAGATCGTGCACGTCCTGCAGCCCGATCCCATCCGGGAAGTGGCCGTCTCGGAAGAGAACATCTCCCTCGTGCGTCAGGGCATGCGCGAGGCCGTGACCAACGGAACGGCCTCGCGATTGGAGGTTCCCTCCGTTCGCGCGGCGGGCAAGACGGGCACGGCCGAGTATCCGGCAGTGGACGAGGAAGGAAATCTGATAACGGATGAGGAGGGAGATCTGCCGAGTCACGCCTGGTTCACGGCCTTTGCCCCCTATGAGGATCCCGAGATCGCCCTCGTGGTCTTTTTAGAAGATGGGGGCGAGGGCTCACAGATGGCCGTTCCCGTGGCAGCGGACATCCTGCGCGCCTACTTTGGGATGCCCGAACCCACCCCCGTACCCACAGAGACGCAGGGGGAGTAGATGTATAAGGAAAAGATACACGAGAAAAAGGGATGAGAACGCATGGCTGATTCCGTATCCATCAAAGGTACGCGCGAGGGGTTGACCATCACCTTCGGTGATGGAGAGTTCCCGACCCTTTTGGAAGATTTGGAACAGCATCTGGCAACAAGGGGAGCCTTTTTTCGCGGCGGCCGCGTGGCACTCCGGGTCGGGGATCGAGCGATCGACCAAAAGGAACTCGTTCAGATACGGGAGTTGCTCTCAGGGCACGGCATGATACTGCGGACCGTGGTCTCGGGAAACGACGTAACGCAAGAGGCTTCCAACACTTTGGGGCTGCGCCTTATCGCACCAGAGTCAGGTCAGGAGACAAAAACCCAAGAGGACCCGAGCCCCACGCCGCAGAGAGCCACCCCCCGCCAGCGAGAGGAGAGCAGGGGCATCCTGGTCAGGCGCATGGTGCGCTCGGGCCAGGTCATCCGGCATACGGGACACGTGGTCATCATCGGAGATGTCAACGCCGGGGCGACGATAGCGGCCGGAGGGGACATCGTCGTCTGGGGAGGACTGTACGGCATCGCCCATGCCGGCTCTATGGGGGATACGTCGGCCATCATCTGCGCACTGGAGATGTTTCCTCTCCAACTGCGCATCGCCGATTACATTGCCCGTCCCGAGGAGAATCCCCCAGATAAAAATCCCTATCCCGAGATCGCCCGGGCGCGCGATGGCAGGATCGTGGTCGAGCGATGGAACGAGAACCTATGAGGAGAATGTAGATGCCTACACGCGTCATAACCGTCACCTCGGGCAAGGGGGGCGTGGGCAAGACGACCACCACGGCAAACCTGGGCGTGGCGCTGAGCGAGCAGGATCAGCGCGTCGTCGTGGTCGATGTGGACATCGGCCTGCGCAACCTGGATGTGGTGATGGGACTCCAGAATCGCATCATCTACGACATCGTCGACCTGGTGGAGGGGCGATGTCGGCTGCGCCAGGCGTTGATCCGCGATAGGGCCACGTCGGAGCTCTACCTGCTGCCCGCCGCGCAAAGCCGCGACAAGACGGCCATCAGCCCGGCGGACATGGTGCGCGTCTGCGAACAGTTGCGAGGCGCGTGTGACTTTATTCTCATCGACTCGCCGGCAGGCATCGAGACGGGCTTTCGGAACGCCATCGCCGGGGCCGATGAGTTCGTCCTGATCACCACCCCCGACGCCTCCTCCGTACAGGACGTGGACCGCGTGCTGGGCATTCTGGAGAGCGAGGGACACAACAACATGTCCCTGATTATCAACCGCATCCGCCCCGAATTGGTGCAGCGGGGTGAGATGCTCAGTCCCGCCGAGGTGTTGAGAACGCTGGGCATCGATCTGGTGGGCATCATCCCAGAGACAGAAGCCATCCTGATATCCAACGGCCAGGGCGCACCCATCGCCCGGAACAAGGGTTCCCTGGCCGGCAAGGCGTACATGAACACGGCCCGCCGTATCCTGGGCCAGAACGTGCGCTTTTTGCCCATACTGGAGGGGAAAAAGGGCATATGGGAACGCTTCAGTGCACTGTTTCTGGGGCGGTGAGTCCGTCGTAGGAATGTCGCGTGTGCACCTCACCGATTGCCCACTCAACGTCCCGTCTCGCCACAGAAATGATTCATCCAGCGATTACGTTCTTTAATCTGTTAGCCCAAGGACTATGTTAGAGCGTATTTGGCGCCGATTTGATTGGCCTCTTTTTTTCATCATGCTCATCCTTATCGGGGTGGGCTGCATCATGATATACAGCTCCTACGAGATGGCCCTGCCGACAAGGGGTGAACCCCTTATGGAAAATCTCGTATTTCGCCAGGGGATTTTCGCAGGAGTGGGACTGGTATTCTATCTTGCCGCGGCGCTGATGGATTACCACGTTTTGCACTCACTTCATAGGTGGGTATATCTCGTTATTATCGTACTTCTCGTTCTCACACGGATCGTGGGGGACACTTTGGGCGGGGCACAGAGGTGGCTCAGCCTTCCCTTCTTTGATGTACAGACGTCTGAACTGAGCAAAGTACTGATGATCGCCGTGCTGGCCAAGTATCTGGCAGGGGATGAGAGGAATCTGGAAAGTGCAGGGCCCTTTTTGCTGTCTGCCTTTGTGCTCATGCCGCCACTACTCCTCATCTATAAGCAGCCCGACTTTGGCACGGCCCTTATCCTTCTCGCCACGTGGCTGGGGATGGTCTATCTGGCCGGGGTACGCTGGCGACACCTGGTGATCCTCGTTATCGGCGGCCTTACCGCCGCCCCCATCGTCTGGTTTCAACTCGAGGACTATATGCGGGATCGGGTTATCATGTTCTTCGCTCCCGATCATGACCCTTCTGGGGCCAGTTACAACGTAACCCAGGCTCTGATCAGCATCGGCTCGGGAGGACTTTGGGGCAAGGGGCTCTTTCAGGGCACGCAGAGCCAGCTCTATTTCTTGCGCGTGCGCCACACGGACTTTATATTCTCCGTCCTGGCCGAGGAGTTGGGCTTTGCGGGTGCGCTGTTGCTCATCCTCCTGTTCACCTTTCTCATCATGCGCATCCTGCATATCGCGGCCAACGCCCAGGAGGACTATGGCCGTCTCGTCGCCGCCGGTGTGGCTATCATGTTGCTCGTACAGAGCATCATCAACCTGGGCATGAACGCCAACCTGATGCCAGTGACAGGGCTTCCCCTTCCGCTGGTCAGTTATGGCGGAAGCTCACTCCTCACTATAATGCTGGCCCTGGGGCTGACACAGAGTGTGGCCATACACAACACGGACACCAAGCCCAACATGCTACAGGAAAAGGTATGATTTTAACGACTATTTGACTGTAAAGGAGAGATCACGTCATGACATCGGACACCGTTCGCGTGCGTTTCGCTCCCAGTCCCACGGGATATTTCCACGTAGGGGGTGCGCGCACAGCACTCTATAACTGGCTTTTTGCGCGTCACCATGGGGGCAAGTTCATACTGCGTATCGAGGATACCGACCGCACACGCTACCAACCCCAGGCGCTGCCAGATCTGCTGGAAGCCCTGCGCTGGCTGGGACTCTGTTGGGACGAAGGCCCCCAAGTCGGTGGCGGGTACGGGCCCTATTATCAGTCGGACCGCCAGGAGTTATATCAAGAGTACGCCCAACAACTTGTAAAAGAGGGACACGCCTATCCCTGCTACTGCAGCCCCGAACGGCTGCGCCAGGTGCGTGAGGAGCAGCGCGCCGCGGGTATACCACCCGGCTATGATCGGCATTGCCGTGACCTGACGGAAAAAGAGATCGCCGAATATGAAGCACAAGGATTAAAGCCCGTCATCCGTCTGGCGGCGCCCCTGGAGGGCACCACCTCCTTTGACGATCTTTTGCGGGGGCACATCACGGTAAACAACCGTCAACTGGACGACATGGTACTGCTCAAATCGGATGGTTTTCCCACCTATCACCTGGCCAACGTCGTCGACGACCATCTCATGGAGATCACCCACATCCTGCGCGGCGAGGAGTGGCTCTCCTCCGTGCCCAAGCACGTCCTCCTGTACGATGCCTTTGGCTGGGAGATGCCCGTGCAGGCTCACCTGCCCACCATCCTCGACCCCTCGGGAGAGGGCAAACTGAGCAAGCGCAAAAAGCAGACCCCGGGCAAAAAGGAGATGCCCACCTTTGTTCACGAATTTCGCGAGGCGGGATACTTGCCCGAGGCCATGGTCAACTTTTTGGCACTGGTGGGCTGGGCCTATGACGGCCAGACCGAGTTCTTTACCCGCGACGAGCTCATCCGCTACTTTGAGCTGGAAGGGGTCAGCAAATCACCCAGCGCCTTCTCCTACGACAAACTGGAGCACATGAACGCCGCCTATATCCGCGAACTGGGCCAGAATGATCTGGCCGGACGCCTGATGCGCGTGCTGCAGGAGGAAGGACTAGACGCCGACTTTGAGACAGTGCTACAGGCCGTGCCCCTGATCCAGACGCGCATCCGCACGCTGAAGGATGCCATCCCCCTGCTGGACTTTTTCTTTGTCGAGGAGATCGACTACGATCCCGAGTTGCTGATCCAGAAAGGGATGGGCGCCGAGGGCACCGTAGAGGCCCTCAAAGCGGCCAGGGAAATCCTGGCCGCCATGGAGAGCTTTGACAGGGAAATGCTGGAGGCCACCCTGCGCCAGGCGGCCAAGGATCTGGACCTGGGATTGGGGCCGTTCTTTGGCGGCGTTCGCGTGGCCTGCGCGGGGAGACGGGTCGCCCCGCCCCTGTTCGGCATGCTGGCCATCCTGGGACAGGTGACCGTGGTAGAGCGCCTGGACAAGGCGATCCGGCTCCTGGCCGAGAGCGCATGATACCGACGCTCCCTCGCTGTGCAGCGAGGGAGCGTTTACAGAAAACAAGGGAGGAAAGATAGATGTCCAGGGTACTGGTGGTCTATTACTCTTTGGAGGGCAACACGCAGCGCGTGGCCGAATCGCTGGCCGAAGCGACCGACGGCGACCTTCTGGCCCTGCGCCCACGCAAAGAGATCCCGGCACAGAGCTTTTTAAAGTATCCCATCGGCGGCTTTCAGGCGCTGACAGGAAAAGAACCCACCCTGCATCCCCTGGATAAGGACCCGCGCGACTATGACCTGTTGTTTATCGGCACGCCCGTGTGGGCCGGGTACTACACGCCAGCGTTGCGCAGTTTCTTCGCCCAGACGGACCTGCAGGACAGGGCCGTCGCCCTGTTCTGCACCCACAGGGGCGGACCCGGAAGAACCCTTGGGGCCATGCGGGCAGAGTTGGGCAGTAACCGCATCCTGGGTGAACAGGACTTTGCCCAGCCCGTGGACGAGGGGGACCCCCCACCGGCCGCGTGGGCAAGAGAGATATTGTCACGATATAAGAAGAACGTTTAGCCCGGCTTTATCCCTTCAAAAAACATCTCGCCCCGGCACCGCCGCAGACGGGCGGTGCCGGTTTCCTCATGCAGAACGTTTTTTTCAGACCCGTCCTGCCATCCACCTGGCGAGATGATCGGCCCAGGAAAAACCGTCATAAGCCCAGCGAAAGAGGGGCCAGAGGGGGCGAGGCCCCATGCGCTGACGGGAATGGGTGGGCACATCCAGCAGGATGTGCAGCAGCCAGGCCGCAAATATAGACCCACGTAGAGACGCAAGATCTTGCGGCTCTACACCCTCTCGCCGCCTCAGGATCACCCACACAACAATCACGGCCAAGAGGCTGTGGCTGGCATAGTGCACCTCGCGCATCCAACGGGGCGGCAGGGGCCACTCGCCGCTGCACAGGACAGGTGCCAGTTCGCTCCTGGAGATTAACCATGCGGGATAGAGCAAGTACCAGGGCAGATCCGGCGCCACAGCCCCCAGCAACGTGGCCGGTTCACGATCCAGCAGCCCGGCGGTGGTCAACAGGTGGGAAACGGGGTCCATACACACTCCTCACACGCGCTTGTTTTCCATGATGATACTCTCCTCGTGCGCTTTTGCCCATTTTAGCACCGTCCCGTGTTGACAGCCATCAACCGCAGGATATAGTGTTACACAAAGTACATCGACCGAAGGAGAAGTTATGACGGTGAAAGCACGCGATATCGACGCCCACATGCGTTCCGTGGGCACCTGGGTGGACTGGGCGCACACCTGCGATGGTTTCAAGTACGGTGACCCTGACATCGAGGTGGAGGGCATCGCCGTGGGCTGGCAGTCGCTGCAGTCGGCCCTGGAAGAGGCCGAGGAAAAGGGCTGTAACCTTTTTGTCACCCATGAGCCCACCTTTTACAGCCATATGGACGACGACGAGGCTCTCAAAGCCACGGCGCCGGCCCAGCACAAGATGGAATTCCTGGAGCGCACGGGCACGGTCGTCTATCGCTGCCACGACGTATGGGACGTCTATCCCGAGCTGGGCGTGGTCGACGCCTGGAGCAACTTTTTGGAACTGGGCGATCCGGTCAAGGCGATCAAGTACTACAACCTGCACGAGATGCCCACCACCACGGCCTGGGAACTGGCCCAGCGCATCGCCCAACGGGTGAAGCCCCTGGGGGAGCAGATGGTGCAGTTCGTGGGCACCCGCTGGCAGATGGTGCACCGCCTGGCCGTGGGCACGGGGGCCATCACCGACGTGCGGCGCATGGTGGAACTGGGCGCCGACGCCGTGCTGACCACCGACGACGGCATCGCCCTCTGGCGCGACGCGGCCTGGGTCTCCGACTTGGGCGTGCCCATGATCGTCGTCAACCACATGACCTCCGAGATACCTGGATTACGCAACCTGGCCGACTATTTGGGGGAGCAGTTCCCCGAGGTCCCCGTCGAGTTCGTGGGCCCCACCTGCTCCTACGAGATATTCGCCACGGAAAGGAACCGCGATCAGTTGATCAACATGCGCCGCGACGACCTCGACGACCTGCCGCCCCTGGATCTGCCCGAGGAGTACATCTGCCGGCCCATGGAGGCCGACGAGGTATGGGCCTACCTGGAGGTCATGAACCGCTCCAATTTCTCCGGGGAGGCCGACGAGGAGTGGTTCAAGGAGACCTTTACCGACGATCGCCAGTACGATCCCGCCCACATCCAGATCATCTGGAAGGGCGATTGCCCGGTGGCGGCGGCCGCCGCCTGGCACAAGGAAAAGGAGGGCCAGGAATGGGGCCTGGTGCACTGGGTGGGCGTGGTGCGCAGGGAGCGGGGCAACGGGCTGGGCAAGGCCATCGTGGCGGCCACCCTCCACCGCCTACGGGAACGAGGTTTCGAGCGGGCCATGCTGGGCACCCAGCCCTGGCGCATGCCCGCCCTGGCCACCTACCAGAGTCTCGGCTTCGAGCCCTGGCCCGACGAGGAGGTGCCGGAGGAGCAGTGGGAGGAGATCCTGACGACTCTGGAGGAGTGGCGAACGTAGGGCGGAACGGCTTTCCGCCCTACGATACGG
>JAWLEV010000039.1:0-24885 GCA_041685915.1 Anaerolineae bacterium | reverse complement strand
GGCCTGATCGGCAAATGGCACCTGGGAGCCCTCGATCCCCGCTACCACCCCAATGCTCGAGGCTTTGAAGAGTTCGTCGGCTTTCGCGGGGGCTGGCAGGACTATTACGACTGGCACCTCGACTATAACGGGACGCGGGAAGACGCCGACGGACGTTATCTGACGGACCTGTTCACCGACGAGGCCATATCCTTTATGCGCCGCCACCGGGACGAGCCCTTTTTCCTGCACCTCACCTATAACGCGCCCCACTTCCCCTTTCAGGCGCCAGAGGAAGACGTGGAGCCCTTTGCGGAGACGGGCCACTTCACCGAGGCGGTGAGCACCCTATATGGCATGCTGCAACGCATGGACAAAGGCTTAGAACGCCTCCTCTATGAATTGAACAGACTCGAGATCGCCGAGAACACCATCTTTTTCTTCACCAGCGACAACGGTCCCCAATTCGGCGGAGAGGGCGAAAGATGCACCACGCGCTTTAACTGTGGCTTTAATGGGGCCAAGGGCCATGTCTATGAGGGGGGTATTCGCGTGCCCATGGTCATTCGCTGGCCCGCTGGCTTGGAGGACGGATACCACCACAATGGCCTTATCCACTTTGTCGACTGGCTGCCAACCCTTTTTGCCATGCTGGACCTGGAGACGCCCTCCTCCACCCTACCCCTCGACGGACACGACGTGCTGCCCATACTGCGCGGGGAGGACGACCCGGTGGACGTTCCTCGCTTCTGGCAATGGAATCGCTACACGCCCTTGGTCACCTGCAACGCCGCCATGCGCCACGGCCCCTGGAAACTGGTGAGACCCCGCATCGACCAGGCCATGCAGGTATCCGAGGCAGACCTGGCCATGGACCGCGCGCTCAAGTATCAGCCGGAGCATTTTGACAATATCCGGAGGGCACCAGAGCCAGAGCGCAACGTGCCCCCACCGCCAGACCCAGAATTATACAACATCGAAGAGGACCCCCTGGAAAAAGAGAACCTGACATCCACAGAGCCCCAACGGACCAGGCGCATGCTCCAGACCCTGGAGACTTGGTTCGAGAAAGTGGAAGCCGAGCGCCAGAGTATCGAGGATGACGTGTGGTGAAAATGCTACTGAGAATCGGCGCCTGTAGCGGTGACAAAGGCCACCGCGTTATCGTCGCTGTGTGACAGGCTGATGGCCCACTCGTCCAGCTCCAGCTCCTGCGCCCGTGCCAGGGCGTGGCCCGAGAGGGTCACCGTGGGTTTGCCCCGGTGATCGCCCAGGATCTCCATCTCGGACCAATAGATGCCCTTTATTCCCGTGCCCAAGGCCTTGGAGATGGCCTCCTTGGCCGCAAAGCGTGCGGCCAACTCTGGGATACGTCCCCGACAGTATATAAGTTCCTTCTCCGTGTATATGCGCTGTAGAAAGCGATCCCCCCAGCGATCGATCACCCGCTCGATGCGTGTGATCTGAATGATATCCACGCCCACGCTAAGCACACGGAACCTCAGCGCAAAAGATACCTGCAATTACACCATGAAAAGCAACGACTATCCCTCCTGAACGGACATCTCCCCTTCCTTCGTGGCGTCCAGCATCACGCCCAGGAGTCGTTCCATGGTCATGGTATGACTGCATACCCCTCTCTGGCAAAAGAACTCGCATTGACAAGACCACTCCCCATCCTCATATGTAACGTGATACGTCCCGTGTTCGCCGTCAAAGATCACGTGAAAGGAATGAAACGTCACCCGCTCCGGCTCCTGCGCGTAGCGCTTTGACTTTTGGATCTTGCTGATCATGCCCGAATCCATCTTCAGACCTCCCCTCAAAAACAAAAGCACCAGGGACATGTCACAGCCCTGGTGCTACAACGAACCACTGTTCACCGGCTTGATCATATTACACCACCAACAATTCTCCTAACACCCTTACAGACATCAGTATAGAAGGGTTGCAGGCCGTTGTCAACAGCACCTTACAAGTCCAAAAGCGGCGCCCCCTTGCGCCGCCTCCATAGAGTTGTTATCATAGCCATGAGTCAGGCTCTCGACACACTTGTATTTTCCAGTTGCGAGGTAGGAGATGACAAAAAAGAGGAACATCTTGCTGATCGTCACCGACCAACAGCGCTACGACACCCTGGACTGCTATGGGGCACCCACCTGCCGTACACCCCACATCGACGCCTTGGCCGGGCGAGGTGTGCGCTTCGATGCCACCTACACGGCCACCAGCCCCTGCTCCCCATCGCGCGCGGCACTCTTTACCGGGCTTTACCCCCACAAGAACGGTGTCCTGGCCAATAACCAGATCTTGAACCCCCAGGCGCCCAATCTGGCCCAGGAACTGCAAGGAGCGAGCTACAACCTTGGCTACGCGGGTAAATGGCACGTGGATCAACAAAAGGTGCCTACGGACTATGGCTTCGAGGGCAAGGACTTTCCCGGATATGGCTATCCGGCCGCCGGCGTGATAGAGGGACTGCGGTTCGGCGGATCGCAGCCTCTCCCCCACTATCCCGCCTACCTGGAGGAGCACGGCTATGAGGCACCCGAGGTGCTGGAGGCCTTTTATGGCAGCAACCCGGGCACGCAGGGACAAGAGATCTATGCCCTGCAATCGGGCGCTGTGGAGACCACCTTCGAGTACATGGTCAGCGAGCTGGCCATCGACCTGATGCGCCGATTCACAGAAGACTGGGAGAACGAGGAGAAACCCTTTTTCCTCTGGGCCAATTTCTGGGGACCCCACACCCCCTGCCTCCTCCCTGAAAAGTACTACTCCATGTACGACCCCACGGTGATTCCCCCAGAGCCAAGCTTTGGCGAGAACTGGTCGCACAAACCCCGTGCTCACGCCCTCTACGAGCGCTACTGGGGCCTTTCGGAGCGCGGATGGGAGAGCTGGCGCGAGATCGTCGCCCGCTACTGGGGCTACGTCACCATGATCGACGATCTTGTGGGCCGCATGCTGGAGGCCTTACAGTCCCTGGGCATGGAAGAGGACACCGCAGTCGTCTTCACCACCGATCACGGCGACATGATGGGCGCCCATCGCATGATAGAGAAGGGGCCCTTCGCCTACGAGGAAAGCTGGCGGCTGCCTCTCGTGATAGCCCATCCCGATTGCGAGGCGCCGGGCACCGTCTGTGACGAGTTCGTCTATCTACAGGATCTCTATCCCACCTTCCTGGAGATGGCCGGGATCGCGCCGCCCGAGGCGCCAGACACCCAGAGCATACTGGACAACGTCCTGGGACAAGATTCCCCCACGGGCCGGGACAGCGTGTATGGCGCCTTCCATTCCCACATCTTTCCCACGCCCCTGCGCTTCGTGCGCACCCGCACCCACAAGCTAGTCTACAATCGCTGCGATAGGGGCGAACTGTACAGCCTGATCGACGATCCCTGGGAACTGCAGAACCTGATGAACGCTCCCGGGATGGCGGCCACGCAACAGCAACTGATGGAGCGCCTGCGGGAGCACATGATCAGACTGGAGGACCCTATACAGGGTGCCTTTGATAGAATAAGGCACGTCTATTGACATTGAATACAAAGTCACAAAAGATTAGGTATCTTCCTACGGCCTGCTTGCCAAGGAGTCAATCATAAACGTCCTTCACGACGTGACCAGCAAGGAAGCGGCAACGGCACTGGAGAAATGCGAGGTCATGATCCTGCTCGCTGACAGCGCAGAATGCCCAGAGGACGAATCCGAACAGTAATCACAAGAAAACGGAGGCGAAAAGCGACATGCCAGACAAGGTACCCAAGATCACCGAGATCCACGCCATCCCCCTGCAGGAACCGCGCGGGGCTAAGTTAGACACAGCCACAAACGTGTACACCCTGTTGCAAGTGCGCACCGATGCGGGCATCACGGGCGTCGGCAGCAGCTACACCAGCACCGACCTGGTGCGGGCCGCCCTGGGCCGCATGCGCGACCTCTATGTGGGCGAGATAGCCATCGAGCCCCAGCGCGTCCACGAAAAACTGGAGCAGAGGGGATTCTGGTGGGGACGGGGCGGCACCATCACCCACACCATCAGCGGTATCGACATCGCCCTCTGGGACGTCTTTGGCAAGGTCACCGGCCAGCCCGTGAGCAGGCTACTGGGAGGCGTCTATCGCGACCGCGTGAAACCGTACGCCTCCCTCAGCTTTAGCGCCTACGGAAAAGAGGGGGAACTGGTGGACGTGCTGCAGCGTGCCATGGAAAGGGGATTCCAGGCCTTCAAACTGGGCTGGGGGGCCTTTGGACGCACGGATGATCCCGAGGACGACGAGAGGCTCATCAAGACGGTGCGCGACACCGTGGGCGACTATGAGGTAATGGTGGACCCCGGCGGGTCGCAGCAGTTCTGGCCCCATGGCTACAAGTGGGCCCTGCGGACAGCCGACATGCTGGACGACTATGGCGTGGTGTGGTTCGAGGAGGCGCTTCCGCCGGACGACCTGGAGGGCTACAAGCTGCTCAGGGAGCATGCCAAGGTGAGAATCAGCGCTGGCGAGGTGCTCACGCGACGCCAAAGCTTTGCGCCCTTTTTGGAGCAGGGCGCCCTGGACATCATACAACCCGACTGCACCAAGGTGGGAGGCCTCACGGAAGCCTTGCACATCGCCTGGATGGCCTACCGGCACAACATCCTCACGGTGCCCCACGGCTGGAACACAGCCATCGGCGTCGCGGCGGACATGCACCTCATCGCCGCCCTCCCCGTGGGCAAGTGGATTGAGTTTCATCAGCCCTCCGCCGTGATCGACGACATCGTCGCCGAACCTTTTGAGATCGACGAGGAGGGCATGCTTTCCGTACCCCAGGGGCCGGGATTGGGCATCCCCCTGGATTGGGACGGGATCGACAGGCTCTCCCACGGCGCGGTGAAAGAATAGGCGTTCAAGATACGAAAGGAGTCGGAGCGATGTTAGATTTATTATTCAAAGGCAGCATGGTCATCGACGGGCTGGGCACGCCCATGTACCGCGCCGACGTGGGCGTGAGCGAGGGCAAGATCAGCGCCGTGGGCAACCTGGAGGGGGCGGCTGCCCACCGGGAGATCGACTGTGAAGGACTATGCATCTCCCCCGGCTGGGTGGACATCCACGGCCACGCCGACTGGTCCGCTCTGCAGCACCCCACCGGACTGAATCTGCTCGTTCAGGGCTGCACCCTGACCGTGGCGGGCAACTGTGGCGGATCCCCCGCCCCCATGCAGGGCCGCGCTACCGAAGCCTTTAAGGAGACGGGG
The DNA here is from genome assembly GCA_041685915.1 of Anaerolineae bacterium. Taxonomy (GTDB): domain Bacteria; phylum Chloroflexota; class Anaerolineae; order UBA1429; family UBA1429; genus JAWLEV01. Next base: position 19,658 of record JAWLEV010000039.1, on the reverse strand, counting down.
GGCGGCACCCACGGCCGACGCCGAACCCAGGAGGCCATGTACGAGCGCTACCCGGAGGCCGTCTGGAGTGTGGGGGACTATCTCGACGAACTGGAGGGGAAGCGACCGGGCGTGAACTATGTACAGCTTGTGGGCCACAACCAGCTCCGCAAGTGCGTGATGGGCGATGATCCCAGGCGATCCACAGAGCAGGAGGTCGAGGAGATGAAGGAACTCCTCGAAGGGTCTCTGGAGGAAGGGGCTGTGGGCATGTCCTCCGGCCTCGTCTTCATCCCCGGATGCTGGTCCGACACCGACGAACTGGTCGAATTGGCCAAAGTGGTAGGGCGCCACGATGGCCTCTACGCCTCCCACATCCGCGGGGAGCGGGAGACCAACATCGAGGCCACCCAGGAGTTCATCGAGATCTGCGAGCGGGGCGGCGTGCGGGGCCAGATGTCCCACATGCAGAGCAAGTATCCCGTATTCGGCAACAACGTGATGAAGATGGAGCTTCTGACGCAGGCCCGGCAGCGGGGCGTGGACGTCACCTGCGACAGCGAGGCCTTTCCCGACTGCAGCGCTACTCCCTCCTCCTTCCTGCAGATCTACCACTATACGCCACAGGAATTGATGAAGCAGCTGCGTTCGCCCGAGGGGCGGGCGGAGATCAAGCGTACCATGCGCACCATCGATCCCTGGCATCCTCTGGGACGGTTCGGTCCGGGCGGCGTCCCCTTCCGGCGCGCCTGGGATCGGGTGATCATCTGGGATTGCCCCCACGATCGGAGCCTGGAGGACAAATCCGTGGCCGCCGTGGCGGCGGAGCGGGACATCGATCCCGAGGACGCCCTTTTTGATCTGGCCCTGGCCGAGGACGGCAAGGGACCCCGCTTCATCCACCACTATATCGAGGACGACCACTTTCGCACCGCATCCTGGAAGCACTGCATCTTTCCCAGCGTGGACACGGGCCTCTACGATCCCGCCGAACGTTACACTTCCCTGGATCTGCGCTACTGGAAGGAGACGCGCTACCCGGGCACCATCGGCCTGTTCCCCCGCGTCCTGGGACAGTTCGTGCGCGAGGAGAAACTGATGACGCTGGAGGAGGCCGTGCGCAAAATGACCTCCCTGGCCATGCAGCGCCTGGGCATCGTCGATCGGGGCGTCGTGCGCCCGGGCATGTGGGCCGACCTGGTGGTGTTCGACCAGGATACCATCGCCCTGCGCAGCGAGGATGCCGATCCCCAGCGGCTGGAGGACTTTTATCCCGTGGGCATCCATCACGTGATCGTGAATGGACAGGTGGTCATGGAGGGGCACAACTATACGGGAGCGCGCGCTGGCAAGGTGCTACGGAAAGGGTGATCTCATCCTCTCTTGCTAAGAGCCCGTTCTGCCAATAAAACGATCAAAACAGCCGCAGGACACATTTACGATAAGTATCCTGCGGCTATCCATATTACATTACCACATTCTCACCTGCTCGTTTGGGGAAAGGTGAGCACCCGCTCCCCGAGGGCATTCATGCCTATGCGCCTTTGCGGCGGCTACGCCTCCTCCTTCTCGCCCCCCTTATGCAACAACCTTTGAACCGTCACCAAAACAAGGATACCGGCGGCGATCCACGTGCCCCAGTAATCGAGCAATCCAAACACACCGAGTTCTACAGCCGTCTTCCGCGCCTGAATCTCCTCCACGAAATCCTGGGCCGCCACCAGATTGTCCACGCGGCCGTCGATCAGCGTGATCGGGATCAAGCGCAATCCCCCGGCGCGGATCCAGGCCCTGACCCGGAGCCAATCATCTTCCAGATCGGTCACCACGTCGTCCACGTGAACAGGGCGCGTCCCCCGCTCGATGAGCGAGACGGCCAGCGGTCGCAGCCAGAGGCTCCCAGCCTCTGCCCCCTGCTCAACTCGTCCCTCGTCATCGCCAACGCCAACGGCGCGCCCGACCTGTTCCAGCGGCGCCCCCACGCCCACCGACATCCGGGAATCGCGCAGAGTGAACGTCACCACCTGCTCAGGGTTCTCGGCATTCCTCGCCGTATATGTATAAGTCTTTACCATATTATCTCTCCCCTTCCCAACCTATAACGGCCACAACACTCTTATCGACAGTTGCGCTCCTGACACGAGACCCCCATCAGAATATGAACGCATTATAGCATACAAAAAAGTAACGCACCAACATAAATCATGCCCGACAAGAGCACTTGATGGTGTTGCAAGAGATGAGACCGGGGAACGCGAGGAATAACGGCGAGGAGAACCGCGAGACAGAAATCAAGCGGCGCCCCAGACGGGGGCGCCGCTTAGACAATTCAGATATCTTCACTCATCCGCGATGAGCTCGTCCGTGAACAAAAAATCCTTCAACAATTCCGAATTCGTCCACCGGCTCATGATATCCAGCACTGGACATAGTTTCACCCTTTACGGGCTTGCTGTCTCCACATGGCTTGCATTATATCATGGCTTCCTGCCCATAGCGCAACCCCGTTTACCCGCATCTCGGCCCGCTACCGATTCCCCATTCACCTCAGTAGGTCATGCAGCCTCCGCTCAAATTCCACGCCTTGGCGCCCATAGTAAGCGACATGATAAGCACGATTGAAAAAGTTGCCTTGCGCATGTCAAGGTCTCTTTCTTTTATTGAGCCACGATTGGCCCAATCTGTATATCGCCGAACTCCACGATCACTGGCGTGCCTGGCTGAATCAGGCCGCCGCTGTTGGCAAAGACGATGAACAGGATGCCCTCCTCTTCCCACTTGACGTCGCCGGCCCATCCTTCGGTGCCCATCAATGCCTTGCCGCTATCGGCGTCGATCAGGCAAGGCAGGTTGGCCGGATCCTCCAGAAACGCCCGCGCCTTGCCCACGTCATGGATCTTTACACGAAGATCGATCATGCCACCGCCCGCCGTCACCCCAATCAAGTCAACGCCGAGGCCGTGCCGCGTTTCCAGTTCCGCCGAGGACATGAAATCGGTCCCTCTTGCCATTGGCTGTTCCGCAGACAAATCCTGCCAGACGCCGTAACTCAAAAGACCTATGGGAAAAATAAGAGTGAGGATCAGCAGCTGTCTCACGAGGCAAGGGGTCCATCCAGAATCGGCAACAGTCTCATACATATTGTCGTCTCCTTCCACGCGACAAGAGGCCGCTCAATTGGCAATCGCCTCCCGCCGCAGATATTCAGTTGAGATATGATTGAGGGCCTTGATCGAGCAGCCCGAGGCCTCCAGATCTAGATCCGTTTACGGGCCAGGGGCCGTGTAGCGCTTCGAGACAAAGGGGTCAAAGTACAACGTGCCGTAAGCATCCTCTGTCAGTCCGTTTGAGGGCCCTAGCCGCACTAACACCAGCTGGTACGTGCTGGTGTCCAATCCCGTCAGGGTTTCCATCGCTTTGGCGCTATCAATGTATAGGCCAAAGTCGGCGTTCGCGTCAGAGGCCAGTCGATCTCGATCCAGTGCGGATCATTGACCGTGATGGTATACCAGTCTGTGCTCACAAAGATACCACCTGACAGCGTCAAAGCCCGGATCTGCCACGTCTCACCGCACTGGTTCTGACGACGGAACTGCACCCGCAAGATCGTCTTCTCCCGCCCGCAGATCGGAGAGGGCCATCCAGGAAGCGTCCTCGATGGAACCGGTGACCTTGGCGCCGCTCAGACTGCCCCAGATGCCGCCCTGATAGGGTAACGCATTCTGCTGGGGCAGGTAGACGGAAGCACCCGCGACAGTGCCTGTCACGCCGCCAGAGCCGTCCGCCAGATTGTTCATCTCCTCGGCAAAGCCAAACCAGGTCCACATGAAGGGCTCGGCGGCCACAACGAACTCGTTGTCCCGGCCCGTGCCACGTTCGCGATGACGATGTCGGCACTGATGGTAACGACGCCGTTATCCATCTTGCTGAAAGTTGCCTCTAGGTTTGCCTTGGGGATCATTATGCCCCCGCTCACTTTGTCTGAGGTGATGGGTATGACGCGGATCGGCATCTGTACTCTCCCTGTGCGATCTTTGGCTCTCAAACTGATAGCTCCTCCACGAATTCCTTCTGTATCTGATCTTTGAGCCACTGCACATCGCTCTCTTCTAGTGGGAAGTACAGGCCAGCGTCGAACACCCAGTCTCGCACGTTGCCCAGATCCCTCTCGACGTGCTGGTAGCCTATCCAGATCACCTCCGTCAAATAGGCGGGAGGGATGGCGTCAAAACTGCCGTCATCGTACTGAATGAGGTTGGCCCCATCCCTCCACGTCGCACGGCGTAATGCCTTTTCTACCGCCTGATCCATGTTCGTCCCCATTTTACGCATCTTTACCTTCCTCTCTTTCGTGCTTTATGACGAGCCCTGGCCCCGAGGCGTTGCGCCTGCCATGGGAGATGACGTTTCCCACTAGCGGTATCTGATGCCTATATACCCAAAGCCCGACCTGAAAGCGCTCACGCCTGGGGCTCAAACCGCGATAATCTTTCCGTTACCATTCATCTCTATAGTTGAAACTGTTCTGTGACCGTTTGAATCTCGGCATCCCCACTTTTTATGAGGTAGTAGAACTGATAGTTCCTGTCCTTTTCTAGTTCAAAAGTCACCCGCCAGGATGTATCCCCATTCTGGCGCGTCAGGGGATGGGCATGGTGATTCCCATCAAAGTCCCCCATCACGTGGACGCTGTCGGCCCGCAGACTCTTTGGGAGACGAAAAGTCACCCGTGCTTTACCAGGATCTGTACCCTCGTCTTTTATGATCATCGTTCCTCCTTTCCCAGATCGGGACTATTCCTTCAACGTCGGCACTAACTCCAGTGGGGCAGATGGGACACGCTTTGTTCGCTGATCCCTTGAACCAACTGTCCCTTTTAATCCACATATCAACTACCTGCTGCTTGTACAAAAGGGCGATCAGGCCTCTTTGATGGGGATACAAATGCGTACCTCCGCATCATCTTCGCCCTTGAGGAAATCTGTGCTGTATTGCTCGAATTCGGGCCCCTCGGCTCGCTTGTAACCGGATTGGGGAAGCCAAACCTTGTAGATCTCTCGGTACGTCTCGTCGATGCACGCAGAGGTACATCGGAAAACGGCCCAGGTCTGCTGCGGGATCTCCCACCTGGCCATACCCAGGGGTACGTGGTAGGGCTCCCCCACGGCGAAGCCGGCCACATACTCAAACTCTGCGCTCTCATCATCATAGTTGTCGATGACCCCATAGGCCGATTTGGGGGTGAAGGGGCCCTCAATGCCTTCCAATCCCTCCGCGAGTTCTTTCCATAGATAGGCAATCTCCTCGCCGCTCTCATTTTGACCCCGATATTTGAGGCCCACTACGGAGAATGCTTCTCTCTCCAGGATCTCTGCTTCTATGATCCCCGATTGCATAATCTGTGGTTCCATAACCGCCACTTCAATTTCCTCTCTCCTTCCGTGTAATGTGCCAAATGTGTGCTGTAGGCTCGATCTCTTGCGTGCCATACTAATCTCCCCAAGGTGTATAGATCTGTCATTACTATGAAGGGCCTGCAGGAGACAAAAAGCCCTTTTTAACTCAATTGGTTCTAAATATCTCCTTTACCAATCAGTTGATACTAGTGGCGCGTAACGCGGCCAACAGCGGTTGCGGCCCCGCGGCTTTGCAGACAAAGCCGTCGGCACCGGCCGCCAGAGCATCCTGCTCGCATTCCGGGCGCCAACTGAGCACAATCACCCGAGTCGGAAGACCAAGGGCGCAGAGATCGCACAGCAGCTTTTCGCCCGGGCATCCTTCCAACTCCCAGCTCAACAATATCAGATCCGGTTGCAGCCCTCGAGTTTGCGACAACAGGGTTTCAACTTTTGAGACCTCGCCAACGATATGCAGATCAGGTTCCTCTGTGATGAACACTCGAAGCGCCTGCTGCACTTTGGGATGATCGTCTGCCAATAGCACACGCACTCCTGTCTCCTCTCAAAAAATTGAGGCTTCAACAACTAGACAGTCTTTTTGACATATGATAAAGAGGAAAAGCCTCATGGTACCTCACATCCTCCCGTTGTCTTTACGTGTTTCATGATAAGGGATCGGTGCCCCGATCACAACGGTCAAAAGGATGGATCGGAGGGGTAGTTCATCCCTGATCAAGAGGGTAGGCCCAAACCTACCCAAAGGAATAGACCTTACTGGCTGCTGGACTAACGCGACGCCGCGCCGTACCCGTCGCGGCACGCGATCCTGTTCGTCCCCGTTGCACTTTAGGTGAACGCATCCCAACTTGATTTATCGATCCATTGGCAAGAGTTCGCATTCGGTGATACACTACGGGTGATATGGACGGTGCGTGCGGGCAGGTGGGCCTTACGCCTATCGTCCGAGGATAAAGGACGGCTGCCAGGACGCGATTGCTCCGCAGGAGACATTGCTATGAGCGAGCCAAGACCAGACGACTACAAGGTTCTCCTGGTGAATAGTGACCCGGAGGAGCTGGCCGCCCTGACCACGCTTCTAACGGAGCAGGGCTATGGGCTGGAAACGGCCAGACGCGGACGTGGCGCCCTTGAGGCCGCCACGGGTTCCTTACCGGACCTACTCCTGTTGAGTTTGCCCCTGCCCGACATGGAGGGGATCGACGTCTGGGAACGCTTGAAAGCGAGGAAACAGGGCCGCACCCTCCCCGTCCTCTGTGTCATCCCCCAACAAGACCCTCATGTCGGGGCCGAGATCCTGGCCAAGTCCGGCGCGGACTATGTGACGAGGCCTTGGCAGGGAGAAGAGGTTCTGCAACGCGTGCGCAATCGGTTGGCTGCCAGAGCCGTACGGGAACAGACGGAGGAGGAAATCGAGAGGCTGGCGAGGTTTCCCAGCGAGAACCCCAGCCCGGTGCTGCGAGTCGATCAGGACGGCACCCTCCTCTACGCCAACGCCGCGAGTTCGCCCCTGTTGGATTATTGGGATTGTCAGGTGGGCCAGCCTTTACCCGACGAATGGCGCAGATTCGCATCGGATGTCCTCAGTGCCCAAGTAACCAAAAGTGCTGAACTTGCGCTCGGGGGGCGTGTCCTGTCATTGGCCTTCGTCCCCGTCGCGGAGCAGGGCTACGTCAATGTCTATGGATTCGACGTCACCGATCGTGAGCAGGCCAACGAGGCGTTGCGCCGGGGCGAGGAGCGACGCGCATTGGCCGAGAGTGTGGCAAATGCGGGTAGCTGGGACTGGAACATCCAGACCGGCGATCTACACTGGTCCGACCAGATAGAGGCCATGTTCGGCTTTGATCGCAGGAAATTCAAGGCAACCTACAAGGCGTTTCTCCGGTGCGTGCATCCCCAGGATCGCCAGGACGTGATCGATGCGGTGAATGCCAGCGTTCAAGAGGGAGCGGACTATGCCATAGAACATCGCATCGTGTGGCCAGATGGAACGGTTCGCTGGATGGAAGAAACGGGAAACGTCATCTACGATGATAAAGGAAGCCCGCATCATATGCTCGGCGTCGTGCAAGACATCACGCGGCGCAAGCAAATAGAGGAGCAGATTCGGCAGCAGAACGATTTTCTTTCCTCAGTCCTGGAATCCGTCACCCATCCCCTGTACGTCGTGGATGTCGCCGACTACTCAGTCCAGATGGCAAACAGCGCCGCTTACGCCGGCCGCCTGCCAGAGGATGCGAGATGCTACCGCCTTTTTCACGGTCGGAGCGCACCCTGCGCAGAATCCGGTCATACCTGCCCCGTTAAAGAGATCACCAGAGACAAGAATCCTATCACTGTTGAGCATGTTCACCACAGTGTCGACGGTATCGCCAGAACCATGGAGATTCGCGGTTATCCGCTGCTCGACGACGAGGGCGAGGTGACCGCCGTGATCGAGTATTGCCTCGACGTCACCGAGCGCAAGCAGATGGAGCGGGCACTGCGGACGGCTAAAAGGGCTGCCGAGGAGGCGAGACGCGAGGAGGCGCGACGACGCCGAGAGGCGGAGAGACGCCGCCGGATCGCCGAGAGCCTCGCCGATGTTCTGGCTGCCCTTAACTCCAATCAGCCCCTGGATCAGGTGCTGGACTATATCGCGGAACAGGCTACGCAGTTGCTGAACACCCAGGCCGCGATCATCTGCCGGGGGCACCCTAACAGTGAGACCTTTTCTGTCGAGGCTACACACTACCTCGCATGTGGTCCCGCTGGCAGTGCGGAATTCCCGATGGAGGTTGACGCCCTGGCGCCAGGTATTGAACCCCTGGCACAGGCGATGGCTCGACGTCAGGCGGTGGTCGTGCCCGACGTGACCAAGATGACGCGGACGCCGAGGCACCCGCTTCCCAATACGCCCGACGCCGATGTTTTCCAAACCCTGCTTGCCATGCCCATCACGATCCAGGACGAGATGTACGGGGGAATGGTGCTCTACTACACGGACCCGCGTTCCTTCTCCACCGAGGAGAAAGAGCTGGCTGCCGCCTTTGGCGACCAGATCGCGCTGGCTGTCGAGAATTCCCGGCTGAGAGAACAGGTCCGGCAGGCCGCCATAAGCGCGGAGAGAAGTCGTCTCGCCCGCGAACTGCACGATTCGGTGACTCAGGCTCTCTTCTCCGCCAGTCTGGTGGCTGAGACCCTGCCACGGCTGTGGCAGCGCAAGCCAGAGGAGGCAATGAAGGGCCTTGAAGAACTGCGCAATCTGACACAGGGCGCCTTGGCGGAGATGCGCACCCTGTTGCTCGAACTGCGTCCCACAGCCCTGCTCGAAGCGAGCCTGGACGATCTGCTCCAACAACTGACGGAGGCGACCACCAGCCGGACCCAACTCCCCGTTAAAGTGAACGTCGATCCGAGCCCGAGCCTCCCGCCAGACGTCCAGGTCACCTTTTATCGCATCGCACAGGAAGCGCTGAACAACGTCATCAAGCACGCAGAGGCCAGTCAACTGACCGTCAGTCTACAGATCTTGCCCCCTGTTTCCTGTCAGCAGGGGGACGATTGGCAGGGGAAGGTGGTGTTACGCGTGAGCGACGATGGCCAGGGCTTTGCGCCAGATCAGACCCAAGGAGACCACCTGGGGCTGGATATCATGCGCGAGCGGGCCCGCGCCGCCGGGGCACAATTGACCATCGAGAGCCAACCTGATCAGGGAACAAAAGTACTTCTCGCCTGGGAAAGTAGCCCTTCGTAGCATGCGACCCCAAGGCCGTCCTCAAGTGTGCTATCCATGAGTAGAAAGGAGTGTGATGAGTGAGAGGCCAACGATCCGCGTTCTTATCGTCGATGACCACGCCATGCTGCGCAGGGGCTTGGGGTTCTTTTTAAAGGGATTTGATGATCTTGAACTGGTGGGGGAGGCCGGTTCCGCAAAGGAGGCCATCGAGCTGTGCGCCGAAGCAGAACCTGACGTGGTCCTGATGGACATGGTCTTGCCCGGCAAAGACGGAGCCGAGGCCACGCGGATCATCCGCGAACGCCGGCCCGATACACAGATCCTCGCGCTGACCAGCTTTCAGGAAGAGGATCTGATCGAGAGAGCCCTTCAGGCCGGCGCCATCGGCTACCTTCTCAAGAGCGTGGGGGCGGACGAGCTGGCCGAGGCTATTCGCGGCGCCCACGCAGGTGAGTCGACCCTGTCTGCAGAAGCCTCCGAGGCCTTGATCCGCGCCACCCGCGAGAGGGCCAACGAACCCGACTATAGCCTCACAGAGCGGGAACTGGAAGTGCTATCTTTGATGGTCGACGGACTGTCCAACGCTGATATCGCAGAGCGGTTGGTGATCAGCGTCAACACGGTCAAGTTTCATGTGAGCAGCATCCTCTCCAAGATGGGAGTCGACAGTCGCACCGAGGCCGTCAGCCTGGCCTGGCAGGAGAACCTTTTTCCCCAATAACACTGGCCTTGAACCTTCAGCAGCCATTCTCTGTCCCAACAGGATGACCACCGCATTCAAAGGGGACATCTTTGATACTCTGCTTTTGCCTGGGCGCCGCCGTCCTCCCAGCCATTCACCCCGGTAGGCCATGCAGCCCCCACTCACCTTCCTCGCGTCGTTCTCTAGCCACATACAGCGCATCCATCGCCCTCCTTTTCGCCCACTCCAACTCGAGCGCCAAAGCCCGTGCTCTCTCGCAGGCATTATCAAGTTCCGCCACCTCCCCGGCATCGCCTTCTGCCACGACCATCTCCTTCTCGCGCTGACTCTGAAGGGCTTGCAGCGCACACCGCACCTCTTTTTCGATCTGTCGCGCTCTGGCCGCCTTTGCCGCTGCCCTCTCGTAGGCCACCCTCGCCTGGGCCTCTCGTTCCTCAAGCATCGCCAGCCTGGCCACTGCCAGGTCCCGCTCCAAAAACTTTACGCGACCCTCCAGCAGCTCAATTCGCCCTTGGAGAGGCTGCCAGAGGACCGCCCGGGGCAGCGTTTCGAGTTCCTGCCATGTCTCATCGAGCCTTTCTTTTTCCCTCTCAAGCTGCTCAACCAGTTCGCTGACCGCGTCTTCCCGTTCTCGAATCCGCTCCCTCAGTTCCTCATATGACAACTCGCTCAGCTCATCCGGTGTCATAGCATGCCCCTCCTAGTTCTACCACGGACAGCAGCATCACGCCCCTGACGTCGAACCTGACCCCCTAACGCGCACCAGAGATCACTATCTCCTCAAGCCGGTCCGCGATGATCTGCTCATCTCCCTCGACGAGCGTCCGCACGGAAAATACGATCTTTCCCTCCCGCAGGGGGACCTCTATCCCGGGATCACCGTCACGCAACGCCTCTACCACCTCTGAGGCACTCTTGCCCACGGCCTCCTCATCGAGCGTTACCGTAACGCTCGAGCGCAGGGCTTGCTCCTCAGGTGTGGCGGTCACCTGGATATGGGGAATCCCCTGCAACCTCTCCAAAAGGGATCTCGCGTTCCTATCATAGCCCTCCAACCTGGCCCGATGATCCATCTGCAGCCATTCACGGAGCGCGACTATCAGCGCGACCACCTCCTGGCGATCGAGCTTCATCGGCCTGCCAAAGGCACGACGACCTCCCACCTCAAAACCGACAAAATCCTGCATCTTGGCGGCCCTCACCAGATCCCGGCGACCACACAGGAAACCCGCCGAGTTGGGACCGAGGAAATACTTGCTCGAATGACAGACCAGGTCCGCCCCCACGGCCACATGCTCTTTGAACTTTTCGAGCGGGTATACCTGGCCAGCGGCGTCCACTATGACCGGGACCTCATTCCGTCTGCCAATGTCCACCACCTCTTGCAAAGACACCGGCCCCTCCTCACGCGCCAGATAGTGGATCGCCGCGGTCTTGGCACCTATGGCCGCCTCGATCTGTTCGGATACAGGGCGAGGTCCGTCGCCTACCTCGACGAGTTTGGCGCCGGGGATGGTCACACAGCGATCATACTTGACTCGCAACCCCTCCAGGATGATGATCTCGTTCTTCATGCCGCGGGTATCGGGCAGGGCTTCCATCTTTTCGACGTCGGTCCCCGTCATGCAGGCGGCGGCGCTCAATGCCAGTGCCGCACACGCCCCTGCGGTGATGAAAGCGGCCTCCGCCCCGGTGGCATCCACCACCACCTTGCCGGCCGCCTCCTGCAACTCCTCCATGCGAACAAAATGGCGATTGGCCTCCTCTATCGCGCGTCTCACCTTCGGCGAGAGCACCGATCCTCCAAGCCGGGTCAACTGCCCCCAGGCATTAACGACGCGCCTCACACCCAACTCTTCGTACACCTCACCGTTGCTCATTGTTACCCCCTTCCGAAATATGTCGCCGGAATGACTCTACACGTATGGGCCAAAATTTCATCAGAACATGATCACCCCCTCCCGTAACAGCGTCATCTACCCGAAGACCCACATCACATGACAGAGCCCAATCGCCCCCCTGTTAGCCACGCCAGATTAAACCGCGCCAGGGTCATCGTCTCGTATGGCCCCTCCCGTCCCCGTTCGTAGAAACAGCAGATGTGGTCATCATCGGTGACGCACAGGTCCGAGTAGGCCGACGGTCCCTCATACAGCACCCGCGCCAGCGGCCAGGTGCGACATTCGTCATCACTGAGCCGGACGGTGAGGCGATGGCGACCATCCCGGGAAGCCGGGTTGGAAAAGAGCACCCGATTGCGCACACCGCTTTCCTCACCGGAGAGACGCACCATACTGGCCTGGCACACGGGCTCGGGCAAAGCCGCATCGTGAACGATGGGAGAAAAGGTCTCCCCACCGTCGCGACTCCAGGCGATGGCACGATAGTTACCCCCGTCGGCCAGACGATACTTGTTGCGGCAGTTGAGGCACAGCGCGCCATCGATCGTCTCAACAGCCACCGATTCGCTCGTTCCCTCGTCGGCGATGCCCCCAATCTCCCACGTCTCACCATGATCATCACTGTAGACGATGTGTGAGTGATGGGGGTCCTGTCGGTTACGATCCTGCAGGACGACGTGATCACAGGGAATGATCAGCCGGCCTGTGGCCAACTGGATACCATGGCAGGGACCCGTGGCATACCAGGACCAATCCGACAGCTTGACGGCGGTGGTGATCTCTTTCGGATCGGCCCAACTGGCACCGTCATCCTCGCTGTAGGTCACCCACACCGTGCGCGGCGCCTCGCCTTCGCAGATCATGGTCTGATCGCCATGACGCAGATTCTTACAAAAGAGCAGCCAGATGATCCCCGTATCCCCATCCACGACGGGCGCCGGATTGCCGCAGACCCACCCCTCCTCCGTGGTCACCACCTGCACTTCCGCGAACGTTCGGCCGTTATCAAAACTACGACGCAGGAACAGATCGATCTGATCTGAATCCGCTCCCGTGTACTTGCGCGCCTCACAGAAGGCCAGCACCGTGCCCTGGGTGCTCACAGTCAGGGCCGGGATGCGATAACGCTTATAACCCCCTTTTCCGCTGATGAAAAGTTCCTGTTGCTCGAACCGCTCCATCCCGCTCCTTTCCGAGATGCCATCCATCCCGTACCTTTCAAAAAGTCAAACGAAATCGGCGTCCTCAGGAAAAGCGCAGGGTGGCGATCTCTTTACCACCCAGCGTCACCGCCAGATGATCACCCACCAAAGGTTGCACCTCCTCCACTGGCGCGCTTTCCAGATTCACCCGCTGGACCCGATCGTAACTGGCATCCAGCGTCAACTCGGCCTCGATCTCCTCCTCAAGAGGATTGAACATGCGCACCTCAAGGGCGCCATCGACCTGACGTACACTCGTGACGACGGCTCGCCCCTCCAGAGCGAGATAGGACGCGCTGCTAGGTAGATCCCCCTCATCGCGGTGGAGGGCCATGTCCTCGGGCTGTAACTGGGCCGTGTACAGGCCGGCGGCCAGCCGCTGTCCCAGGTAGCACAACCGCGTGCGGTTGACCCGCTCCCCCAGGGGCAAAAGCCAGTAACGGAACGTGTGCCGTCCCTGGAGTTGGCCATCCGGTTCCCCGTCAGTCATCACCGTGCGTCCCGTGGCCCGCAGCAGCGTCAGAGCGATGGGGCGCTGGGGAAGATCACGTACCGCCGTCTCCAGCAGCCCATCGCTGACGACCGCCAGACCACGCTGCGCATCGTGCACGGCCGTCCAGTGTTGCTGCGGCTTGGTCTCCACCTCCAACTCGCGGTAGAGATGGCGATCGCTGCGCAAAGCGATGGGCCGCTCCACCACGTCGTAGGGACTGTCGGCCAGATAGCTCTGTGCGCCGCTTCCGCTGGGAAAGAGGACGCGCAGCCGATGATCCTTGACCACATTGTCCACCGTGGTTTCCACCTCGATCCAGTCGGCCCCCTTGCGCAGAGTGATCAGGCTATCCAGGCTCAGCGTTGCCATCTCGTCGGCGCGCCGCATGTCAGAAAAGTCGAATTCCGCCGGCACCTGCATCCGCGTACGCACCCGCAGGCTGGAGAGCATCGATCCATTCTCCACCAACGCCACCTCGGCGGGGCTGCCGGTGGAGAGATAGGCCTCGTCGTTGACGGCCTGACCATGGAACCAACCATCGCCGATATCAGCGCAACTCTCAAAGGTGAGCAGCCGCCGATAGGTCTCGTCGTTCTCCTTGTCATGCACCGTCAACGTGCCATTGGCCTCGACAACAACCGCCAGATGCTCGTTCTCCATGGAACGCTCGGTGGTGGTCAGCCCGACGGCGCTGGGGTGACGCGTGAACGCATCATCCTCGGGCGCACGCACCGTCAAGGTCGTATAGCCCAGGGCCGGCACGTCCAGCGGCAGGCTGACGGTCACGTCGTCGGTGCGATAGGACTCGGGGAAGCGCACGGGATTTAGGCGCTTTTTGATCTGTCCCATGGCCTGCTCCATGCGCTGATAGGCTATTTCCTCCCCCTCGGCGTCATAGATGCGAAAGGCTGGCTTGGGCTCGAAACCAAAGAACTCGTCAAAAGTGGACCATTCCTCGGGGATCTCCAGGGTGAGGGTGGCTACACCCTCGTGAGCCACCGGGAGGGGATTAAAGACTGTCACGCGCATTTCGTCGTCGGCCACCTCCCCCTCCACGTTGGCGGCCAGGCCGCGGCAGGCCTCGATGCGCAGGCGCTCGCCGATCTGGCGACACTGGCTGAAACGAAAGCGCATATCGCGATGCACCTGATCGATGCTGCAGCCACAGATCGAATCGTGCGGGTGGTTCTTGAGCAGCCAGCGCCAGGCCACGTTGAGAAAGCCCTGCGGATATTCGGCGCCCACCAGATCACTGGCCATGGCCGAAAGCGGCTCTGCCCAGTGGCAGAGCAGGGCCTGACAGGCAGCGTTGGCCTGCTTGATGCCCACCCGGCTGGATAACACGCCGGGGATCAACCACTGGCTATCCGCCGGCTCGGGGTCGCGGCCCGGCTCGCGCAGTTCGCCCTCGACCAGGCCTTCGATCCGCTCCACCTCGTCCAGTAGCTCCTCCATATAGGCGTCGAGGGTGCCATGCACGATCTCGATCTCCTCGTCCTCTTGCGCCATGCGCTCCAACAGCACGCCGTACACGTCCTGATCCCAGGCTTGATGGTCGCCGCCGTCAAAGAGCAGCACGGGCCGCACCTCGGTCTCCTCCAACTGCTTCTGCAAAAAGGCCTCCAGATCGGCGGCCGCCTGCTCCGCATCAAAGACAAAATGGAGCTCAAAGGCGTGACGCACGTCGCCGGCATAGGTCGAATAGCCGATGTGCCCAAAGCGATAGCAGGGAATCTCACTGCCGTCGGCGCCTCGCCAGATAAAGTTGCGCGTCGCATTATAATTGACGCCCCGCCAGATAAAGGCCGCCTCAATGCCGAACCCCTTCAGGATCTGGGGCAACTGACTGTTGTGCCCAAACAGGTCGCAGCCAAAGCCTGCGTCGGAGGGCGTGCCCCCCATCTGACGCACCAGGTCGCGGCCCATACGCAAATTGCGCACCAGCGACTCCCCCGATACCAGGAACTCGTCGGGCATCACGTACCAGGGACCGGCCACCAGTTTGCCCTCCCTCAGCAGTTGGCGCACGAGATCCTCGCGCTCGGGCCGAACCTCCAAATAGTCCTCCAGCATGATCGTCTGCCCATCGGTGGTAAAGGGCCCCTTTAGGCGACCATCCTCCAGACCATCGATCACCTCGTCCAACAACTGCACCAGACGGTAGCGGAAATGCTGAAAGGCCTGATACCATTCTCGATCCCAATGTGTGCTCAGCACGTAATGAACGCGTCGTTTCGTCATGAACTGCCTCCTTGCGGTGAACGATTCCTGGCCTGCGTCTCAGCGCGCCCTTTTCCTATTGCTCCGTTACCCTGTCCCTCTACGTTCAACCTCGGACTATTTCATCAAGCCCGACTTCTCGCTCCTCCTCGGCACTGATCAGTGACGCCTGCATAAAGGCCATGATCTCCAGGGTTTCCTGAGGATCGACGGGCGCCTCTCCGCTCTCAAAGAAATCCATGATGCGCTCCAGTAACTGGCTGTAGAGCGGTATCTCTCGGGAATAAAGCGTCTGACGCACACCATTCTCCGCAAAGACGCTTACCCCATAGTCGCGCGCCCCATGACGGATCCCCCGCATGGTGGCCACGCGTCCCTCTGGCCACCTCCCGACCACCACATCGTAGCCCTCCGTTGAGTAACAGCGCACCTTTTCACAAGCCGTGCCCATAAACGTGTAGAGTATCTCCACCCCATGTATCCCGTACCAAAAGAGGCCGGGGTTCGTCGGATCGAGGGTCGCGGGGCTGAAAGCGTCGCATGCGAGCACGTCCCCCAGTTCTGGATCCCCCTTTATCGCCAGGATATTAGCGTCGAAGCGTAGAGAGGAGGAGGAAAAAAGCGGGCAGCCATTCTCTTGGGCCAGATCCATGATAGCCACCGCGTCCCCGTAATTGGCCGCCAGGGGCTTGTCAATATACAGGGGCTTCCCTGCCTCAATCACGGGAATCGCCTCCGACAGGTGCCTGCGCCCATCCACGCTCTCCAGCAGGACGGCGTCCACCTGCTCAAGCAGGGCGGGGATGGAGGACACGATCTCCACGTTCCATGTATCAGAGATCTCCTCTTCAAACCCCTCCACCCGCGAGCGGCTGGCCTCCAAATCCGGGCTAAAGGAAGGGAATGCGGCCACGACCCTTCCCCCCGGTATGTGAAAGGGATCCTCGGGGTCGTTCAGGAGCCTTGTAAAAGCGGGCACGTGGGACGTGTCCAGCCCGATGATGCCGATGCGCAATTCCTCTGACATGTTACTCTCTCCTTATGGCTCAATAGTGGATTCGCTGAAAGAAGCGCCATGAGTTGCGTGGCACTCGATGGCCGTCCTATAGCAATTTACTCAATCCCACCAGGGCTCGCCTCCCGCCCGATTCGCCTTCAGATAATCGAAATCCAACTGCAGTCCCAGACCGGGGCGCATCGCCACCTTCATCTTGCCATCGCGGATGACCAGTTTTTCTCCCACCGCCTCCGGCGCCTCGTCGGCATTGCGCGTACATTCCATCATCGGACAGTTAAAAACCGCCGCCGAGAACTGCTGCGAGGCCATATTGAGTACATAACCACTCACATTGTGACAGGAGATCGGTATGCGATAGAGGGCTGCCAGATCGGCGATGCGCTTGGCGCCTGTGATCCCCCCACAGTTGATGAGGTCAGGCTGTAACTGATCCACGGCCTGGTGCTGCAAAAAGGGCAGCGCTCCCTCGGCCAGGGCGATATTCTCCCCCGTCAAAATCGGCACCCGCGTCGTGCGCCGCAGTGCCAGCCAACCATCGCCGAACTCGGGAGCGATGGGATCCTCGAAAAAGAGGGGCTCGATCGGTTCCACCGCTGCGGCCACCTTGATGGCACTGGGCAGATCCAGCTCGTTATGACAGTGGACGATGATGTCGATCTCGTCGCCCAGGGCCTCGCGCGCCAGCCCATAGGCCTTGGCCACGTCCCGCGCTTCCCGCGGCCCGATGCTGGGCATGTACTCTTGCATATGGCCGCCCAGCACGTGATGGATGTCGATCTTGTAGGCGCGGAACCCGTGTGGGTCATCTTTCATATCCTCTGCCCGCGCGCGCCACTCCTCCTTGTTCAGGAAATCGCCACCACCGCAGTGTGAATAGAGGGGAATCTCCTCTCGGAACGGCCCCCCGAGCAACTTGCAGACCGGCTGATCCAACAGCTTGCCCGCGATATCCCACAGCGCCATGTCGATGGCGCTGAACACGCCCATCACCCGCCCCCGCTGCGGGTAGGCATAGAACATATTATGAAAATGGACATCGATGGTCAGCGGATCCTTGCCGATCAGGCCCAGATGCGGCAGCCGCGGCCCTTCCAGCCTGGCGATGGCCGCGCGCACAAAGGGCCCGGTTCCGTGGCACGGCCCATAGCCCGACACCCCTGCGTCCGTCTCCACCTTTACCAGCGTCGCGCCCTGCTTGGGCTGCAGCGCCTTGATCGCCGTGATCTTTACCTCGCCCTGCATCGATGCGGCCTGCGTATCAAAAGATGCTTCTGTCATATCTCCAGACTCCTGTTTAGAAATAACACCCCAGATTCCCCGTTCACTTGTACACATCCTACCCCGCTTGCATGCCCTCCGTCAAGGCGCCCGCACCCCAATTACAGAGAATCTGCCGAGGTCCTGGGCGGCCGACCCCCATCCCCCTCAAAATGCCTTGACTAGCGAACAGCCCTTGAGGTATCCTGTGAACGCTGTGGGCATTACACTAACGAGTTGAACGCGGGGGAGGAAAAGCATGGATGTATCGCAAATAAGCGAACTATATGACTTTACTGGTAGGACGGCCCTTGTCACCGGCGGGACTGGCGTGCTTGGCGGCGAGATGGCCGTCGCTCTGGTGGGCCTCGGTGCCAATGTGGCCGTGCTGACCCATAGACGCGATATCCCTGACAGGACACGCGCTCGCATGGAGGCCGGAACTGGTCAGTACATTCCCGTGCCCGGGGACGTTCTAAAGGCCGAACTGCTTGAAGAGGCGCGTCAGACCATCGAGGAGAGATTTGGCCCGGTGGACATACTCATCAACGCCGCTGGCGGCAATCGTCCTGAGGCCACCACCAGGCCCGACCATCGGTTCTTTGACTTGCCCGACGATGCGGTGGACTTTGTCCTCGATCTGAATACGATGGGGACGATCCTCCCCTGCCAGATCTTTGGCAAAGGCATGGCCGAACGCGAGGAGGGCGTCATCCTCAATATCTCGTCCATGGCGGCCTTTACCCCCTTGACCCGCGTGGCCGCCTACTCTGCGGCCAAGGCCGGTGTGAGTAACTTTACCCGCTGGCTTGCGGTTCACATGGCGCAAGAGTATTCCCCCAAGATCCGGGTAAACGCCATTGCACCGGGATTCCTGATCGGAAGACAGAACCGGGACCTGCTGCTCAATCAAGACGACACACTGACAGCGCGCGGGCAAGCCATCATCGACCACACGCCCATGGGCCGCTTTGGCGATCCCGAGGACCTGCTGGGGGCGGTACTGTGGCTGCTCTCTCCAGCTTCCCAATTCGTCACCGGGGTCGTTGTTCCCGTGGATGGCGGATTTTCGGCTTATAGCGGTGTCTAACCTGGCCAAGAATGAGATGGAAAAAAAGTCTATGAAAGTCTGGATGGACGTGATGCGCGACGTGGAATACTTGTTGGACGATTACGACCCCATCCTGGATGCCTGGGAAGCCGGGGGAGTGGATGGGCTGGTCATAGGTCCCATGGTTTTCAATGCCCGAAAACTTGTTCCGGGTACGGGCTCGCGTTACGTCGAATGTGCCGAACCGCCCACGGCAACCTTTGACCCCAATCCAACGGTTTATCGTCGCCTGGGGGTAGAACCGCCCCCGCCACCCGACAATCCCTATCCCGACAAAAGGGCGCAACTGGAGCGTCTTTTGACGGCGGCCAAACAGCGCGGATGGACGGTGTACATCTTCCAGGCAGCGAATCTATGACGGACTTTTTTGCGGGGGTGCGGCGATGCCTGGATGCGCAGATGAGCCGAGAGGTGAAATTGGGCGTTGGCCCACGTTCGGCGGCCTTTGCCCCACTTTGTGGCTATGATATGCTCGCACTGGCCGCTTTCCTGGATATTTTGCTGCCCAAACACTATTTCTGGCACCATGGCTTTGACGGTTTGGTGGGCACAGTGTCCCGCTATGTGGAGACACTGACGCATTGGAATCCCGGTTTGACCGAACCTGACGCTTTGCTTGTCGTAGAGAGCCTCTTT